>NZ_JBSWXO010000002.1:0-515036 GCF_056160645.1 Alteromonas sp. ABH4_456
TCTTACTTTTCGCCTTGCCCATTCTTATTCGCCACCAGGAAATATGACGATCTGATCAGGTAAACGCTGTAAAGTTCAATTTAGGCAACAAAGCCGTTAATAAGCATTAACGTTACCTATTTATGATGTATCTTTTTTTAAGTTACAGTAGTTCACAAATTAAGAATACTTATTTTCTTTACTAGAAAGCTTCGATTCCAGACGTTAAGAGTAAGTTATTTATCAAATCTGTTTAGGAAGCTCTCTGCAAGCTCATACTGGTAACTTCTTATAAATTTCATTAGATAAGGTCGAGACTGGGCGTTTTTGGCGTAATACGCCAAGGGCACATTCACATCAGAAAACCGAATCAAATCTATTCTGATATAGTGTTCTATGCTTTCCAGTCGCTCCAGAAAGCGATCAAAGCAATCCCTAACAAATGCTTCTTTTCTAGTGAATTTTAAATCATTAATGCGCATTGCGCTTGCGAACTCTTCCTCTGATATGACCTCTTTACGCTCATCCGATATACGATACTCTCTGCCAGCCCAATCAAGCATTTGAAGAGCGCTAGCACACCTGTAATCGCTTTTAATATCGTCTACCAAAGACTTCGCTTGTGAAGATTGTTTCCAATGATGTTCGACTTCTCTCTGACGTCGATTTTGACGCATCTCAAAAATTGCCCGCCAAACTCCTACTAAACCTACAAAAATGGCGATTAATTTGGCTATCAGTTCAACTTCATCTTTTATCGTAATAAGGTCCATTTATATTTTCCACGCAGTAAGGTAATTAAGTAACTACTTTTTGTGACGAAGAGACAATGAGGCAATATTTCTATCTTCAAGACTTTACTATTCAGTGGTAACAAAGTTATTAATACTCATATTTAACTCAAAAGATACGATAATTTTTATAGACAAACTAGACTTGTACACTTGTTAAAATAGCCTAGGATGCTTCAAACCAGATAACACTTTAACAACCTCTTTTAACTTAGCTTCGGAATGTGTAATCGCTGTAAAGAAGGCTAAATACGGCTCCTCTTCAAAATGATTTTCCTTGAACTCAAAATGTTCCGGTACTGCTGTATCAATGCGAATATTAACATCAGAAAAAATGGCTTTGAGTTTAGTGTTGGTGAAGTCCCCCCAAGATTCAATTTTTCCTGGGTTTGCAGCATATAGTGGATAGTGAAGACAATGTATTCCGCTCTCTTTAGACTCGAGCGTCAATTTTTTAGGCTCTAGCCCTAATTGCAAGTAACAATGAATTTTTTCTAAATCATACCCGCTTCTATTCATTGCAGATAACCACAGCATACCTCCAGGTGAACGCGCATTAACTTCGATCAGGTTAAGCTCTCCGTTCGACTCAATTCCTTCAATATGAAAAACACTATCAGGGTATCTAAGTCCACGGAGTATATGTCTAGCAAACTCGCATACTACTTTTTCTTCTGTAGTAAAAGATTTGAAATTCGGAAAATTTTCGTTAAACGACTTTATTGGAGGAGTTACAGTAGGACCGTCGCCAATATAGGAACTTTGGATAATTGTTAATTTATGTTGTACGATCGCGTAGATTTCACCGCCGATCAAATATCCATCAATCGAAAACTCAGTGCCGTCTATAAAAGGCTCTATAACTTTAGCCATGCGTCTTTCGGGCGAAACATTCAATGTTTCGAGAACATCTTCAGGAAAAAGTTTATTTTCTGGAATCGGCTCCTTTGCGTATTCGACTGCGCGAAGCCAAGAGTTAAAAATTTTTACTCCCTCTGCACTTGCACCAAACGCAGGTTTTACAACGTATCTACCACTTGGAGAATCGATCTTTTTAAGATGAAGTGAGGACTTTGCATTTACTTCAACAAATTCTGTACAGAAATTAAAATGTGATAAATATCTTTCTTTATCACACTTGTATAGGGACATAATTTCTCGACAAGCAATCTTATCGCAAGCGTACAAGATACCTAAATCAAAATTACCAAGTACCTCTTTTTCAATTGCTAGTTTTGGTAGCAAAGCAAATTCGTTTAACGCAATAAAGCGCAAAGTTCCAGAATCAATTTCTTTAGGAAAGAAACGAATGAGCTCTGACTTTAAATTCTTTATGTCTCCTTTGAAAACTCCGCTGATTCCAAGAGGAACATCACTGTAGCTTGAATCCCAACCTTCAACAATCGCGATAAAAGTCTTAGAATCTTTAACTAGATGCTCTCTCAACTTCGTCACAAAGCGATGAGTCTTCTCGTAAATTTGGTCAACAACGAGTATTACAGTTAGTTTTTTCATAAACCATTACGACCTAAAAGCAATTAGTTGTTTTTGGCGTTCGATTTATCGAAGTACAAATTAAGCAAGTAAAAACCGAACATTATTTTTCCTAAAAACAACATCCAAGCAATGCTATTGGCGGAAACGGCAGAAGCAAATAACTCAACATTGTCTAAAGAGCATTTAGTTAAAAAAGTATGTTCTTTAACAGTTAAGCAGTCACGGCCTGGAGCAGCCAGTTGGGCAGCTCCAAACAACAGTATGCTTAAATTAGTTACTGTATCTGGTGACTTAAAATTTCTGCGCAATACTGAATACAAAGAGAGAACTATGAGGCAATTGCAAATATTTACCATAAGCCTTAGAGCTTGATCATTCTGTTCATTAACTGCTTCACCTTGAATACTTCCACGCCAAAGTGTAAATGCAACAAGTGCAAAGCTTATAACAACAATGGGTAATATTTCCGCTCGTCGGTCTTTTTGACGAGGAGAGTTTTTACTCACAAACACCCAAGCTAAAACGAAACAAATAGTCCCAAACATTTCAATATATGGCTCGACAATTTGCTGGTCATGATTGATTAAATGGAACGCGCCAATCAGTAGGTATGCTAGAGACAAAAAACCTAATGGCATGGTCATTGGCTTAAATGACGAATCCATGCAGTCATACATGAAGCACACAGCTAGGAGCAATCCTATAGTAAAACTAATAACTGCTGAAAAGTTCGCAGTTGGATTTACCTCAATAAAAAATGCCGAAATTATAGCCACTACGAGCCCCGAAACTACTGTTCCTAGCCATGTGCTTTTCTGGAAATACTCATCTACTCTTTGCTTTGCCGAAGTTAGATTCATTTCAAATGGCTCCATTACAAAATTACTAGTCGTTCCATTGAGGATTATTTTCAGTGACTGATAAAACTGATGTAATTTTGAATTAAATTAGCTTAGATTGTCGTAAGCTATTCATCTTTTGAATCACGAACTTTTTCATCAATTTCAGCTGACATAGTGTGCTCTACTTCCTGGCCACTAGAAAGACCGGTCACTGCAAACTTCAGTCCTGCAACGAGCCAGCTTATCCCGAACGCTATTAAGCAAACTACCTCAACCCAAAATATGGATTGGTCACTCGGCGCATCAGTATCAGCTAAAAGAAATCGGAGACAAATAGAGGCAATCATACTTAGTCCGCACATGTAATAAATGATTCTTCGCCTAAAAAGCTGTTTCTTAAATTGCGGATATTTTTTTTCTTTTTTGCATGTTCTATGGGCAAATATAAAACATAATATGCACAGTATTCCAATAAGTCCGAAAGCACCTGTAAAGTGTACTGTAGGCGTCAATTCCCACGAATACATATTGCAATGTGCGTCTGGCGAATTTTCCCAGAGTTCTTTGCACTTTGTTGGTAAATCTTTAAGAATGAGGGGATTTTCCTCAGTAAGCATAGCAATCCATCGTCCGTCTATGTCAGTGGGGAAACAAGCCACCAAAAGAGCAAACACTCCGGCTAATTTGGTCAATATGAACTGAATTCGACTCGTACCGTGAAAGGCAAATAAGAATGACGCGACAATGAATAGTATCCCAACAAACGGAATAACTGAGCCCAAGTGGAAAGTAACACTTATACTCGTTGGAATATTCGAAATGGTCCACGTTAGATCGGTATAAAAAAAATAGGTAATAGTAGTGATGAGCGCAACAGCGATTGCCAATAAACCAACTATCGTCCTTAGAGCCTCATAGTAGAAGATTTCTTTATGAATCGCTTTGTCCATGCCTTGCCTATCCCCATTTCACTTATTCTTAATCCTGCATTCAACAAGCTGCATATTTTAGCAAGTTGTCACTTGTAAAAAATTAAATCAAACATAAGTGTTACCTGTCAGATTTCATATTTTGCGGATTAAAAGTTTGCACTAAAAAGAATCATAAGGCCGCCCACATCTCTTTTCTGTATTAAATCTGAACTGTCTGTAAAGCTCGTTGTATCTCCGTCTTTTAAACCATCGCGCAGTGTTTCAAAATCTGTATCTCGAAAATACCCTAACCCTATGTTCATATTCATCACATCTTTTTGACGCAGGCCAAACATCGCCCCAACCCCCATCACCGAACCCAAGCTATTACCTTGCTGCGTGGCAAGACTAACTGATACAAATGGACCGACGCCATATTGGTATTTTCCTCGTGACCAGTCCCAAAAATAATGAGCTTCAAGCATCAAAGCTAACTGAGTGCCCACCTTTTTCCCAACAAATATGGTTCCATCGCCTCCTTCAGCATTACTTTCAATTTCAACATCTTCAATATAGTCTGGCCCGTTGTATGAGAGGAAAACTAGCGCGGGGTTCCAATTAAACCCACCGAAGTCAGCAGCTTCCTTTTTCTCTTCTTCTGCCTTTTTTGCATCCTCGATAGCTTCCACAACTTCCGTTGGAGCAGGCGCGACAGTGTTTGGATTCGATGTTGACGAAGCGGAGTTTAAAGTACTCAACCGCGCTAGTGCAGGGTCCCTTCCTGTCGCAACTCTTTCTAATAATAAGTTTTCTACGTTTTTAGCTGCTTTTGTATAAAGCTCAATATCTTCTGTTTCGTAAGGCTTTTTGGGTAACCCGAAACCTGCGTCCACACACTCTTGAACATTACCAAAATTGTTCCTATAACCAGATGTTGTTAAAGGGTAATAAGTGCTCCCCTTTCCATGGCACAAGTAATTTCTCGAAAGTTTAACTTCAGGATCTTTGCCTTTACTATTCTGTATATAGACACCGAACTCTTCTTGATTTTGCGTTTCCGCTGCTATATTGGCAACTTGTGCTAGAATTGCGGATGGGTAAAGAGTTAGAAAAACGATAGTTGTTATAAAAAATGATTTGAGAGGTTTCATAGAAGTTCCTTTTCCTTGCTAACGTGATCTTTCACAACTTAATTAATAAAATTGCAAACCAAACTGATCATTTTTTAACCCACCAAAGGCTACAAAGCAAGATATTTGTTCAATTATTAATCAACCCTCTGTTCTATGACTAATAACTTGGCCACTCCATTATTTGTTTCCCTTTCATTAATCTATATTAACGTTACCTATTCGAGTAAAGATAAGAAATTAGCTTTCCACTTTTGAATACGATATGTCATGCAAGCGAATAGCGCTCACTTCAGAAGCAAATGTTGAATAATTAAAGGGTTGTAAATCTCTGCCAAGATAGTTGGGTGACGTCAACATGTTGGAGATATACAAGATGAAAGCTAAGCTGCCTCATATTGGTATTTTTTGGGTCTACAAGTCGATTGTACTTGCTAAAGCAATGCCTTTGAATAGTGCAGAGCCTGATAGCCTTTCACTCTATGACAGTGACTTTAGCCATTTAGTAGAGTGGGAAGAGCATAGAATATACCTTCCGTGTTTTCCTGAGCTCATTGCTGCTGAATATCAAGAAGTCAGCAGGGGTAGAGTAATCTACTCTGGAAACTCAAAGTTCTTTAAAATATATGCAGACAGAAAAGTGGTACAGAGCGTTGAGCTTCAAACCTTGGTATGTGATAAATTTAATCTAATACCGAGTCAATGCACTTGGAAGCGAGACAAGCATTACCGAATCTTTAGTTCATAAAAAGCTTACGAAAAAGTTAAAAAGTCGCTCAGTAAAGAATACGCAAGCAAATCATAGGGACATGACGTTGAATATATTTGAAGTAATAAACAATAGTATTTCTGATTTTGTAGAAAACCAAGAAAATAAAGCGCTCAAGAGAGGTACAGGCTCTTATTCGATACCGTTTAGAGGCTCTATCTTTGGAGAAATCGAGACAGCAAAAGTATTAAGTAAGCTTAATACAGAATCAGTCGATGTGATTTGGTTAGGCTCAAATCCTAATGTTCCTGAATCTCTCGACGCTATTTTGACTCCTTCCTCCCCTTCTCACTACGAGGGTTTTGTGCAACAAGCCATGAACGACAACTTCAGCGAAGCGTACAAAAATAGCGATGGTGTGAATGCCCCATTGTGGGATCCTATTAACAAGCCAAACAACAAGTGGCAATTCTACTCAGAAATATTCAACAAGCGGTTTGGCGAACACAAAACGCTCATGGCTAACATAGTGCTGTGGGGAAGTAGGGATTTTAAAAGCTTCACCTCTCAGTTGGCTAGACACGATAAAGCGCTTTTAGACAGAGCCATTCAGTTTTCGTACAAGCTGAACAATCAGATAATAGAGTACTTCAAGCCAAAGGTTGTTCTTGTTCCCAAGAGCTTTAATAGCCCATCATCAAAGAATTGGCTGTTACACTCTTCAAACTTAACAGACATACAGCATCACGAAGTGAGAGGTAAAGTAACGTTCAAGTTTTCAGTAGGTAAACTGCAAAAAGACGATTTTAAAACAACTGTAATATCAGCCCCCCACCCTTCATACACACCAAGAATTGGTCGTGAATTTAGAGAATCTGCGCAAAACGCTATCTTCACAGTATTACAAAATTGCTGATACACATTACTCAACACGTCTACAGTAGAGTGTTGCTTGCGCTATCATCTGGCAACACTGTCAACTGTTCAAGAAAATATCTTTGTAGCGTTCAAGCATTTTAATGCGTTTAGTCTCTAGAGTGTTAGGAGACAGAATAAGATTACGTGTGTTGCTCCTCTCTATACCAGATAACGTTCGCTTCCCCATTAGTTTGACTCTATCTTCGATGGGCATTTCGACTAACGAATCGGGAGCAATGATATCAAACTGACTCAAGAAACAAGGCACACGCTCCATCTCTAGTAGAGAATACTTTTTCGCCGAGTGTTTATATGAATAGACATATGCACTCTCGACCCTAGTTGCATACGATATGTTTTCCATAACCATAAGGGCATCATTTTCGGTATAACGTCGTTTATTAAATATGAGGTTAAATAGCTTCGATACCGGACAATAAATTTTGTTCTTTATGGTCGCACCGCACTCAGCTTTAAAAATATCATAAGTGGCCTGAGTAAACGGTTGCTCTTTACCTCTTATTTTCCAATTAAACTTCTCTTCCTTCCCGAACAAACTGTTATGAACAATTTGAGGAGCAAAAACATTATGTAATTGAAGGCCATTTTCCATTAACGATATGATAGAGTTTTTTGTCGCGCGTTTACGCTCGCTCCCTAGTAGCTCGTTAAACCAATTAAAAAACTCGGCTAACTCACCATCCTTAAAATAAGAGGGAGTGAAGTTGATTTTAACATGCCTAAAATCCACACCACCGTTGTTACTAATTAAATAAAGCCTTATCCCACGTTCTTTTTTAAATTTCAAAACCCAAGAATATTTATAATATTTGTTGCTTGAACTTTGTTCTAAAGTAGCATTTTTAGGACAATCGCCAGCGCTTAACCGACTCCTTATTTTTAAAGACTTTTCTTTAGATATACCGTAGCCAATTGTTAACCTATCAAAGTCTGGGTCAACCCATCGAGGATTATCTAAGTAGCGATAAAAATTATCTGAGTTTCTTTTTAAAAATCCGTCATTACTTACTATGGCACTAAGTGCGCTATCTCTGTCCTCAATTCGTAGTGCCGAATAAAAGTCTTGAATTAACTTTGAATCCTTCTTTTGAGTTTTGGCGTTACTGCACATTGAGTCATTAAGTTTGCATCGGGAACGTAGTTGACGAAACCTCCTTCTACTACAATGATTATTAATGAAATTGTTATTATGTACTGTGGTAGTAGTATAGTTAGTAGTATTAGTGATAGTAGTAGTGTACATACTGATAGTTGTGTGCGTGTGTAACATGTATTTAAATTAGTTAACTCACAAAATTTTCCTATTATTTTAAAAAATATCTTTTACGCCTCAAAAACGTGCTCTAGCCCTGCTAATACCGCATCCCTACTGCATTTTTACGATATTACATTTTTCAGAATGCAAGCGTTGCGCAACGACTTATCATTAAAGAAAATGTGTTAGTAGCTACTAACGTAAAATGAGTTTCGCACACAACGCTCTACTTCCAATCCACTTTTAAGCCGTAGCACTACGTCAAAAAGTTCAAAAATCACACTGTAGCACTACGCCTTCTCACTTACAACAAAAGCGTAGCACTACGCATAAATTCTTCGTGAGTCAGAAAAATTAGTACACTTACTTATTGACAAGAACACATTTCGCTCTTAGTTTGATCATAAAGAAATCAACTTCCATCGAGATTATGAAAAGAAAAACTTTCGACACCGAGACATGGATAGGGCAAGGAGAGGCTCTGTTAAAATTAGGAGTGAATGTTTCAAAAGAAGACACGATTCACCACGAAACAATGAATACTATTGCCCTAAATCTTCCACTATTACGAAAAGCATTAAATGCTGGAAAGAACGATAAAGCAGAAAAAATAACAAATGAATTAAACAGTTTAAATAGCGATATTGACGACCAAGTATGGAAAATATGGAGTACAAGAATTCGCGTTAAGAAAAATAACGAGAGAAAAAACACCGTTAGATTAGAGAATGAATCTTTAACATATGTTAAAGATTACTCTAAAGCGAGAAAAACGACAGTTAACTCCTTATTTAAAGACCTTAATCATGAGTATTTCTTCGTAGAAAAATCGCAAAAAAAGTATTTAGACTCTTTCATCGAATTGACAGTAGAGGAGAAAACTCTTTTTAATTTTATTTGCAGAAAAGTAGTGAACTGCATTAATGAAAAAGAAAAAATTAATCTGGCAAAAATAACATTGGAAGCGAGAGGTGAAATACCGGTACGCGGAAATATTTATCACTTCGGCTCTATTAACCATAAAATCGAGCCTACCGTCAAATACACAACAAAGCCTTTTAAAAAAGTTCTACAAGAAGGTTCTATAATTCACCTAGTTGAGCCTTTACCTCGAAGGATTTTAAGACTTCTCGTATTGCTTCGTCAAAGGTACTTAAACTAAAAAACCACTACTTTCATGCCGAATATACCCGATATAGCGAAATAATAATTATTATTTCGCTGGGACAAAACAGCCATATAAATCATTAAAATCGCCTGATATTATCTTCTTCGCTTTCTAAGCACTTCCATTCAAATTCAATACTTTTAACTACAACTTCGGAGCATTTTATGAATGCAGCTTGCCCCTATGCGCTGTATTTAGGTCGACTTGCGCCTAATAGTCAGCGCTCTATTGCTTCACAGCTAAATAGCATCGCAGACATGATGGGTTGGACTGATGAAGAGAGAACAGATAAATATCATCATATCGATTTTCAACAAGCTACCTATATTAAAACGAAGCTTATTACTCAGGGTTGGTCAGCTAGATCTATCAACAGAGCAATGATAGCGATCAGAAGTATCGTAAAAATAGCTGTACTGTCTGGACTCG
Source organism: Alteromonas sp. ABH4_456 (assembly GCF_056160645.1). NCBI lineage: Bacteria > Pseudomonadati > Pseudomonadota > Gammaproteobacteria > Alteromonadales > Alteromonadaceae > Alteromonas > Alteromonas sp. ABH4_456. The sequence continues at coordinate 9,651 of NZ_JBSWXO010000002.1, forward strand.
TTCCAGAAATGCAGTCGATTCAACTTCGGGCTATCAGCAAAGTGAATCACGGCAAACATAATGGAAAGCCTCTCTCAACTGAGCAGGTCAGAAAGCTACTGATAAAGTTACAACGCGATACATCTGTTCTTGGTATTCGAAACTACGCGTTAATCTCAACACTTTTAGGCACAGGGTTACGACGAAGTGAACTAGTAGCACTCTTGGTAGAAGACTTTATCGAAGGTACTGCTCTGGTCGTCAAAAAAGGAAAAGGAAACAAGAGCCGAACTGTTCATCTGCCAGCATGGACGCAACTTGCGCTGAATCAATGGCTAGCACTTCGAAGTAAAAGCAACGGCCACTTGTTTGTTCGAGTCGCAAAAGGTGGAAATATTAAACACAACACCGCGTTGTCATCGTGCTCTATCTATTCACTCACTAAAAAGTCGCTAGCATCAATTGGCGTAGAAGGAGTCTCGCCGCATGACCTTCGACGAACGTTTATCACACGATTACTTGAACAAAATGTAGATATAAACACTGTGCGCCAAATGGCAGGACATGAGGATATCAGTACAACCATCATGTACGACAAGCGAAATGAAAAAGTGATGCAAGAAGCTGCATCTCTACTTTCCTATCAATAATGGGGCGCTAGCATGTCTTATAAAGTACTCAATAAGTCGAGTGAGCTTAATTACCTTGCATGTGAATGGGGCAAGCGATTACTCAACTATCTGCCTTCAATCGATACCGATATACTCAGTAAAAGTCTTGCCAGTAATTTGCGTGGTAGCAAGGTAGCTACACAATCGTTTTTCATAGGTAGAAGCAAAAACGTCAATTACAAAGCTTGCCTCACTATTACTGATACTCAGCCTCAGGTAACGAAAACCTTTTTAGCAAATTGTCGCTATATCAGAACCGTGATGGACTTGCCTAAGCAAACCGAGTTACTGATTCAGTTCGCCTTACTCTCGCAGGTTAACAAGTGGATTAGAGCGCTTTCTTCTGAGGTGCACATGCAAACAAGCCACCTTTCGTTAAACGAAATCCTCAAAGACATTTCAGGCATCAGTGACGAACTATTTTCTCACGCAACAGCGCAGCTCAATCATTATGGTTTTCTGCCTGATACAGACTTTTTGTCCTTCGAATATGGCGCAATGCCAAAAGCACTTGTTCGAACGTTGCTAAGTGAAACAATTACCTCAAGGGAAACACTAATAGCACCGTTGCTGCATCCTTCGCCCGACGCAAGCTTCACATTAGATGATTTTCCTCACGTGAATACTGCGCTTTTGTCGCAATATCTCACTGCTGCTAGTAAGTCTAGACAGTCTGGAGCAAGTATTTTGCTCTATGGAGCTTCAGGAACAGGTAAAACAGAGTTATCGAGGACACTTGCCAAATACTGCGATAGAACACTTTACGAAATTCGCTCTACTGCACTTGCTAGCAATTTTTCTGAAGATGAGTTCAATAGCCGCTTTCCAAACAAAGAAAGGCTACGTTATTTAGCGTTACTTCAATCATTGCTGACGCGTAAGGCGGACGCTATGTTGCTGGTAGATGAATGCGAGAGTTTATTCGATTGTGCTGACAGCCAATACAGTAAAGAACATCTACAGCGATTCATTGAGCAAAACGAAATTCCCTGCATTTGGATTACAAACCATATCCAATATCTTGAGCCAAGCTTTATCAGGCGATTCAAGCTCGTATTAGACGTTCCTACGTTAAGACCAGAAGAAATCGAACAGATAACGCGGCCTTACTATCACGGCTTGAGTGTTTCTTCCTCAGCACGAAAAATGATTAGTCAAACAGAGAACATTACGCCAGCAATTGTTGCTAACGCAACACATGTCGCTCACGCTGTAAACGCTAAACGTGCTCGCGCAGAAGCTGTAATCGGTCAAGTTGTCGAAGCGTCACTAAGAGCAACGGAGCAATGGCAAAATAAACTTGAGTACAAAAGTGAGCTACCTTTCGATACGAGCTACTTAAATATTAAGCAGTCAAAGGAGTATCTTAACGAAATAGCGTTTGCACTTAAACAAAACCAACCAGCGAGGACATTAATCTCAGGTCCTCCAGGAACAGGCAAAACTGCTTTCGCGCACTATTTGACAGAGCAATATGGTAGGAAACTGCTGCGTGTTAAATGCTCTGATATTTTAAGTAAATGGGTGGGTGAAAGTGAGCAAAAGGTGGCTGAGCTATTTCAACGCGCTCATGATGAGGAGCAAGTCATATTGCTTGATGAAGTGGATAGCTTACTAAGCTCACGTGAAGCGCTCACTGCTCATCACGAACATCAGCTGGTTAATAATTTCTAACGCAAATAGAGTGTTTCACACAGCCTTTATTCGCTGCTACTAACTTTTCCGACAAGCTTGATAAAGCCGTGTTACGTCGGTTCGATTTCAAACTAGACTGCCAATATCTTACATCGACTCAAGTAATAGAGTTGTACAAAAAGCTCACTAGAGTAAGAACGCTCAAGGAAGCTGAAAAACAAAGGCTATCTTCACTGCGCAACCTTACACCCGGTGATTTCGCTCTATTGGCTCGTCGAAAGAAGTTTCAACCCAAAATTCAAATTCGTGACTTTGCCATCAACCTGTTGGCAGACGAAAACCTGCGTAAGCAGAAACACACCTCAATGGGCTTTATCCGCCCTTAACATTCAAAGGTAAACATTATGACTACATCTGTATTGAGTTCACTCAAGGTTATCGCTCGTCCTGAAATTAAGCAAAAGCCACCGGTATTGAACAAGCGCATGAAGCTAATCAACCGACTCGAACAGCAAAAAAAGCTCGCCACTTGCATGCTTGAAGACACACCATTCGTGGCATACAAAGAAAAAACAGTCAAAGATCCAGAAACAGGAGAACGAATTAAAAAGCGTTGGCAGGCTACTGTTCGTCCTTGGTACTACGACACCGATAACCACTATTTCCTTGAGGTTAAGGTGGGCATAAGAGCAATCGAGTTACAAAAGGGGAAACCAGCCATAGATGTTGGCGAGAAAGAAAAGCTCCCAGAAGTCATCGACATCTTGATAAGCGCGGTAGAAAAAGGAGAGCTTGATGAGTTCTTAATATCGCCGCCAAAGACTGTCGCAAAGGGGAAGACTCCGGCCAACGCAAAGTTTGCAAAATCGTAGTTAGCCCCCTGCTCTACTCATCAGTTATCGTCCTTAGCGCGTGACTGTATGAACAACGACAACAAACCAAGAGTCGAGTGCTGTCTATCTAACAAAAGTAAGTCGCACTTACGTAGCGCTAGCGTTTCAGAAGTAAAATGAATAGCGCTACTGAAAGCTTCGTACAGACGCGCTAGGCAGCACTCACATTAATAGATTCCAATCAGAAGAGTTTTTATTATGCATATTCATTATGAGGGACTCGCTTTGCCTGTCTCAAAGCGATTTGCAAAAGCAATCGTCGATTTACTTGTACAGCACAGCGTGTCACAAACAAGCGTGACAATTAATTTCAGAAACCCAAATTACTCAGCTGAAAATGGTGGTTTTCACCCTGTAGAGATTCGTTTGGAGAAACGTAATAATGCATGGCACTTTTGCTACGTCACCGATTTTGCCTATATAGGAAGTGGCCCCAATGCAGAGCTAGCAAAAGACCTCGACTTTGATTTCGATGCAGGTGTTTTTCAAAACCTGTTCGGTGTGTTTCCTATTGAGCAGGCAACTGATATGTACCAAATATGGGAGGGTAACTTCTTGCATTACTGGCAGGAGGCTAACGCATTTTATATTTCTTGCGTAAGCCAAAAATAGTAAGTGACTAAACGTCTCCGAAATACTGCTTTAAGAAAACGTAAGCTTTCTCCTTCTCTGAGTGAGGCATTGCTTGCATAACAGCTAAGGTGTTGATCTTACCTGTAGAGGAATCCCAAAAATTCTTTTTGACGACTTGGTGTCTTCCGCATAATGCTTGCCACTGTGTTGGATCAAGTCGATCAGCATTTGGATTAATTGAGTGAGGTTGCATATGGTCCGGAGTCAATTTTACAGTACCTCCCCCGATGTGATCTTGCTCACCTTCTTCCAATCGGCAATACTCTCCTCCCTCACGCCATTCACAACGGTACTGAGCTCTTTCAAGAACTTTGTTCCAAGTTGCTTTGGTTGGGAGTACTCGTTTGCCTGCGGTCGCTCTTATATCTAAAGACTGAAGGACATACTCGCCAACAGCTAAATAAGCTCTGTCTCTCTTTGAGAGGATTGTATAACCTGAATCGGTACGCAGCTCTGAAAGCCTTTGGTGCCAATTTTCTGGTTCTACATTTGTAATAGGATCTTTTGAGACTTCAATCAACATCTCACGAGTAACAACTTTTCCAACATTATCAACGAAGAAAGCTTCTAGACGTTCCTTTATGCTCTTTTGTGTATATTGTTTTTCAATAGAACCTCTCGGGTACGGGTTAATGCCTGACACAGCTTTCCTTTTTGACAGTAATGAGACCTGATAGAATGAAACCAGATTACGAACACGATGACAACATGCTAGAACACATTTTAGACATAGAACAACAAGATATATCTGAACTTGTTGAAGATGAAGGGGATAAAACAGTTGATTTTGAGGCTGCTAATTCCTGCACTTTATATATTGGCGACAATTTAACCAACCTGTCAAAAGTTTCTAAACGTTTAGTTGGACAGGTAGGATTTTGCTACATAGACCCTCCATACAACACTGGCAGCAAATTTATCTACCCTGACTCTTTGAAAAGCAAAGAAAATAATATCTTTGGAAGTCATGCAGCATGGATGGAGTTTATGTCATCTAGATTGAAAGCTGCCAAATTATTACTTTCAAAGAAAGCCATAATTGCTATTAGCATTGATGACTACGAACAACCTTATTTGAGGGTTGTGATGGATAAAGTATTTGGCGAAAACAACTTTATCGGCTGCCTTTGCATTAAGAGAAGCAACAATGGGAAAGGTGCGAAGAATAGTATCTCAAGTAATCATGAATACGTTGTTGTTTATGGAATGTCAGATCAATCGAAGGCCATGGGTTTGATTGAAAAGGATACGGAAAAGTATGACAAAGCGGACGAATGGGGTGCGTATAGATTAGATGGCTTGTTTCGAAAAAAAGGAGATGCAAGTTTAAAAACTGAGCGACCAAATATGTTTTATCCGCTGTATTACGACGATAATGGCAGGGTCTATACTGAAAAGCTTAAAGATGGATTGAAAGAAGTTTTCCCTGTAGATAGCAAAGGAATAGAAAGGCGTTGGCTCTGGGGAAAAGATAAAGCAAATAGTGAATACTGGAAGCTTTTTGCAAGTAAGGGTGGGGTGATATACGTCAAAAACTATCATTCGAACGATAAACGTGTGAAACCCAAAAGCATATGGAGCGATAACAGATATTTAACTGAGAGGGCTACAAATGAAATCAAAGATATATTTGGTGACAAAGTTTTTGACACTCCAAAACCAATAGCACTCGTAGAAGACTTAATCGACTGCTTTGCTGAAAAAGATGCTTTGATATTAGATTTCTTTGCAGGAACTGGAACAACTGCACATGCCACTTGGAATTTAAACAAAAGAGACAACGGGAATAGAAGAGTAATTTTAATGGAGAACAATTCAGAGATTTCTCAGAAACATAAAGCTTACCATCATGGCTATAAACATATTCATGAAATAACAGTAAAAAGGCTTGAGCACTTAGGAAGGATTTACCCAGACTTTTCTTTTAAGTGCGTTAAATAGGATTTACAAAGGGAATTTTGATATTGTCGACTAAATTTACAATTTCAGAAAGTATAGAAAAGCATGGTATCGCGATACTCCCACCTATGGACGTATTCGATAGTATCAAAGTCGTTAACGAAGTCGGCTTGAAGGTAAGCGTCTCGATGTTAGATCCTTGGTATAACAAAGGTGTTGGTGGCGTTCGAGAAGATTATGTTGAGTTTATTAACACAATACTGGCCTCTACTAGTACATTCTCTGAGCATCTTTATCTTTGGGGTTTTCCTGAGATTGTCTCGATCTTTTGTAATATGATACCTGACGGATTTAAGTTAGAAGCTTGGCTTACTTGGTATTACAAGAACAATCCATCGATCATTAGAGGGTGGCGTTCCTCTCAGCAAGCTTGCTTACATTTAAAAACACCAGAAGCACCGATGTATCCAGAACATTTTTTGAATGACATTCAAAAAGAGAAGCAGGCTGCTGGAAAGCTTCGGTATATACCAGGACCAACAAGCGTGATTGAAGCAGCCTTGAATATCGGATTTATAGGCAGAAAAGAGCAGACTGGACACCCAGCCCAAAAACCAGAAAAAGTTTATGAAAAGCTTTTAAATATGGTGTGCAAAGAAGGGAATCTTGTATTTGATCCCATGGCAGGCTCTGGAACGACAGGCTCCGTAGCTAGGAAATATGGTATAAACGCAATCCTAGCTGACCATGACGAAAACTACATTCAAATAATGGAAAAGAGATTAGGCATCAATCGAATATCATTATAGAACGCCTTACCTACTCTACTCCATAAGTATGTTTCTTTCGTGTCTCATTCGGAATCAAAAAAGTTAATCATTCTATTATACATCGTTTTCGGCTGAGGAGTTTTGACAACCTCTATTTTCGATGAAAACACTTTGTGATATCTTTTATATAGAGTTTTATCCTCTTCATAATTCAGTTTCCATATACATTCAACGCCCAATTTTTGCGAGGTTTTAGGGGAGGTTCGTTGAATAATGGCACTATAAGCTTTGTTATTAATATGTTTAACACTCGTACGTAAGATCTTAGCAATTTCCTGTAAAGAACTGTAGTTGAGTGTTATAGGTTTTTCCAAATCCGCACCATGACTGTCCATTCCTAGTCGCATAGCATTTTTTGCACCTAGTTTGCCGAATCTATGTACACAGCAGTGGCGTAACTGACAAATCTTATCGAACTCCCGGCTAACTCTTTCATCCAACACCAAATGCACTTTTAAGAGCTCTTTGAAGGTGGTCACTATATTTTTTGAGCCTGTGAACGAAAACTCGTCCATGAGAGCCTCTGGCAACATATCTCTATCATGATGAAAAGCTGCTCCAAATTTGATTTCTTTCTCAAATGAGTGCTTTTGAGATAAAGGATCTACCTTCACTATTTCTCTTACTAAAGCTCTGATATAGCTTTCAAATGCTGAAAAATAACCTATGAGCAATACGGAAGCATAAGCTCTATCAATTCCATCTTGCGCTAACCACAGCCTGTTAATAGCGTTGGAGTTATCGATAAATTCATCAATCGGTGAAAGCCAAGGCTTCCGTTCTCTAGGCCCAAAAAAATCTACGGTATTTACAGAAAAAGTTAATGCATCTACCTGAACCATTAATGAGAAATCTGATTGGCTCATTGTAAGAACTCTTCAACGTAAGCAGCTACTAAATTTGTTATTTTTTCAGCTCTTACTTCGCCAACCCGCTTGATACGCCTCAACTCTGTCCCAGGGTCTTGAGAAGCCAAAAGATCTCCTATAGTTTTAAAAGTTATATTTTCACTTTTTAGCTTATCTTTTGTCCACTCTGTTAGTCCTGGTATTTCATGAAGAGGTAAAGACATACACGTTTCAAATGTAGAGCCGTCAACTAGTTCTGCCCCACAGTTGTGACAAAATTTCTGATTTATATTAAGTCTCTCCTCACCACAAGAAGCACACTTTGGTAAATTTAAAGACAGCGAATCAATAGTTTCCCTACTGATAATATTAGAAATTACTCTCCTTACGGGCTGCTTTTTGGAAGGTAGCTTCAATCTTGCCGAAACTTCTTTTGCGGACCAGCCTTTGTCACGCCCTGAAAATGCTCTAGAGTTAAGTAATGCTGACAAATGTGGGATATATCTGAAATATTCGCGCCCCTTCCCGTGCGATACTTTTTCTTCAACTTCGAACAAAAGGCCTGCTTCTACAAGTAGGTTCAGCATTCTAAGAACGAACGGCTTCTCTTCAATTCCAGATATTCCTATCTTAAATTGTTTTTCGCCTTTATCGATATTCTTCTGGTTATCTTCAGTTAAAAGTCTAACAATTTCATTAAAAACACTCTCCCCATTTTCTATAAGAATTTTCAGTTTAGGAGATTTTATTGAGATAGTTTTAAACTCAGCAATTCTATCTTCAATGTTAAGTTGAACAATCTTATTTATACCTTGCTGTATAGTTCCAAAATCTTTATTTTTATAACTTTCCAACATTGAAAGATAGGCTCTTGGTACACCAAAAGATGCGAACTTTAAATACTCTTTAATTTCCTCTGGAATTGAATCAAGATTGGAAGTTCGTTTATTTGCAATAGAATCCATGTCTTCTAGGTATCTAGGATCCTCAACAGACAACCAGACTGAATGTAAAATACCCTCTTGAGTGGGGTGAAACCTTGGGCTGTATTCTGTTGTGCCAGGGTATACTGATGCTTTGGGAGAAACGGTTGGAGATTTCAATACTCTAAAAATTTCGAAGAACTCCTTCATATATTCAGGAGTAAGGGTCAAAGCAGCATCGTCTAAGAGCAACACTGTCCGAGTTCTATTCAGCTCTCTTTGATGACGGTTAATTAGCTCTAGGACCAAGTATATATTTAGGCTCTTGGACAGCTCACTTTCTTCTTTATTTACAGAAAGATTCCTCTCTATTTTGGAAATCAGTGACTTAAGAGTTTTAATACTCACTTTATCAAATAAAACTACATCTTCTGATTCGAGCTCATCGTTTTCAGAAATCGCTAGAACTATTCTCGCTAATACCCACGAGTGAAAGACACTGATCGCATCAGCTTTAGATGCAAGCATCGGCTCCAGCCAAAAATACCGATTGAATGTCACATAAATCGCCGCAGGAAGAGAATGATCTGTTTTGCATTTTGCAGCAATATATCTCATCATGTGAGTTTTACCGCACCCCCTAGGACCTACAATTAGCGCAGTTTGCTTCTTCAATAAAATCGTTTCTACTTTCTTTGAATGCTCATTCTCAGCAGTTAAATCCAGTAGTTTTTCTTCATCCAGATAGTCTGCCCGTTGCTCAAAAGTATTATTAATATCTTCCGGATGTGAAGTCATAATGTAAAGCCCTTGGTAGGTGGTCTTTCTTCGACAATAAACTTAATAATTTATAAATATTATGTCACAACGTTCTGATTTACAAAACAATATGAATTTTTAGCGGAAATGACGGCGATTTAAAAGACGCTTCGAGAGTGAAGAGAATGAAAATTTATTGATCCAACAATACGCAGATTCTATTTTAGGTGCAACTTACAACTTTCAAATCCAAATAAAAAAGCCCTGATCATTTCTAATCAGGGCTTCCGAATGGATGGTGCCTCGACCCGGGATCGAACCAGGGACACGCGGATTTTCAATCCGCTGCTCTACCAACTGAGCTATCGAGGCACATAAACTGTGCTATGTAAGCTTTATAAAAAACTTTGCAAAACTTTGCAAGCTTTATCGAAGTGCTTACTAACTTTAAAACTATTGCTCTAGAAGCTTTCTTGGTAAATCTGACTGGAAGTGCTTGCACTTTTCAATCCGCTGCTCTACCAACTGAGCTATCTGGGCGAAACTTGGTAGCTAGGAGACTTTTTAAAGCCTGTCCTGCTGTGGGTGCGTATTAAACGGATTTCCGTGCTTCAAGTCAACCGTTTTTCTGCATATTTTTTTCAACTGCGCATTAGTTGCGCAATTCAGAGAAAAAAACAGCAACCCGTGCATTTTTCAGCCGTTTAACACTACTTCTTTGGGGGGACGTAGCCTTCGATGGTCGGCTCAACCCCTTCGAACAAAAAGGCCTCCATCTTTTCTTCCAGGAACTTTCTGTCTGTAGGTTCCATCATATTCAGCTTTTGTTCGTTAATCAGCATGGTTTGCTTTTTCTGCCATGCGGCAAAGGCTTCTTTAGAAATATTGTCAAAAATACGCTTTCCCAGTTCGCCGGGATAAAGCTGAAAATCCAGTCCGTCTGCGTCTTTATTCAGGTGCTGGCAAAATACTTGTCTGCTCATGGTGTCTCCTTAAGCCGGGCTGACAAACCCGCGATTGTGGGCATAGTCTAAAGGAATTGTTTTATTTGCGAGATAATTTTTTGCGTGGGTGCTGCAGTACCCACGCCCAGAGGCTCATCAAGATTAAACCAGCGCTGACTATTTTCCTCAACCCGCTGCTGCTCAATGCCGTCAGCCAGAATCAACCAGGGCTGAATATCCAGATGAAAATGACTGAAGGTATGCCTGAAAGGCTCAAGCGCTTTCATTTCGCCCACACTCACCGGTAACTCATCTGCCAGTTCTGTGACCGTCTTATCTGTTTCTATAAATCCGTACAATCCGCCCCAGAGGCCGGCCGGAGGACGCTGCGCCATTAACACACTGCCGTGATAAAACACTGCCACCATAGACGTGGTCCGAACAGGCAAGACTTTCTTTGGCTTTTTACCGGGAAACTCGCCTTGCCGTCCCTGCGCATAGGCCAGGCAATCTGTTTGCAACGGACACGCATCGCAACGGGGCTTTGAACGGGTACATATCATGGCCCCTAAGTCCATCATGGCCTGAGTGTAGTGATTACAACGTTGCTCAGGGGTATTCGCAGCGGCATATTCCCATAGCTGATTCTCCACCGGCTTTTGTCCCGGCCAACCTTCCACGGCATAGAACCGCGCCAGTACCCGTTTAACATTGCCATCAAGGATTGGATGATTCTGACCGCAAGCGATAGACAATACAGCACCGGCAGTAGAACGGCCGATGCCGGGTAAAGCGACAACCTCATCAAGGGTAGCCGGAAACTGGCCATGATATTGCCCGGCGATAATGCCTGCCGCTTTATGAAGATTGCGGGCTCTGGCGTAGTACCCCAATCCCGTCCAGTGATCCAGTACGGCATCCTGCGATGCATCTGCCAGGTCATTTACCGTAGGAAAACTATTCATAAAGCGCTGGTAATAAGGGATGACTGTTGAAACCTGCGTTTGCTGAAGCATGATTTCCGACACCCAAACCCCATAGGGCGTGATATTCTGCTGCCAGGGAAGATGTTTACGGCCATGCACATCGAACCAGTCCAGTACACGTTCTGAGAATTGCTTTGTCATTTAGGCTATTTATTCACTCTTTCTGCTACCCTGCTATGATAACATGCCGCGCTGAATACCAAAGTTAAGCAGGTGTAAGCGTGTCACTTCCTACATTATTCCTTCCGGGCACATTGTGTGATGAAAGAGTGTGGTTGCCGGTATGGCAGAAACTGCAGGTTCATCAGCGTCGCTACGTACCTTTGCAGTGGGCTTCTTCCATTGATGAGATGCTGGCTTTGACCACCGACCGTGTTCTGGCAGGTGAAAAAGTGCACCTTGCCGGCTTTTCCATGGGCGGTTATATCGCTGCACGCTGGGCGATTGATAATCCTGACAGCGTTGCATCACTGACGATGATCGCCAGCTCTCCTTACGGTTTAACTGCAGAAGAAGAAAAACGCCGTGCCCAACTGGTCACGATGTTGAAAAAAGGCAGTTTCAAACCTGACAGCCCGGCCTACATTACCCGCTTTATTCACCCTGACCACCAGAACAACCCCGCTGTAGCCGGTGTTGTGCAGGACATGGGGAAAGATCTCGGTGCGGCCACCTTACTGGCTCACACACAAGCGACCACGCCAAGACCAGCGCTGACAGACAAACTAAAAGCCTGCTCCTTCCCTGTTCATTTCATTGCTGCCGCTGACGACCAGGTAGTCACAGCCGGTGTACTTAAAGACGCCGCTGAAACTATTCCTTCAGCCTCATATACGTCGGTACCCGGCGCCGGCCACATGTGTCTTTTAGAGCAACCGGACACTGTGAGCCGTATTTTACAGTCGATTGTGGACTAATCCGGCGGATTTCACAGCAGTACCACAGTAATTGCAGTAATATTAACCACTCTATATTGCAATCACCCGGGCAGCGGGCATAATGCCGCCCCTGTTTAACCGGTAATAGTGCGGACACGAAAAAATGGGTCAATACAAAAATCAGGAAGAGGCGGAAGCCGCCGGCGTTTACATCAGCAAGGTACGCAGCTTTGTTAAACGTGAAGGCAGATTAACCAAAGGACAGGCTAAAGCGCTGGAATCTTTCTGGCCAACCATGGGCATTGAGTTTAAAGATGAAATGCTGCCTTTACAGGATCTTTACGGTCGCGATGCGCCGGTGGTGCTGGAAATAGGTTTCGGAATGGGCAAATCTCTGGTAGAAATGGCAGAGAACGACCCGCAATCAAACTTTTTTGGTATTGAAGTACATCGTCCCGGAGTAGGCGCATGTTTATCGGAAGCCGGTGAACGTGGCCTGACGAACTTACGTGTCATGGAATACGACGCGGTAGAAGTGTTTAAGAAAATGATCCCTGACGGCAGCCTCGCCCGGGTTCAACTCTACTTTCCTGATCCATGGCATAAAAAGCGTCACCATAAACGTCGTATCGTACAACCTGAATTTGTACAAATGGTGCGTGAGAAGCTTGCTGTCGGCGGTAAATTCCACATGGCGACAGACTGGGAACCTTACGCTGAGTATATGGCGGAAGTGATGAATGCGGCTCCCGGCTATGAGAATACCGCGACAGACGGAGACTATGTACCCCGTCCGGACTACCGGCCAATTACGAAGTTTGAAGTCCGTGGACAAAAGCTTGGCCACGGTGTGTGGGATCTCATATACCAACGTACAGAATAATAAAATAACCGGAAAACACACATGCTCAGCCCGCAAAGCCAGTTAATGGAAAGAAACCTGGCACTTTTTGAAGAAGGTAACTGGTTGATTATCAACCCTGCCGACGCGTACTTTGCCGATCAGATAGATCACAGACCTGTGACCTTTCTTCACCAGTACTTCGACATTTTCAGTGAAAGTGTGCGGGTGATCCCCTGCTGTGAGTTCGACAGCCGCGATGTCAGTCATTCTGAGGCCGGCTTTTGCATTGAACAAAAGACCGGCGCTCACCGCCATCTGTTTGCCCCGTTCACTCCGGCGGAAACCTGTTTTTCTGACATTCTGATTTACATGCCTAAATCAAAAGCGCACATGCAGATGTTGCTGGCCATGGCTGTCTCTGCGTTACAGGAAGGCGGTCGCATTCACATTGTGGGCGAAAATAAAGGTGGCATTAAAAGTATCGGTAAGCTGATTGAAAAGACCGGTCCGTCACAGAAAGTAGACTCTGCAAGGCATTGTAGTCTGGTTACGGTGATGCCTGATAAAGCGGGAACAGCGTTTACCCCCGGGGACTGGATTGACGAAGCTGAATACGAGGTTCAGGGGATCCGGTGGGAAGTCGTTTCCATGCCCGGCGTGTTCAGTCACGGTGAACTGGATGACGGTACCCGTATGCTGCTGGACAAAGGATCTGACCGTTTACGGGGTAAAGTACTGGATTTTGCCTGTGGTGCCGGTGTTATCGGTGCACATTTGCTCCGTCGCTTTCCCCATCTGGATATGACATTGCTGGATGTCAGTGCCCTTGCCATTTATTGCAGTGCCAGAACGCTGGCCGCAAATCAGCAGTCAGCAACACTGGTTGCATCAGACGGCTTGCATGGCGTGAACAAATCTTTCTCACACATTGTCACCAACCCGCCGTTTCATACCGGCGTAAAAACAGATTACACAGTGACCCGCCGGTTTATTGAAGACAGCCGCCGCTGCCTGAACTCAAAAGGCACATTACAAATGGTTGCCAACCGCTTCTTACCCTACCCCGGACTGCTTGGTGATATTTTTCCGCAAACCCACACGGTGGCGCAGGATTCCCGCTTTTCATTGTATTTGAGTATTTGCGGATAGGCAGATTTTGAACTGTGTGGTAACGTTTACCATCACATAACCGGTGTTGATTTAACTGTTTGGTAAACAAAGCAGCGCCATTGCTTTGAGGTTGTCGGGAGTCTTGTTGTGAATATTGTTTTCGCCATTTCAGAAGTGGAAGATTTAGTCAAAACAGGAGGACTTGCCGACGTAGGAAAGGCATTGCCTCTGGCTTTACTGGATGCCGGTGAAAAAATCAGCATCATCATGCCCTATTACAAGGCGATTGCGGACGAATATAAACTCGCCGATGCCTGTGCACAACAGACATTATTTGCCGAAGGTAAGGTATACCACTACAACATCAAACAGTTGTCCTGGCAGGGACTTAATATCTACTTTATTGACTATCCTGAATATTTCGCCCGCGACGGTTTATACAGCAGCACCTATGAAGCCTACCAGGACAATGCTGAACGCTTCAGCTTCTTTTGCGGAGCAGCGTTGAATGCATTGCAGGCTCTGAGTATTCAGCCTGATATTATCCACTGCCACGACTGGCACACGGCCATGCTGCCATTTCTGTTGCGCTTTGATCAGTCCGGCTACTTCAATAAGACGAAGACGGTTTTTACTATTCACAATGCAGCCTTTCAGGGCGTGCACAAACTGGACGACATTCCTTATCTTCGCCATCACCCTGCGATTTTGTCTCAGATCCACGGCGGCTACATCAATATGTTGCAGTCGGGCATCGAATTCGCCACCAAGGTAACAACTGTCAGTCCGAATTACGCAAAAGAGTTGCTTACAGACCTGGGCTCACACGGCCTGCACGACCGTCTGGTCATGCGCCAGCAAGATTTGTCGGGTATTCTGAACGGTTGTGATTACGGGCAATGGAATCCGCAGGACGACGCCTATCTGCCGCAAAATTATTCTGCCGACACCTTACACGATAAGAAAACCTGCAAACTCGCGTTACAGGAACTCAGCCATTTACCTCAAAATCCCGATGTGCCGCTGCTGGGCATGGTGTGCCGTTTAACAGAACAGAAAGGCTTCGGTTACCTTGTCCCTATTTTGCAGGATTTGATGCACCACAACGTACAGATGGTCATTGTCGGCACCGGTGATCCCACAGTTTGTATGGATCTGGATGAGTTTGCCCAGAATCATCCTCAACAATTTGCCTTTATAAACGGTTTCAGTACCCACCACGCTCACCTTGTGGAAGCCGGCTCGGATTTCTTCCTGATGCCATCCCAGTTCGAGCCTTGTGGCCTGAATCAGATGTACAGCCTTGCCTACGGAACATTACCCATCGTACGTTCAGTGGGTGGCCTGAAAGACACTGTCATTGATCAGTGTCAGGATAAAGGAAACGCAACTGGCTTTGTTTTTGATGCCCCGACACCGGAGGCCCTGCTGGCGTGTATCCGCCGTGCCCTGTTGTTCTACTATGAACACCCGGTGCAGTTCAGAGAAATGCAAATCCGTGGCATGCAAACCCGTTTCACCTGGGAAGCGTCAGCAGAATCTTACCTCGCACTCTACAGGACGATGATTTAAAGGATTAAATCACGGATGTTGCTTTATTTTTACGCAACTATAAGCCACTATTGAGTGAAGGGACGCGCTTAGAATAAGACACTGTTTAATGAGTCAGCACGCTGTGCAGCTATCAATACGTAGTTTGTTTTTGTGGATGGTTATGGCCATCGCCACAGCGTCTTTGCTTGTATCTGCGGGTCTGTCCGGCTACAACCAGGTGAATCATTACCGCGAAGCACAGCGCGAAGATGTCACTATCTTTATTGACTTACTCGCCGCCCTGTTTAAAGACGACCTTCTTAAAGTACAATCAGACAGAGATAAACGGTTACTGGGTAATAAACTTAAAAACCTGGCGGTTTCTCCTGATTTGCTCAACGTGCATATTTACCAGCAGGATATATCCGGTCAGCTCAGAATGGTGGCAAACTACACCAAAGAAGGCGAAACCCGTACCAGTTCGAAAGAGTCCTCTGTCAGTAATTATTTTCGTCCGGTTTACTCAAACGAAATCGTTGAAATTGCACGTGCCATCGAGAATGAAGATGCCTCAACGGCGGGGTACATCTATATTCAGGTGTCCACACATCGTCTGAATGAAAAAATCCAGCAGTCCATTTTGACGTCTGTCACCGTCATTATTCTGATGCTGGTGATCTGCTTTATTGTTTCTCTCAAAATGCAAAAGCTCATTACTGCGCCTATCCAGCGTCTGGGAGATTTTCTCAGTAAAACGTCCCGGCAAAGGGATTACTCCGCCCGTGCTGAACCCGGCAATATCAGAGAGCTGGCGTATTTATCTGAATCGATTAACGTAATGCTGAGTCGTATCCAGGAATACATGCAAAAACAGAAAATGGCGGAGGAGCAGCACCGTAAACTGAATGCCAGCCTGGAAGATATGGTGAGCCAGCGCACGAACGCGCTTAAAGATGCCAACCAGGAGTTAATCCAGACACTGGAGAAGTTACACCAGTTTCAACGACAAATCGTTCAGAACGAAAAAATGGCGTCACTTGGAGATATGGTTGCCGGTGTGGCCCACGAAGTTAACACACCAATTGGTCTTGGTGTCACGGCTTCCACCATGATGCTGGACAGATTGCACATCATTCAAAAAGAATTTGAGAGTAAAACACTAAAAGCCAGTACAATGGCCAGGTTCTTAAATGAGAGTCAGGAAAACCTGAATATCATCTACCGGAACCTTAACCGTGCAGCAGAGCTGATTTCCAGCTTCAAACAGGTTGCGGTAGACCAGTCTTCAGAGAGTAACCGCAGATTTTGCTTTGCACAGCTGGTTAATGAGATACTGTTATCCTTACGTCCCAGATTAAAAAAGCTCCATCATGATATTCGCGTAGACTGCGATCCGACGTTATCAGTGGAGACCAAAGCCGGCCCTATCAATCAGATAATAATAAATCTGATCATGAATTCTGTCATACACGGCTTTGAGCATATAGAACACGGTGAAATAGACATCATTGCGGAAATGATGACACCGACAAAAATGAAATTAATTTACAAAGATAACGGAAAAGGCATATCGAATGATATCCGCAAACGTATCTTTGACCCGTTTGTTACAACTAAGCGGGGGCAAGGTGGTTCCGGACTGGGTATGCATCTGGTCTACAACCTGGTAACACAGGCACTGAACGGCACCATCTCAATTACCAGTGAAGAAGGAAACGGCGTGGAATTTATTATCATTTTCCCTGTCGAAAGCTCTGAAACCGGAAATTTACCGTTAAAAGGTGAATAAGCCCTTGTAAATTTTGTACAAATCCTTATACCGTTGACAAGTTATCCGATAAACGCTTTTAAAATAGTCACCCGGATATTAGAATTGTCAGAAGCTAGCTTAATCGATTGTAGAAGAGTGTAAAACACCATGCAGACGCCAAATATATTAATTGTTGAAGACGAAGTGGTAACGCGTACCACACTAAAGAGCTTATTCGAAGCTGAAGGCTACAATGTGTTTGAGGCCGAGAATGGCGATCAGATGCATGATTTCTTCGAAAATCACTCTATTAACCTGGTTATCATGGATATTAACCTGCCGGGCAAAAATGGTCTGATTCTGGCGCGTGAAGTACGCGACCGTAAGAATGTAGGTCTGATTTTCCTGACTGGCCGTGACAACGATGTAGACCGTATTCTGGGTCTGGAAATCGGTGCAGATGACTATCTGACTAAACCTTTCAATCCACGTGAACTGACTATCCGTGCCCGCAACCTGCTTGCACGCACTACCAGTTCTGCAGAAGACGACGACTTACCAAGCCGCGTCAGCTTCAACGGCTGGATTCTGGATGGCGATAGCCGCTCACTGATTTCACCAAGCAGCACGGAATTCCGTCTGCCACGCTCTGAATTCCGTGCACTGCACCTGTTCCTGAGCAACCCTGGCAAAATTCTTACCCGTGAACAGCTAATTATGGAAATGACAGGCCGTGAACTGCGCCCGAACGACCGTACTGTTGACGTAACCATCCGCCGGATCCGTAAACACTTCGAATCCGAGCCGAGCGATGAAGAGTTGATTGTAACCATCCACGGTGAAGGTTACCGTTTCTGCGGTTCTGTAGACAGCTGATAGCCCGCCGGGCATTAGCTTTCACATTCCACAGATGAAAAAATGCAGCCTCTGGCTGCATTTTTTGTGTCTGATGTTTCTGATGCGGCTATTTGATTGAAGCCGACAATCAGCTGCCGGCTATACGCATTTCACCAATCAGCACTGAGCCGGTTTGAACACCGCCGCGAAGCTCGCGTTCGGCGCCGATGGCAGCAATGTTCATAAACATATCTTTCAAATTACCGGCAATGGTCACTTCGTGAACCGGATACTGGATAATACCGTTTTCAACCCAGAAGCCGGCAGCACCACGGGAATAATCGCCTGTTACGGTGTTTACACCCTGCCCCATTAGCTCTGTAACCAGTAAACCGGTGCCCATTTCTTTGAGCATCTCAGCATCTGACTGCCCGGTGTCCCCCACAATCCAGTTGTGGATACCGCCAGCGTGACCGTTTGAAATAACACCCAGTTTGCGTGCTGAATAGGTCGTGTAGAGATAGTGAGATAAACAACCGTTCTCCACAATCGTCATGTCTTGTGTTGCCACCCCTTCAGCATCAAAGCTGGAACTGGCCAGCCCTGATTTCAAATGAGGCTTTTCTTCAATGTTCAGCCATTGAGGGAAAACCTGTTCGCCCAGCTTATCCAGCAGGAATGAAGAACGGCGGTACAGGCTGCCACCGCTGATGGCACTGACATAATGGCCAAATAATGAACTGGCAACGTCCTTATGCAACATAACCGGTACTTTGCCTGTGGCAATTTTACGGGCTCCCAGACGGGCGACAGTTGCCTCAGCGGCTTCACGGCCCACTTCTGCAGCAGGTTTAAGCAAATGCGCCTGACGGTTTACTGTATAGGCGTAGTCCCGTTGCATATCACCATTTTCAGAGCCGATCATCATGCAGCTCACGCTGTAACGACTGCTCGGATAGCCGGCGTTGATACCATGGGTATTACCGTACACCCGCATCCCCAGGTTTGCGTTATAAGATGCGCCGTCTGAGTTGGTAATGCGTTTGTCGTATGCCATGGCGGCCCGCTCAGCTTCAATGGCAACCTCAATGCCTTTTTGCGGGTCCAGCTCAATGGGGTGATACAATTCTAAATCAGGAAATTCAGTGGCAATCAGTTCTTTGTCTGCCAGGCCAGTGCACGGGTCTTCACTGGTATAACGGGCGATATCCACCGCTTTTTCTACCGTCAGTGCCAACGCTTCCTTACTTAGATCCGCTGTAGACGCACTGCCCTTATGCTTGCCGACATAAACGCTGATCCCCAGACCACCGTCGTTATTAAATTCCACATTTTCTACATCGCACATGCGGGATGACACAGCAATCCCCTGCACTTTCGACATACTGGCCTCGGCCTGCGTCGCGCCTTTTTTCAGCGCCATTTTAAGAACGTCGTCTACGACATTCTGAATTTCCGCAATTTGCTTTTCAATTTGCATAGTGAGTTTCGCTATTTCCGTCTGTATGTCACAATAACCGAATACTGCAGTGTAACATTTATGAGTGCCAAATGAGCGATAACAACCACCATTCTGATGAAGAAAACTCATTTAATGAAATTGATCAGGATGATGAGAGTGAATTAATCAGTAAATCCGAACTGAAGCGTCTGTCTGCTGAACGTCAGAAGCTCGGAGAAGACCTGGTTAACTTAACGCCGGCCCACCTTGCCACCATTCCTATGGACGAAGAGCTGGAAGACGCAGTGATGCTGGCGCGAAATATTAACCGCAAAAAAGATGGTTTCAGACGTCAGCTTCAGTTTATCGGCAAATTAATGCGCAGCCGGGATACCAGCGATATTGAAGCTGCGCTGGCAAAATTGACGCACGCACACCAGGCCAGCAATGCCGCGTTTCACGCGCTGGAAAAAGCCAGAGAAGCGGTAATTAATGAGGGTGATGACGCCATACAACGCCTGATGGAAGAGCATCCTGCCCTGGATCGCCAGAAACTGCGGCAGTTCCACCGTCAAATCAGAAAAGAGCGGGAGAACAACGCACCGCCAAAAGCATTCCGCGAGTTATTTCAGTACTTAAAAGAAGTGATTCACGAAGGGTAATTCAAAAAAGCGCGATAAGATTTTATCGCGCTTTTATCAGAGTAATAAAAAAATTAAGCAGTACCACCTACGGTGAGTTCATCCACCTTCAGCGTTGGCTGACCAACGCCAACCGGCACGGACTGGCCGTCTTTACCGCACACACCGACACCGCGATCCAGCGCCACATCATTACCAATCATAGAAATTTTCTGCATGACTTCCGGGCCATTGCCAATGAGGGTAGCGCCTTTTACCGGCGCAGTAATTTTACCGTTCTCAATCAGATAAGCCTCTGCGCTGGAAAATACAAACTTACCGGACGTGATATCTACCTGACCACCGGCGAAGTTCGGTGCGTAAATACCTTTGTCGATTGACGCAATGATCTCCTGCGGGTCGTGCTCACCGGCCATCATGTACGTATTGGTCATACGTGGCATGGGTAAGTGCGCGAAGGACTCACGGCGTCCGTTTCCGGTTGGGCTCACACCCATCAAACGGGCATTCATTTTATCCTGCATGTAACCTTTCAGGATGCCGTCTTCAATCAGCACGTTATGTGCTGACGGCGTGCCCTCATCATCTACAGAAAGAGAGCCACGGCGGTCAGCCATTGTGCCGTCATCTACCACTGTGACCCCTTTGGCAGCTACACGCTCGCCTATACGGCCGCTGAAAGTAGATGCATTTTTACGGTTGAAGTCACCTTCCAGACCATGGCCTACCGCTTCATGCAGCAGCACACCCGGCCAGCCGTTACCTAACACCACCGGCATGGTCCCGGCAGGGCTGGCGATCGCTTCCATATTCACCCGCGCCATGTGCAGTGCTTCATCGGCCAGGGTTTCGTAGTAAGGCCGGCCGTCTTTATCTGTGGTGAAGAAGTCATATGAGTGGCGTCCGCCGGCGCCGGCACTGCCACGCTCCCTGCGATCGCCTTTTTCCATCAGTACTGAGCAGTTCAAACGCACCAGCGGACGAATATCTGCCGCCAGGGTGCCGTCAGTCGCAGCCACCAGTACTTCTTCATACACGCCGCTTAAGCTCACTACCACCTGATTAATACCGGGTTCTTTTTGACGGATATAAGCATCCACCGATTTTAACAGCGCAATTTTTTCAGCGTCCTGCATGGCAAGCAAGGGATTGTTGTCTTTGTAACGGGTGATATAGCTGCCGGTTTCCAGTGACTGAACATGATGTTTACCACCGGAAGGAGCAATCGTGCGGGCTGCACGGCAGGCGTCCAGCAGAGCCGTTTCATTGATGTCGTCAGAGTATGCAAAACCTGTTTTTTCACCACTGACTGCACGCACACCCACACCGCGCTCGATGTTGCAGCTGCCGTCTTTGATGATGCCGTCTTCCAGCACCCAGCTTTCATGCTGGCTGGACTGAAAATACAGGTCAGCATAGTCATTGTCATGGTGATAAATTTCACCCAGCGCTTTTTCCAGCGATGACAAATCAAGGCCTGAGTCTGTAAGCAGATGCGTTTTTACGTTATTAAACAAGTTGGCTCCTGAACCGGTTATGTTGGCTGACAGGCATATTCGCCTTCAACTTCACCCGATCGTTAATGTCTATTTTAGCACTTACCAGCCCGGTCTGTTCAGGCTCGCAGGCCAGAACATCCCCCCAGGGAGAAATCACCATACTGTGACCGTAAGTTTCGCGCTGGTTGGCATGAATGCCGGTTTGATTTGCGCCAGCCACAAAACACTGTTTTTCAATTGCCCGGCTACGCAAAAGCACTTCCCAGTGTGCTTCGCCGGTACGCTGCGT
The DNA here is from genome assembly GCF_056160645.1 of Alteromonas sp. ABH4_456. Classification (NCBI taxonomy): domain Bacteria; kingdom Pseudomonadati; phylum Pseudomonadota; class Gammaproteobacteria; order Alteromonadales; family Alteromonadaceae; genus Alteromonas; species Alteromonas sp. ABH4_456. Next base: position 31,473 of record NZ_JBSWXO010000002.1, read on the forward strand.
AAAAGCAGCAGGCAACACCAGAATATCGATGTCTCCCATTGCCGTAAATAAGCCGGGAAAGCGCACATCATAACATACTGCCAGACCAATACGCCCGACCTCTGTATCCACAACTACCACCCGGCTGCCGGGTTTCGTATATTTAGATTCCAGATAGGTACCGGTGCGGTCATTTACCGCCACATCGAAAAGGTGAATCTTCTGGTATTCGGTTATCAGTTCGCCATCCGGCGAATAAAACAGGCAGGAAGCTGTAAACAGGTTTTTCTCAGAGGTTTTGAGCGGAATAGTACCACCCGCCAGATAGCACCGGTATTTTGCCGCCATAGCACTGAGTGCCTGTTGAATTTTGCCTTCACCTTTCGCTTCAGCGATAGTCAGTAATGTACCGTCACGGGTGCCGAAACAGGCGAAACACTCAGGCAGTACAACCAGACTGGTCACTTCGTCCGGGTCTGGCAGTAACGCAAGCTGAGACTCAACAAATTGTAAGTTCGCTTCGATATCCGGTCCGGATGTCATCTGTATTGCGACTACATTAACCATTGTTTACCTCCAGTTTGATGCGCTCCATGTCCTGGTCTGTGATGGGATCATCCGGCGATGTTGCCGGCCGCGTTTTCGCCGGCAGTGCGACTTCTTTGCTGTCCCTGCCCACCTCTTCAAATACCGGTTCACTTAAGCTGCCGGTAACATGGTAGTTCACATTTGATATGACTTTCGCTGATGTTAACACCTGGTCAAGTGCCAGTGCAGCCAGTGCGGTTGGCGGCGTGGCGAGGAAGTACACCAGGATAGGCAGGTTGCCGGTGACGTTAGGCGAAAACACCACATTGTAATTCAGCTGGTTTTCCACCAGATCGGTATAGCCTTTGATATTAATTTCACCGGCACCGCCATCAATTACAGTATCGCCGGTATACGCTTTGCCGTCAGCGATGGACAAGGTACCGCTCATATCATCATAAAAGAAGCCCTTCGCGAACACATCACGGAAATCCAGGCTCAGTTTACGCACCAGTGAATTCAGACTGAAAAGGGTAAAAATACGGGAGCCTTTATCACTGACTTCACTGAGATAACCGTCTGACAAAGACCACTTTACATCGCCTGTCAGGGTTTCTGCACTAAAATCCATGGGGGATTTTGCCCAGCTTAAATCAAAGTTCATTCTGGCGCCTGAGTCTTTAATGCCGCTGTCGACGCCCCAGTTTTTCAACATCATGCCCACATCATCACTTTCCAGCGAACCACCCAGTAAAGTGTTGTTGTCGTCGCCGTCAAAGACCCATTTTCCTTTTGCCGAAAACTTGCCATGCTTACTCACTGCACTAAGTTGCCGGATATCCAGACCAGACGTCGCTTTCGCCACATCCAGTGTTACCTCGCCTAAATCTTTGTCTAGGAATATGCATTGTTTACAGTGGAAGTAGACCGGCGGTAACGTATTCGCATCCCAGTTATGGGCCACGCCTTCATCTTCTGATTCCCAACTTTCAAAACGGATATAATCAGCTTCAACGGCAACGCCCCGCGCCAGCCAGTCATCATACAAATTCACCGTCGCTCTGGCTTCCGTGGCGTTGATATCCAGCATCCAGTTATTGTTTTGCTGCTTGGTGGTAATTTTAGCGTTATGCAGATTCTGACCGGCAATCACCAGGTTACCGGCATTAACAAATATACGTTCCGGCACAGAAAATAACGCGTTTTTCTGCGTACCGGGTTCGCCGCCACTGCCCATGCCGTTTACCAGTAACTCGATGGTTTTGTACCAGTCCGTCACATTCACGACATCCATGGCGGCAGAGATACTGAAACCTATGCCCATGCCTACAAAGTCGCTGTCACCCAAAGCCAGGTGGGCGCGGGAAAACTGCATTTCCTGATGAGGCAGTACACCTTCGAAGCGCACATCATCACCTAAGCTGGCTTTCACCGTTGAGGCTTGCTCATTCCCTTCACTGATCACATTGAACAATAAATCACTGTCTGCTGTTTTAGCAAAAGGAGCTGGCAACTTTGAACTAAGGCCGGTTAACGGCGTAGTAATATTCGCACGGTAGCTGAATCCTTCCGGCGGAATACGCAATGCGACAACGGCCTGCCAGTGGGCATCACCGGATAAATAAGTGTCGAAGTCAGGGTTAAACTCAGCCAGCAGAGGATTAATGTTCCAGGTACCATCCAGCGACAGATCCACCAGATAATCTTCGTATTCCTGCTTGCCGTCAAAAGACAAACTCACCGGCTGCCCGAGCAACGACGCCTCTAAATCAGTGAACTGCACCTTTTCGTTTTCAAAGGTGACTTTACCGGTAGCGCCGGCAAAATCCATTTTTACGCTGCTCACGTGAACATCGTTCCCGGGCAGGGTCACTTCCCCCCGGGCAATGACCTGGTTACTGTCGAAAGGAATTTCAAGATGTAAGCCAGCAGACAGGTCTCCCTTTATCTGCACATCTTTTTCCAGTAATCGTCCCAGCGAACCGGATAAACTGCTCTGCAGCATAAGTGAAGTAACATCCGCCCCTCTGGCTTTACCCGTGGCATCGATAATCACTTCCGAGTCACCCCGTAAAGCAGGGATCACAGCAGTCATATTACTTACAGCAACACCACCAAGTGTGCCTCCCGGACTGTGCATAGTCAGGCTGTCGTTCTCGAACAATAAAGTAAGGTCCAGCCCTTCCAGTGGCAGCCAGTCATCAGAGAAGCGGAATGTGCTGCCGGTTACCTGTATTTTGGCCTGAAAAATCCCTTCATTGCCGCTGAAAGGAAAATCTGCCGGTTTACCCTGCCAGAGTATAGTGGCTCCATTTATTTGCCCCGGCCCGACGAAAGCGCGGTTGAGAAAAGCCGTTGTATTCTTGCCAATTAGCGGACCAGGCAACAAGTGCTGTATATCTTTTACCGGACGGGACACGATGTCAGCACTTACCGACAACTCCCGTGATGTGGTATCAAAGCGGAATGCAGGTTGAAACGATAATTTATCCGACTGCACATCCAGTTTGTGGCTTTGGACAACCCAGTGATTGCCGTCATCAAGGGACTGCCGGTAAACAAACACTTTCCCTCTCAGCTTGCTTACCTTCACTGATTCCGGTAGCAAATTATCGATGTCCAGGGTGCTGTCATCTGCAGATAACAACACCACACCTTGTTTCTTATGCCAGAAAATGTCCATGTCGAGGTGAGAAAGCCCGGGCACATAGCCATCCTGATCCCAACTCACGTCAATGAGTTTTGCTGCCAGGTCAAACCCTTTCGGCTGCAGTTTTACCTGTAGTGTAGCCAGTTGCCCCCCCGGGTTGATATCGCGGATATTGTCATCGGCGGTATCGTCTGTGAACAGGGGTAATAACACCAGAAAAGGGTTCACCGGTGCCGGCTTCACCGTATTCACCAGTAATTCATTATCCGATACAGTTCCTACCAGGTCTGTTACCAGGCTCTGATCGTTGGCATCAAAAATAAGCTGATCAACACGGAAGTGCCATTTGTCTTTAACCGGTTGCGCCTGAATGCTGCCGCCGCGGATCCCCGAGTTAAACACCAGCGCATCGTCGCCCCCCCACGCCAGCTTACTTTCGTGGAATTCGGTATAAAACGCACTGAAGTGACTTTCTTTTACTTCAGCCCAGAGTTCAAAATTCGCCCGGCTTTCACGCAACGGACGCCGTGTTGCCAGCAAGCCGCTAACCCAGGGAGAAATATCCAAATCCTCTGCCCGGGCGTACATCACGCCATCCAGTGAATCAGGGGTACCGGTGAGATCGAGAATAAAAGAAGCGGAGTTATTTGCCAGTTCCTGTACCCGCACAGCGCCGGTGCCCTGGTGACGCCGGTCTTTGTTGATCCAGCTCAGTGACTCCAGTTGCAGTACTTCCCGCTCATTATTGCGGGTAATCGCAACCTCACCTTCAGTAAGTGAAAAGCGCTGTAACTGCTCAAGGAAAAGGCTTTTAAGCGCATCGACGACAGGAAAATCACTCTCACCGGCACCGTCAAGACGGTCGGCATCGATTTCGAGTGTCAGTGCGTCCAGAGTAAAGGCATTGGAAGACAACATCCGTAAGCGCAGGCTTTCCCAGAAATCGATGTCCATGTGGACTTGTTTAATGCCAAGCGCCACCGGAGAAGAGTCGCCGTTGGCGAGCACCACATCATTTAATACGATACTGGGGCCTGATTTTTCCCAGTCTGCCTGAACGCTGCCAATTTTGAGATCGACACCGTATTTTTCACTGACATAGTCTTCGAGCAGGTATTTTTTATGGTCGATATGGGGCAATGCGTAGCGCATAACGCTCAGCATGACAGCAAACAACACTAAAAAGACTGCCAGCAGCATCCACAGCTTTTTTACCAGCCAGGTGGCTACCTTACCTGCTTTACTCACTTAACGGGCACCGCCTTACATCATGACTACGTCGTATTTATCCTGGTTGTAGAGCGGCTCTGTCTGCACTTTAATCTGCTTAGACACAAACACTTCCAGCTCAGCCAGAACATGGGATTCTTCACCCAGCAGCGCATCGGCTACATTTGGCGAAGCATAAATAACAAATAATTCTGCGTCATAGGCACGGTTAACACGCACCACTTCACGCATAATTTCAAAGCAAATCGTCTCGATAGTTTTTACCGAGCCCCGGCCTTTACATACCGGGCATAGTCCGCACAGGGTATGCTCAAGACTTTCGCGGGTGCGTTTACGGGTCATTTCAATCAGACCCAGTGAGGTAAACCCGTGAATATTAATCTTTGCCCGGTCTTTCACCGTTGCCGCTTCCAGACTATTTAAGACACGCCGTTTATGATCCGGTTCCGACATATCAATAAAGTCGATGAGGATCATACCACCCAGATTGCGCAACCTGAGTTGCCTTGCGATAGCCAGCGTGGCTTCAATGTTAGTATTGAAAATGGTCTCTTCCAGATTGCGGTGACCGACAAACGCACCGGTATTAATATCGATGGTGGTCATCGCTTCGGTCTGGTCGATAATGAGATAACCGCCGGATTTAAGATCGACTCTGCGATCTAACGCCCGCTGTATTTCATTTTCGACATCATACAGGTCAAAAATGGGCCGGTCGCCACGGTAGTACTCCAGTTTGCTTTGAAGCTCGGGAACATATTCGGCGGTAAATTCACCTAACTCCCTGAAAGACAAATTAGAGTCAATACGGATACGGTCCAGCTCGGTGCCAACAAAGTCCCGCAGCACCCGGCGGGCCAGTGGCAAATCTTCATACATGATATGCTGCTTCTTGCGGCCCATCCGTTGTTTGATTTTGTTCCACAACCGGCGCAGAAAAGCCGCGTCGGAAGAGAGCTCCTGTTGCGATACTCCCTCTGCGGCTGTTCGCAAAATAAAGCCGCCTTCATCGTCACAGTATTCCTGTACCAGATTCTTCAACCGCTCCCGCTCCGCTTCATCTTCAATTCGCTGGCTTACGCCAACATGGGTGACGCTCGGCATGAAGACCAGATAGCGTGACGGAATGGTAATGTCGGTAGTCAGCCGCGCGCCTTTCGTACCGATGGGATCTTTCACCACCTGCACAATAATGTCCTGACCGTCACGCACCAGCTCGCGGATATCCCTCTTTTGCAACTGACTGCTGGATACCTCATCAACAATTTCATTGTGGACAACGATGTCTGATGCATGCAAAAAAGCGGCTTTATCCAGACCGATATCCACAAACGCTGCCTGCATGCCAGGTAACACACGGCTCACTTTCCCGCGGTAAATATTCCCCACCAGCCCTTTCTTGGTGTGCCGCTCTACGTGCACTTCCTGAAGGATACCGTTTTCGATTAATGCGACCCTGGATTCAGAGGGCGTTACGTTGATTAGTAGTTCTGCACTCACGATGAAATTCCAAATTCTTTCAACAAACAACGGGTCTCGTACAATGGCAGACCAATCACTGAACTCACACTGCCGGATACCGATCTGACAAACTGACCGCCAATACCCTGAATGGCATAACTTCCGGCTTTATCTGCAGGTTCTCCTGTCTCCCAGTATGCGGCAATATCGTCGTCGGTGACAGGGGCGAAAAGTACCTTTGTGCATACGCACAGTGTTTTTGATTTACCGCCGCAATAAATACTCACGGCAGTCAGCACTTCGTGTTCCTTGTCAGACAAAGCTCTGAGTGTGGCAAAACAATCATCACGGTCTGCCGGCTTACCTAACGGCCGGCCCTGAAAAGCAATGAGCGTATCTGAAGCCAGCACCACATAAGACGAATCCGCATCCGCGCTCAGGCGCTCACTGGCAACCCTTGCCTTCTCAGCCGCCAACCGCGTCACCATGGTTTCAGGAGATTCTCCGTCGAGGGGAGACTCATCGATATCGACGGGAAACTGACGATGGGCAAACCCCATCTGGTCAAGTAATGCAGTGCGGCGGGGAGAAGCTGATGCCAGAATAAGTTGCGCTGACATAACGCCTCCTAATTAATGTTGAGTTGTCTGCGTGCTTTACGGAGCACCCAGAATATCCATGGCCATAAAATCATCGTGCTGAGAACAGGCCATAAATAGCTGAGCTGAAAAGGTATGCCAGTGAGAAGATGCTGAAGCCAGAATAAAACGGTGTGATAGAGCGCACTGATAAGGCCAATGATAATTGCCTGTTGCCACACCGAGTAGTTGCGTAAACGCTGATAGTTAGCCGCCAGTGTAAATACCGATAAACTCAGGGAAAAACTGTGAATCCCCAGCGACGTCCCCAGCAAAATATCCATGGCAATTCCCGCCATGAAGGCCACGCCTACATTCACGCGGTGAGGCAATGCCATGGTCCAGTAAGCCAGCACAATGAGCACCCAGTCCGGCCGGTAAATATCGACCTGGATAGGCAGAGGCACAATTTGTAAAACCAGTGCAATGAGTAAAGTGGCAATAATGGCAGAGTGGCGGGTCTTAATCATTCTCACCCTCCGGGCTTTCATCACCGGCGGTACTGACACCATCAAATTCCGCTTCCCCGTCATGATGTTCCGGCCACAACAACAGCAAATACTTCAACCTGTCCAGCCGTGCAAGAGGCGTAGCGGCAACAATGGCAAACGGGCGGCTTTCGTCACGGATCACCCGGCTGACCTGTGCCACCGGATAACCCTCCGGAAATACCTGTCCTAAACCTGATGTCACCAGAATATCCCCGACTTCCACGTCCACACTATGAGGGACATGTTCCAGCAGCAGCTCATCGAGAGAGCCGGTGCCGCTGGCAATAAAGCGGATATTATTACGTACTGAGCGTACCGGCACAGCATGAGTCACATCAGTGATCAATACCACCCGGCTGTTCGTTGTACCCACTTCCATCACCTGGCCCACTACGCCACGGTCATCCAGCACCGATTGCGACAGGAACACATCGTCCAGCGCTCCTTTATTAATCACAATTTGCTGGCTGAAAGGACTGTTTTCAACGGCCATCAGCTCTGCCACCTTTTTACGCACGTCCGGTTTTGCCGGCGTATCCAGTAAGGCACGGAGTTGATCGTTTTCTGACTGCAACACATCGAATCGCTGTAAACGTTCACTCATCAGCAAAACCTGATTGGTCAGCCGCTGGTTTTCTTCAACGAGGTCTTCATGGGAGGTAAGGCGTTGCGCACTGGCGCTGAGCAGTACGCTGGGGAGGTTCGCAAGGTATTGTAATGGACTCATCAGTGAGTTCATGTACACGCGCGAAGACTGAAACGCATCAAATTTCGAATCTGCGATTATCAGCGCCACCGACATTACCAGCGCAAGAATGAGGCGGCTAATCAGTGAAGGTCCGCGTGTGAAAATCGTATCCATATTACCCGTGATACGCAGTAAGGCTACCTTGCGGTAGCCTTTCTGGTTTGATTATTCGTAGCTGAACAGGTCGCCGCCATGTATATCAATCATGTCGAACGCTTTACCGCCACCGCGGGCTACACAGGTAAGCGGATCATCTGCCACCACTACCGGAATACCGGTTTCTTCCATCAGTAAGCGGTCCAGATCTTTCAGTAACGCACCACCACCGGTAAGTACCATGCCGCGTTCAGAAATATCTGAAGCCAGTTCCGGCGGAGACTGCTCCAGGGCAACCATGACCGCAGACACGATACCGGTTAACGGTTCCTGTAAGGCTTCTAAAATTTCATTGGAATTCAGCACGAAGCCACGGGGAACACCTTCAGCCAGATTACGGCCGCGCACTTCAATTTCACGTACTTCATCACCCGGGTAAGCAGCACCGATTTCGTGCTTAATACGCTCTGCAGTAGCTTCACCGATGAGTGAACCGAAGTTACGACGCACATAGTTAATGATAGCTTCGTCAAACTTATCACCACCAATGCGAACAGAAGAGGAATACACCACACCGTTCAGTGAAATAATTGCGACTTCTGTGGTACCACCACCGATATCGACCACCATGGAACCGGTAGCTTCTGATACCGGTAAACCCGCACCAATAGCAGCCGCCATCGGCTCGTCAATCAGATACACTTCGCGGGCACCTGCACCCAGTGCAGATTCTTTAATAGCACGGCGTTCTACCTGAGTAGAACCACAAGGTACGCATACCAGCACTCGCGGGCTGGGACGCAGGAAATTGTTGTCGTGAACCTGTTTAATAAAATGCTGCAGCATTTTTTCAGTCACATAGAAGTCAGCGATAACGCCGTCTTTCATTGGACGGATAGCACGGATATTACCCGGCGTACGGCCAAGCATACGCTTAGCTTCAGAACCCACCGCGGCAACACTTTTTGGTCCTGATGCCCGTTCCTGACGGATTGCTACCACTGATGGTTCGTTAAGTACGATGCCCTGATCTTTTACATAGATGAGCGTGTTAGCCGTTCCGAGGTCGATGGACAAATCGTTGGAAAACATGCCTCGAAGCTTTTTAAACATGAAATGCCAGTTCCTGTTATTGCGCCTGCATACCTTTCTTCGGGCATGGCTTGCGGCGTGACTGCGAAATGAAGATATATATCCGCACACTTTAACAACGGGTACTACTTTGGGCAAGCAAATAGCCCCCTGAGGCGCACAAAATACCGCTTCGCTGGTCAGCTTAAATGATTGAGCAGAATTTTAGTTCAAAAATCAGCCAGCAGGGGGATTGTTTCGTCATGTAAAAGTGTGCAAAAAGAGTGACAATCACCACTCTGAACAGTCGTTAGACTGAGAAGACGGCATTCCGTTCAGGAAAAGTTCAGGAAAATCCGGAGGCAAAGATAAACATACCAGGCAAGACTAATAGTTGAAGGGTTTAGTCATGTTGTATGTGTTGGATTTCGTCGCCACCATATCACCGGCAGCGCAGGTGCCGGTGGATTTAATTTCATAATGGTACTCTGTCTGGTTTCCGCTGACAGGGATTGAACGGGTGGTACACCGCACTACAATCGTACAGCCTTCAAACCCCTGCATATTCACCACCAGACTGTCCAGGTTGAAAGAGTTGTCGCAAATATGCAGATTACCGTTAACTGGTTTAATCGCGTGGACCAGTATTTCTACTCCCACCAGAGAGGCCTGCTCTGCCCGCTCGCCCATGACTTCATACACAATGGTTTTTTCTGATGACTGCACCATTGAAGCCATCGATATACCAATGAGTGACAGCACTACAATGGCAAACATCGCCAGTACCAGCATGCTGCCCTTCTGTGATGCGGGCAAAGCGCAGGTTGTTTCAGGGTTTGAACGCAACGTGCACCTCCTGAAAATGATTAACCTGTTCACCGTTATCATTAAACTGAAGGTTTATCCTGACGAAATTGCTTTTTCCGGCCGGGCCCGCAAATACCATTAACGGGTCGTTAGCGGCATAGGAAGACGCCGGATTACCTGACAAGGAATTTGTAACATGCTCAGCCACAATTACAGCACCAGACAACGACAAAGATTGCGAGGTATTCATATTTTCCTCTTTGCGATATACGTTGCCATTCGCCACACAGTAGCTGATTGTCCGGTTAACAAAATAGGCATAGTGATGAGGTGATGCCTGCTGAAATGCACGGTCTACCTGTACCTGAATAACATCATCACTGTCATCACGGGTGAGGCAATGCCCGTCTCCGTCATCTGAGCATCCTGTTACCCGCGCTTTTCTGTTACGTGACAGATCGTATACGTCAGCGGGTTGCAGGGGATAAATGACGATGTGCTGATCATTAGCGACAATATGGTAATTACCATCCGGGTCGTGTGGCCAGAACATATTAATCGTACGGTTGGACGTTGAACCAAAAGGTGCAGTGGCATAGCTGGCAGGCCAGACGACCGGGGTAAATTCAACGCAGTGCACACCACTGTTTCCGGCGATGCGAAAACTGTTTGGCACTGCACGGGCCATTTCCCGCTGCATCCGCGTTACGGCGAAGCGGCCCTCGTTCATCAGTTGCTCTCTCTCAACACTGCCGGCAAACAGCAGCATAGTATTTCCCATAAAGCTGCTTATTCCCAAACCCACAACCCCCAGGATCACAATCACTGTGACAAGTTCAATCAGGGTGAAGCCTTTTTGTACACTGAACTTCGCCATCAGATATTCCACTTGTATGCAGAGAACACCACCGTATCGCCACCCGGTGTGGTAATAAAGACGACAATGCGTTTTATATTCCCGGTATAGGTACCGGTATCGTATACGCCATCCTGATTAATATCGTCATCGTCTATACCATCAATATTGTCATCGTAATGCACCCGGACAAACAGCGAAAACCCCTGATAAAGTGGTGAGCCGTCTGACGCAATTAGCGCTACACCACGGCTGTCAGTAATACCGGCACCCGACTGGCTGAGCAGGTGATAATCATCCACATCATCCCAGTTTGCTCTGAGCTCACCGCTACCCGGCCCGAATTCATTGGTATAAGAACAGCGACTGCCCTCATTACACCGGGGGGCGTCGGGATTAGAACTGGAACGCACATCAAATTTTTTACTGTTAATTTCCGATAGCAATGCCCGTCCGAGTTCCGCTGCACGGGTTTGCCAGATGGGTTCCAGGCTTTTCTTTGATTGTTCAGCAATGAGCTGCACAGACGTGGTCAGCACGATGGCAAATATCACCATCCCGATAACCGTTTCCAGTAATGTAAACCCCCGGTTAGCATTCATAGATGAAACCCTGGCTGTTTACGCACACACTGGCGGTTGATTTGCCGGCAAATGAAATACGGCAACCGGAACCTGAAGCGCACAGAGCGCCGGGGGTCAATGGTTTACCCACATTGTTAAAACCGATATAGACCGGCGCGGAGGCATTGCCATCGTAGCCCGACATAGTGACTTCCATGGCACTCATTTCGCCATTATCCGTACGGAGGTGGCTGGCAGCGCTGAAATCAATGCCGCTCTGACAGGACGCGGATGAACTGGCAGTTGCCAGAGTGGCCACTGGCGGGCCGAAATTGAGCGATGACGGGGAATAATTGAAGTTCAGCCGGTGACAATATCCGTCACGGGTGTCCTGCATGGCCTGCATCTGAACATGCCTTAGTGCGCTAAGCAGGCGCTTTTGCAGCAGGAACTCGTTGTACCCCTTGCCATCATCGAAGCGTGAAATCGCTACCACCGATAACACACCCAGTAAAACTATGATGATGACAAGTTCAACAAGGGTAAAGCCCGACTGAACATAATTTGACGTAATGCGCTTTCGCATTACACATCCTTCTTTATTTCAGAGTATTAGCAACCGTCTGTGTAAACATCAACGGATGGAGCTGTATTCGCGTCTGCAGCTTCTGTATATACCACCTGACACGCATCAGATGAAGTGATAGCTACAGCTGTAACACCATTTGGAGTGATCGTAAATTGACCGGCAGCTGGTGCATTCGCCGTGAAGTCCCAGTCTGCATCAGCAAACTCTACCCAATAGTTCAAGTTTGCGAGTGAAGCAACTTCGGCATCTGGGTACCCAAAGTCAGTATTAACGTTTTCCCCTCCAATAGTTACCCGCGTCGTAGCGTTACCGGCATAGGCCGTGCGTTGTTCACCGGCAATGGCAGATTTTGCATAAACCAGTTGCATGCCGCTGGTCAGTGCCGCTTTAGCACCTTGCAGGGTAGATGCACGGGCATCGCCTTGTAAGTCAATGAAACGGGGCGCTGCCGTTACGGCAAGAATACCTAAAATCACTATCACAATGACCAGTTCGATAAGTGTAAAACCACGTTGTTGCATGCTCAGTACCTCTAAATAGGAAATTAACTATATATATTATGGCTCAAAATATTGCTCAGTTAGTTATGGATTGATCGCTATTGTTAGTGAACACAATAACCTGACCTATCCTTGAGTCGTATATGAATCCATTTCCCTGTGTGTTATCGACCGGCGCGGTGTTTAAGTTCTTGATGGTTTGACTTAAATAATAGTAGCACTGGTCATTTCCGCCAGATCCTGTACCACTGCTTACAGCGGTATAGTAACGAAATCGTTCCGTGGGAATATTTTGCCAGTTAGCAGTAATGGTCGGTGCACTCTGCATGATCAGACTGAAAATGCTCTGGCAATCTGCATTACTCATACTGGTATCTTCCGAGCTGCCATCATTCGCCAGCTGTCCGGTAGGGTAGCCGGTGTCACTGTCGACCCCTACACGCACGCCATCCAATGTGACAAAGGTTTGATTCGTGCTGTCGTTGTCCTGCGGACGGGCCTCAAGTTCCCATTGCGCCCGTACCAGCCCCACGCCGGTGGCAAAACCGCCTGCCACACCTTCAACGGTGGCATTTTCCGCATCTTCGGTTACGTCCAGAAACCGGGGAATGGCCACCGCAGCCAGCAGGCCAAGCAATACCACAACAATGGTCAGCTCAATCAGCGTAAAGCCGGCCTGACTCTGTGTTGCCCGATAACGCTGTATATCCATGTTTCTGTTCTCCCGTTTTTCTGCATGCTGGCGATGTACCGGGTCACTCATCTTCATAGGTCACATCTCCGCGATAAATTGCATAATCAAAATAGTCACCGCTGCTCAGTCCGAACCGGCAATAAGCATTAACTGGCTCACCCGACTCTGTATCTGTACCACCTTCGTAAAAATCCCCGCGGACTCTGAAACCATCCACTTCCATAGGCTGATTCAGCAACATCTGCCACAGCTTCCGGCAGCCGTCATCTGTATGTTTAACGCCGGGCCAGCCCGTTACTCCCATCACCACCGGACGGCGATCAGTCTCTTTACCTTCGCTATTATAGTGCACCAGCAAAATACGCTCCGGACGGCCCTCCGCCTGCCACTGCCAGTGTGCGCTGACAGCACTGTCTTCGAGTTTATCGCCGAAGCGGAACAGGATCTGGCCTTTCAAATTCGGCTCCGATTCGTAGAGGTAGACGATAAAACTGCCCATTAAAATGGCAAACACCAGGGTTGATATGATGCCAAGGAACATCTTGCGCTGTTCATTCACTGCGGCGGCGTTACTTTTTCTCACCGGCCCCCCTTTATCGCACTCATCATGTCCCACATCGGGGAGAAAATACCCAGAGCTAAAATCAGTACCATGCCGGCGACAATCACAATCAGGAACGGCTCAATTTTCGCAGTCAGGCTTTTCAGGTCGTAATCCACTTCCCGTTCATAGAAACCGGCAACCTCAGCAAGCAGCTCATCTACCCGCCCGGTTTCTTCCCCCACGTTAATCATTTGCAATATCATCGGGGTGAAGAGTCCGCTGGCATGGCTGACCCGGGTTAAATTCTCGCCCTTCTCGATGCGCTGGCGCATTTCAATAACAGAAGCTGACACATAAGCGTTATCGACCGCATCCGCCACAAGATTAAGGGCATTGGTAAGGGGCACACCGGAATGGAGCATCATAGAAAAACTGCGGCTGAAACGGGCCAGCAGTGAGCGGCGGATGATGTCTCCCACCACGGGAAGACGAAGCTTGAGACGATCCCATTTATACCGGCCGCTTTCGGTACTCACATAGCGGTAAATGCCGTAGCTGATTAAGGCGATAATGCCGATAAGAATATAACTGCGGTTAAGCATGAAATCAGAAATGGCCAGCAGCACTTTGGTCATGGTGGGCAGTTCGGCTCCGAATTTGGCAAACATGGTGGCAAATTTTGGGATAACGAACACGTTGAGCACTACAAAGGCCATTGCCAGAGCAATCAGCACGAATATAGGATACCGGGTGGCGGCTTTAATTTGCTTACGGGTTTCCTGCTCCCGTTCAAGGTACTCAGCCAGCTGTAAAAACGCATCATCCAGACGACCGGTATTCTCGCCCACGTGAACAATGCTCACAAAAAGCTGGTTGAAAATATCGCTGTGCAAATGCAGCGCCGAAGACAAACTGCGTCCCCTTTCCAACTGGGCGATAACATCAAGCAGAGCAACACGCATTCGCACAGAATTACTGGACTCCGCCAAACCACTGACGGCCCGCAAAATAGGAATACCGGCACGGGTCAGTGAAAACATCTGACGACAGAAAATAACCAGCTCGTCCAGCGACACATTGGGCGTGTACCAGTGCACGTCCATGGATTTTTCAGCACCGGAAGCCGGCTCATCTTTGCTCGCAACAATTTTGATGGGGATGACATTGCGGGCCAGCAGCAGCTTTGCCACGGCGCTCTCGTCCGTGGCTTCCATAGTTCCTTCGGTTAACTCACCCGTCCTTTCACGGGCAGTATAACTAAACCTGGCCATCACCCGTGTCCTCTGCTTTGTCCACGTCTGTATCTGAGGTATCGGCGACCATTTCAGACAACTTGAGCACTTCCTCAACGGTGGTCATGCCCATTTTCGCGTAGGTTAATGCGGCGTAAGCCAGCGGCCGGTAACGATTACTTTCTCTGGCATGTTGCGCAAAGCCTACGGTATCCCCAACCTTCAGCGCATCCATCATGGCGTCATTCAGTTCCAGCAGTTCGAACACACCAATCCGGCCTTTGTAGCCGGTCTGATTACATTTCTGGCAACCGCGACCTTTTTTAAATACCACCTCTCCCAAAGATTTATCCACGTGTTTAAGCCAGAACACCTCTTCCGGGGTGGGGGTGTGAACACTTTCACAACTGTCACAAATTTTACGGACCAGACGCTGGGCAACAACGCCACGTAACGCACTGGCGGCCAGGTAACCCGGCGCTCCCATATCAAGCAGGCGGATAGCACTGGAAACAGCGTCGTTGGTGTGTAACGTTGACAATACCAGGTGACCGGTTAATGCTCCCCGCAGACCGATTTCCACCGTCTCCTGGTCCCGCATTTCCCCCACCATGATAATGTCCGGATCCTGACGCAATGTGGTACGCAGTACACTGGAGAAAGTCAGGTCGATTTTGCTGTTAACCTGCACCTGGTTTACCCTGGGCAAACGGTATTCCACAGGATCTTCAACAGTGATGATTTTTCTTTCCGGTTTATTCAGCTCACTCAGCGCGCCGTAAAGGGTCGTTGTTTTCCCTGAACCGGTAGGACCGGTAACCAGAATCATGCCGTGCGGGCGTTGTAACAGCGTGCGGAAACGTTTCAACAGCGGCGCGGGCATCCCGGTCTGTTCCAGTGTTAATACTCCGGCTGACTGATCCAGCAAACGCATTACCACCGCTTCACCGGACTGAACCGGCATGGTTGATAAACGCACGTCAATGCGGTGTCCCCGTACTTTTACCTGGGTACGGCCATCCTGAGGTAACCGCTTTTCAGAGATATCCAGACCGGCCATCAGCTTCAGGCGTAATACCAGTGCTGCAGCAATGTTTCCCTGCGGAATAACAGTTTCCTGCAACACACCGTCGACACGCTGACGGATGCGCAGCTTGCTTTCATCCGGCTCAATGTGAATATCCGAGGCTTTGGCAATGACCGCATCATCGAAGATTGACTGAAGTAACCGGGAAACAGCGGTGTCCTGCTCTTCTTCCACACCGGCACTTAACGAAAAGTCATCTGTTTCCTGATATTCCTCTGCCAGCTCATGGGCGAAAGAGGCGATTTCATCGGTTTTACGATAATGGGTATCGTAGGCGTTATATAGTTGCGCTTCGCTGACCACAGCCATATCAAATGGTTTGGGCAGCAGATCTGACAGGTTATCCTGCGCGTTGAGGTCAGCCGGGTCGCTCATCGCCACCAGCAACCTGTCACCTTTGTCTTCAATAACCAGCGCTCTGTACCGGCGGGCCTGAATTTCCGGTAATAGCTTTACGGCACTGGCATTCACCTGATACTGGTCGAGGTCGATAAGCGCGACCTTAAGGTGGCGGGAGAGTAACGTTAATAACT
Source organism: Alteromonas sp. ABH4_456 (assembly GCF_056160645.1). NCBI lineage: Bacteria > Pseudomonadati > Pseudomonadota > Gammaproteobacteria > Alteromonadales > Alteromonadaceae > Alteromonas > Alteromonas sp. ABH4_456. The sequence goes on from NZ_JBSWXO010000002.1 coordinate 47,770, forward strand.
CCTGCTCTGTCACCAGCCCCATGGAAATAAGTGTGGCACCCAGCTTACGGCCTGTTTTACGCTGTTCTCCCAGCGCCCCTACCAGCTGCTCACCGGTAATTAAACCATCCTGTACCAGCAGATCTCCTAAACGGATTTTCGTCTGACTCATAATTACTCCGAGAGATCCTTAATCCGTTTCCGGACGAATAGTTCGACATCGTCTTCCAGCCCTTGTCTGTTAAGAGCCTTCTGGTATGCCTGCACCGCCAGGTGTCGTTGATCAAGCTTGTCTGCAGCAATGCCTAAACCTAACCACCAGCGCGCTGTGGCAGGCTGCAGTTCTGTCAGCGCCCGGTAATCATTGATCGCTGTGTCGTATTTTTGCTGCTGATTGGCGTAACCTGCGCGAAATCCCAAAAAGTCCGTGTCGGTAGTGACGACCGGTTGACTGATCACTTCCCAGGCCAGTTCGCCCATGTTCTGCTGAGTGTAAAGACGCCCAAGCATCAACCGGATACTGGTATTCGCCGGTGCTTTCACGAGTGCCTGTTCCAGTATTTGCTGCGCCTGCTCTACTTGTCCTTCTGCGAAATACACTGATGCCAGTTTCTTGCGGACATCAAGGTTATCCGGCTCCCGTTGTGATAACAGTATCAGCAGACGGGTGGCTTCACGCATATTGCCTTTTTTCATCTCACCGGCAATCTGATCGCGCAGTGTAGCCTCCACAGCGGCAGGCTGCGACTTAGTGACTTTCATCACCCCTGTATCAGCCGTTTTACTATGTGCTTTTTCCGGTTTTGTTACCGGCACACGGTTGCCTGCAGATTCCGGAGCCGTTTTTTGTACAGCTTCTTCCTGCCGGGATTGTGGCTCTGTTTGAACATGATTAAAAACAATGACCGGACCATTGTCACCGGCTTGTGACGCTGTCCGGCCTCCGGCCTGCGGTATATTTTCCGGCGTTACCGGTGCTGACTCTGAGCTATTTGTAACGGCAACTGATGTATTATCAGGCGGTGCTATTGCGGTGAGGCTGCTATCTCCTGATGCGGTAAGGCGCGGCTCCGGCTCAGATTCATCAGAGACCGGAGATGACGCGGTATTCAACGATAACGGCGCTGTTCCGGCTTGGTTATCCGGTGAAGTCCCGGCTGTGACCGGTGGGGCGGTTCTGTCCCCGTTGTCTTTGGCATCCACCAGAAAAGTAAACGCACTCCATGCAATTGCGGCAAACAGCAACACACCCAGAATGATCAGCCGGCTCTTTCTGCCAGCGTCTCCCGATGAGGACGGTTTATAGTTTTTTGTGTTGCCGCCCTGTTTATTCTGTCCTTCAAGGTCGCGGAGCATTTTATTGATTACACTCATACCGCGCCTCCACTGAACCACATACCTGCGATGACAGTAACCGCGATAACCACTCCCGTCGCTACGAGACCAATGGCTTGCAGAGGCATACCGGCTATCCGCCGTTGTGTGGCTTCAGTATCTTTTACAGCATATTTAATATGCGCCAGTGTTACCTCATGTTTTCCTTCGCCATAAGCCAGCATTAAAGCCTTATGAGAGACCACATTAATCAGCCTTGCGGTTCCGCGGCAGGCAGACACCATCATCTGGCAGGGGCGGTGCCCGAACACAGGAGAGCCTTTGTATCCGGCGACCTGCAAACGATGATGCACATACTGCTCAACCTGATCCACATTCATCAGCGCCAACCGGTAACTGAAGGTAATACGTTGCTTTAGCTGCCGCAATCTTGGCGTAGCCAGCTTCTGATCCAGTTCTGGCTGACCAAACAGCACTACCTGAAGTAACTTTTTGGATTCCGTTTCCAGATTGGTCATAAGTCTGAGCGCTTCCAGCGTTTCCTCAGGCATGGCCTGGGCTTCGTCCACGATCAGCACCACCGACAACCCTACTTTAGCTTTTTCAATCAGTTTGGCTTCAATCTGACGGGTAAATTGCTGCTGATCGCCTCCCACATCCAGCACCACACCAATTTCAGCGGCTACCGCACGACGAAACTCTTCCGGTGACAGCATGGGGTTAGGAATATAGGCGGAGGGAAAATTATCCGGCAATTCGTTGAGCAATTTCCGGCAAAGCAGGGTTTTGCCCGTGCCTACCTCGCCGGTCACTTTGATAAAGCCTTCCCCTGCGTCAAGCGCCGTTTTAAGCACTTCCATTGCCTCATTGTGGCTGGGCAACCCGAAGTAAAACTGGGTATTCGGCGTCAACGTGAAGGGCGGCTCCTGAAGGCCAAAGTGACTCAGATACATGACTTATTCCACGTACAGCCAGTCAGCCATCTGCGAACGGCTCATTTCGATTTGCTTACTCCACGTGCCGGGCTCTACCACAGTAGGCTTAAGCAGTATGATCAGTTCTTTTTTGGTTTCCTGCTGACGTTTATTTCTGAACAGGTTCCCCACCACCGGAATATCCCCCAGCAACGGCGTTTTACTTTCATTATCAGTAATGGTGGTTTGCATCAGGCCGCCAATTACAACAATTTCTCCCGAAGAGGCACGGATGACCGTGTCAGATTCCCGGATAGTGCTTTGCGCAAGCGGCAGCACAATTTCTTCTTCGTTGAGGGTGACAACTTTAGTCTGCTCTTCGGTTTCAATAACAGAAGGATGCACGTGCAACAGCACACTGCCCTTATCGTCAATCTGGGGCGTAACGTCGAGCGCAATACCCGAGAAGAACGGCGTCAGTTCAATATCCGGGACCACCGAAGTCGATGTGGCTGTAATCGTATTCTGGCTGGATACGTCGGTAACAAAATACTCATCGTCACCCACTTTAATCACCGCCTTCTGATTGTTTGTTGCAGTAACACGGGGGCTGGACAGCACCTGAACATTCCCCTGTGTGGACAACAGATTCAACACACCTGAGAAATCCTGATTGAGGAAAGACAAACTGGTAATGCCGCCCAAATCCGGGGTTAGTGCGTTGCCAAACGTACCTGCGGTGGTAGCGAATGAGAAATTCGTACTGCCCACATTGGCGATGATTTCATTCCAGTTGATCCCTTGCTGATAGCCGTCACTCAGCACTACTTCAAGAATACGGGCTTCCAGCACTACCTGACGTTGCAGGTGGGTTTCAGATACCTGCAAAAAGCGTTTTATGGCACGGATCTCAGACGGTAATGCACGAACGGTAACCAAACCGGCCTGAGGCGTAACAAACACCGCACGCCCCCCTTCTGTGCCAAGCATAGACGCCAGGCTGGTTTGTAAATCTTCCCAGAAGTTAGTTTCTGTGCGGGTGCTGATCATTGTGCCATTATTGTTACCGGACATACTGCTGTACTGGCCGTTGCCGCCCATTTCACTACCGGTAAAATTACTGAAGTTACCGCTGCCGGACTGACTGCCGTTTCCGCCATTGGCATTTTGCGATACCCCGCCGGAAATGATACTGGTTTGAGTCGCCCCGTTACGCTTCATCAGCAGGTAGTTCACGGCGAAAGTTTCGGTACGCATACCCGCGGGTAACACGCGAAATACGTTTCCCTGTCTCTGGATATCGAATCCGTATAAATCAGAGAGTAATGACATGACCCCGTCCAGTGACACCTGCTTCAAATCGAGGGTAACCGAACCGGTCACATCCGGGTGCACGGCTACACTGTATGGCGTGTCATAAACCAGCCCGGACAAAAACTGGCGCACATCCACGCTTTGGGCATTAATGTCGTATTTTTCAGGGCCAAGCAGTGCCGCCGGCGTAGCGGCAGGTTCAGGCGCGGTCATCAGCGCAGAATTCACGGCATCCGGTACTTCATCCAATTTTTCAGAAGTAGCCTTATTCGCCTTTTCAGCATCCAGCTGTGCCTGCAACTCGTCTTTCAACGAACGCTCAACAACAGATTCTTTTGGCGCTGACTGACAGGCGCTCAAAACGAAAGCTGCGAGTAAGGTGATGGTGGCTTTACGCATTGCCTGATCCCTAATATGAGTCCGCACTGCGGATACTAAACTTATCTGATGATGCCGGATTCACTGACAGCGTCACCGGTTGCCAGCGGCCGTCGCGCTGATGACTGATAATCACTTTATCTTTTAAAATTGTTTTCACGGTTGCGTCACTGAACTGATATCCCTCAGCCACCAGCTTGCCGTTAATGATGGCCTGAGGACGCATGCCATGATTAAAAATCGCTGTTACCTGATAACCGGTCTGCGTTTTTACCGCAGAAGACTGACCTTTATAGCCCCGTCCCGGTCTGGTCGGGTCGCCGGCATGCACAAGCTGGCTCATCATGAGAAGAATGCCGGTAAACACTAAATATTTGCCGTATCTGTTAAACACCGATAAACGCCTTATCTGTACTGAGGGTATATACTTCCACGGTGACATCTGCCGCCGGCCATGCCGTCACCTCATAATCAATTGACCGCCAGTAGAGCTGCCTTGAGCGGGTTTCCAGCACTTCGATGAAATTCTTAACGTCGAAATAATTGCCCATGAATGTCATTGTCACGCCATGCTGATAAAGCTCTACATCCTGCATAGATTCGTTATCTGCAAAAACAGAGACTGGCTCCGCCGACGACATTTCAGTCAACGTCAGTGCGTGGGTATGGGAAAACACTTCTTCCACCAGCAACACCATTTCATCCGGCGACACCAGCTCGTCGAGTTGTGTTGAAAAGCTGACGGACAAATCATTCTTCTTAGCCACCAGCTCATCATATTCAGCATGCTTTTCCGCATCCGGGTCTACCGACAGCGCTTCCACGAACAGGGCCTGTTGCGCCTGTAACGTCTGCTTTTTCATTTCTTCGGCAGCCAGTTCTTTTCTGTACCCGCTTAAGTCATTCATGGCAGGCTCAATAAAGAAGGTGAAGCCTGTAAGCAGCACCAGTGCGATACCGGATACCAGTGTCATCACCTTTTCCCGCCGGGATAACGCTTCAAATTTAACGTGTAATGAAGGCTTACTCATTGAGCACCTCCCGGCAGCGTTAAACCCGGCGCACTTTGCTGTGCCGGCGCAGCAGCCGTTGCTGATGCCGTTCTGCGGGTGGATAACTCGAATTTCAGTGCGTCATCTTCGTCCATATACACCCTGGCAGCGGCAAAACTGCGCCCTCTGAAACTGCTTGTTTCACTTAACCGCTGCAACCAGCGGGGAAAAGCCTGGGGTGAAGACACCTGCCCGTTAAAAGTCATGTTAGTTTCAGACACCGCCATAGACTCGATCCAGAGATCAGACTCATGTTTGTCAGCCAGGTCGTCCAGCAGAATACTGAAACCTTTGAACCGCAGCGGGGCGCGGGCAGCAAGTTCTTCCAGTACACGACGTTGCTTACTGAGATCCAGTTTGATGTCTTCTACCTTTTTGATCAGCGCAGGGTCTGCTTTCCAGTTTGTTACCTCGGCCTGCAATTCATCAATCTGGCTCTGATGGATCCGGTTACGTTCCAGCAGCTTCACGTATTCAGCTTCTGCACTACTGGCCAGATAATGATAAATACTGCCTGTTATCAGTACGATGAGAGCAACTACTCCAATGGCAAGACTGACGCTGGACAATGACAGATAATCAATGCGTGGTTCGAAGCGGGACTGATAGAGGTTGATATTACTTTTCATCAGCCACCATCGGTTTTGCAGACAGCGTTTTATTCCGTGCCGGCGTCAGCGCCATGCCCAGACTGCTCAGATTAGAGATAACTTCCGACGGGTCGTTGACCACCCCGCTAAGATCCAGCTCAGTCACCTCAGCAGAAACTGCCTGTGATATCTGTTCTAAAATAATTGCGGTTTGTGCTGCATTGATGCGAATCATCACCTTACGTACCGGTGCCTGACGCAGCTGGCTTTCGAAAAAGTCCATGGAACGCTGAATTTGAATACATAATGAATCCAGCACGCCCATTCTCAGTTCTTCTTCGGAAAAACTCCCCAGGTTCTCGAAGCCTTTCAGCCTTCGGCTGAGATACAAGTGACCGTCCTTGACGACGTTCAGAATAATTTCTTCTCCGGCTTCCTGCGTCAGCGTGATAACCGGTTCCTGCATAACCGGCAACAGCGCGCAGTGTGCCAGCTCTTCAACAGAAATACTTTCCAGCCGTACATTCGCTTCAATACAACCGGCGACAATCTCTTTTATGGTGTCTTCAGGCATAGCAACGACATTGACCTTTTTATTGCCGGCCAGTGGCACAGGCAGATCGAAGTAGTCCAGCACCATGGGCTTGTCGAATCCCATCAGCTCTTTCACCGGCCAAACCAGAGAATCATTGATTTCGTCATCTTTAACGTCGGGCCGGTCAATCTGCAGCAATTGATACCAGTTTTGCGCCAGCGCAACGTGACACTCTGCACCGGACAGCTTTTGCTTTGCTACCCATTTACTGAGTTGCGTCTGCCACTGGGAATAAAGCACAGAAACTTCAGAGACAACATAAGATTCACCGCCTTTACTACGCAAAGCCGTGAAGGTAGCAGTTTCGGCAGACAACGATACACCGACAGCCATGCCGGCACGCTTCGATTGAAAACGTTGTTTGAGATAAGTTGTCCAACCAATGTACATAGTGATTAATTCGCTTAGTTATTATTCAGCGCCGGCAGAAAAAAGTGTCAGCGTACTGTCAGCCGTTATAAGTGTAGACGATTAACGCCCCAATAGCCGTTATCCTTCTCTGCAACTGCCCAGCCCCGCTGTTGCAACCTTTTGCGAATTTCCCTGTTCATCATTCCATGGCCAAACATGACTATTTTTTTATGGGTCTTTGCCCGCACTTCCAATAAGTTAACGGCCATTTCTGCCCGGGCTTTAGCGTCTTTATAGCTTTCAAACCTGCCGCCCGCCCCGGCCATCCACAGGGCACGACTGAAATAAACCCAGGTCCACGCTCTGAGCCGGAACGGTAACCGGTAATAAGGGATATCCATCTCTCTGAATAAACTGCTGTACTCACAGGCACTATGGCCGCAGCAATATCGGGCCGTTAAACGGGCCCGGTACAAATCGCTGCTCATGACAAAGTAGTTGTTAAGACTCAGTAATTTAGCGGGTTTGCTTTTGGGGTCAAGGTCGGCGGCATTATACTTTCGAATCCAGTTCGCGTAACCTGATGCTGTACAACGGATATTATCTGCTGAGCGGGGTCTGCCATGCCGGATCAATACAATTTCAGTCTTCACACCTGTGCTCATATGTGCAATTTAAATCCGGAATCCTATAATAAACAAACCCTTACAAAAGAGAAAGCACTTTGACCCCGTTACCGTTTTCAGACCGGAGCCTGCCTTCGTTACGCGCGGCACTTCTCCGCTGCGATGTAAAAGGGCCTTACCTCGATGTACTTAGCAAAGCAGACGCGCCGGCTAAAAGCAAAAAACAGGCAATGAAAGCTCTCTTTACATGCCGCGGTCCCTGCTGGATTGAGCCGGTATTTTGTTTGTCAGGTAATGCCTCCGTGGAACTGGGCCGGTTCGTTTTTCTCAATCACAACGTGACATTTATTGCTGAACAAAATATCCGTCTTGGCGAAGGGGTATTTGTCGGGCCGGGCGCAATCATCAGTACCGTGCCGTTAGACACAGGAGAAGTTCATCCCCCCCTCAATATGAATAATGCGCCGGTGACAATTGGCGACAATGTGTGGATTGGTGCTAATGCGGTTATTCAACCTGGCGTCACTATTGACGATCAGGCCATTGTCGGTGCCGGTGCGGTGGTGTTTGACGATGTACCGGCGAACACCACTGTCGCGGGTTCGCCGGCCACCATCCGGAAAAGACCCGCTTTAAAATGACCAGGTCACGCCCAGAGTTGCTGTCGTACCCAGACCTTTAATATTGTAGCCACCGTAGGTGTAAGACTGGGCCCTCGCCGGGTAGTAATCACTGTTGAACAGGTTTTCGATTCCCATAAACGCATTCCAGTTGTCTGCAAACTGATATTTCCCGCTCACATTGAAAATGTTGTAGCTGGAGACCGGGCCCTGATCACCCACATATTCCCCGTCAGCATCAGGCGCAAAGCGCTTACGGTCGCCAACGTGCAAGTAGCTCACTGTTAATGACATACTATCAAGGGGACGCCAGTTTACATTTACCGTGGCCTTCGGCGGACTGATTTGGCGCGAGCCTAAATAGATATCGGCTTCAGTATTCTTACCTTCAACGTAACTGTATGTCGCAACGACCGCCAGGGTTTCAGAAATACGGTAGTCAACCAATCCTTCATATCCCCAGATTTCCTGTGGTGCACGCACCGGCTCATACACACCGGTGACCGCATTAAACTGGTTTGTGGTGCCCAGTTCAGAAGTGCTGCGGTAAGCAGCCACTTCAATACGAACATTATCAAACAGGGAGGTGAAACCCGCTTCGTAGTTATCGATAATAGACGCTTCTGTCTGAATCAGACCGATATCGTCTACTGTTGCTGCGCGGAGTAAACGGCCAATATCGGCGATATCTGAACCCTGTGAATAGTTAATAAACGGACTGAATACATCCTTCCAGTTGTACTTGATAGCAATGTTGTACGTCGTGGCATCATAATCAATGGTATCTCCCTTTACCTGTAACGGCACAGAGCATTGTGTTGCAGTACGGCAAAGCTTGAGTGTTTCGTAATCATCGACAGTTAAGTCAATGCTTTCTCTTCTGACGCCCGCTTTCACAATAATATTATCCTGAATTACCCACTTGGTTTGCAGGAAGCCGGCAATGCTGTCCATGTCCATTTCAGGTACCCATACCCGGCCATCCACCAGAGGCTGTGAAGTGGTGTCCTGCAAGGCATCAACACCATAGATAAACGTTGCTTCCACGCCATCGAAGTCGGCAATGGTGTTGAATGTGGCTCTGGCACCACGTTTCTCTGAACGGATAATCGACTGGCCCCCGTCATAACCCTCGTCAGGGTTTGCAAGGTTCGGCGAAAAGAAAAACACATTTTCGATGTCCTGCGAATACACATCGAGGGTCATTTCGGTGTTGGTGAAAATATTGCTGTCGGTGTATTTAACAGTAATGTTTTCATTTCCGTCAGGCCCCTGGGGCTTACCCTGTTTCTGGAGGGCTTCCGGAACGTGAATAGCGTAGGTTTTCTCACCCTGATTAATGTCGCCGGCCACATCCCCCAAATCTGTTTTTTGCTGAGAGCTGAAATAGTTGTAACTGAATTGCAGACGCTTTTCGTCATCAAACTCATAACCCAGTTTAGTGAAGTAGTTCTGCGTTTCTGCGTCTGAAAGACCGTACTGCAAGCCAAGAATATCGCCCTCAGCATCCCGCTGCACGCCGTTTTCTTCGTAACTGGCAGTCAGCAGGTAATCAAAGTTACCGGTTTTTCCGTTAACCGCTGCGGAGACCCTGGCGCCGGCGGACTCTTCCGTTTTCACCGCACTGAACCGTGATGACAGACTGATCTGCCCTTTATGGCTGTCCTGTGTTGTTGCCTGCTTCGTAATGTAGTTAATGATGCCGCCTGATGCACCGTTTCCGTATACTGACGTGGCACCTTTAATCACCTCGATACGTGCAAGAGCACTGGGATCGATAGTTTTAATCCCCAGTGAGCCATTTCTCAGCGGCGTTGACTGTGGCACACCGTCAATCATGACCAGCGGCGCCCGGCCCCGCAACGACTGACCGGTATTGCTTGAACTGCCTGTATCAGGAGCAAGTCCCGGCACCATTTGCGCCAGCAAGCTCTGAAGCTCGGGATTAACCTTAAGATGTTCTTCAATCTGGCGCTGAGAGATGACCGTAATGGACGCCGGCACTTCATCAATACTTTCGATAACACGGCTTCCGGAAACAATAATGCGTTCAATGTCGTCTGTTTGCGTTTCGACAGCCATTGAAGAGGTGCTGACAGCCAACGCCACGAGAGAAAGGGAAAATTTAGACATGAAAACTCTTTTAAGAAATATAACAAGAAGAAAGGCGCGATATACTAAAGGTGTAGGAAGGCAATGTAAAGATAATGAAAACTATTCTCATTATCTTGTCGGGATATAACTTATTTGTAGTGTCGCTTGCACCAGAACCAGATCCCTGAGCCGGTAAAAAAAGCTGGCAACAGAGCAACAAAGAACCATAGGAACTGAACCACAGGGCCGGCAAAATCGCCGGTATGAAACTTATATTTGAAATTCCAGACCTGCGTGGCAACGTTTGCCGAAGAGGCATCGTAACGTCCGGTTTCCTGCCCCGTCACCGAGTGAGCCCATACCCAGCTGTAAGCATGAGACTCGCCGGGATTTTGCATTCTGAAACCAATATGTTCACCGGCTTTCAGAGGGAAATAGATGCGGAATAACCGGGCATCAGGGAATATTGTTGTTGCCCGGTCATAAGCGATATCGATGGCGGCAGGCAATAACGATTCAGACGCTGTTAGCCGCGCGGGTACGGGTCGGGTTTCCACCTCTGAAAAAGTGATGGTTTCGACGACCTGTTGCGTTGGCTTTTTCCAGTTGAAGGCCATGCCGGTAAACGCAATTAAGAGCAGTGGTACCAATAAGTAGACACCCAGCACCGTATGAAGCTGATACATCAGGATGCGTAACTTTGCGCGGCGTTTGATTACCAGCCGCTTTAACCTGTTTTTCGGTTTCACCCACAGGTAAAAACCCAGTAAAAGCTCGAAGATAAGTACCAGTGCGCTTATCGAGACCCAGTTACGTAACGGCTTGCCCTTCTCTCCGCCCTCATACAATAGCCAGCGATGCAAAGCCATCGTGAAGCCGTAGATAGTGGTGTAGTAGTCATACCGGTAGACAACGCCACCGGTATAAGGATTGACACTGACATACTCATCGTTCGCCAGCTTTCCCTGCCAGGCAAGCTGTGGATCCGTTTCCGGCATCAACATGGCAAAAGGCTGCCCGGTTTCCGTTTCAACGGCGGACATCAGGCGTGAAAGAGGAAGTACTTCATCCTGTGATGACACCTGCCATTTATCAGGTTGTGAAAGAATCTGGATATCTTTGGCGTAAACCAGCAGCGCTCCGGTCACACTCAGACAGGTAATAAACAGTCCTGAAATCAGCGCCAGCACAAGGTGTAGTCTTCTAAGCCAAAGTTTCAAATGAGCAATCCCGAGTGTCCGTTCAAAGGTATGATTTTGAAGGAAGATTTTTTCTGACATGTTAGCAGGAAAGCCATAACAATCTAGCTGCGTTAAGTTGTATATAGTTGTTAATTTACCAGACTGCCCGTCCAGTTAGTTACACTTTTGTTTTAAACTTGTAAAAAATGAAATACAATCGGAAAACTTTAACAGTTAAGCTTTAAATTTTGAAAATCCCGTGAGAATCAAAAATGACGGCAACTTAAACGATAAAGACAACGATAACAAAAATTTTCAGTCTTTATATGAAAGTTTAAGCCAAAGAATGAAAACGTACGCTAAACGGTTTCTGGCACGTAGTCAGGACAGAGAAGATGTTGTTCAGGAAGCATTCAAAAAAGCTTTAGAAGCAAGGCATTTACAAAAAACAGATGTCTCAGCTTCCTATGTTTATCGAACCATCCGAAACTTATCATTAAACCATCTGCAAAAAGCTGAAACAAAGCACGCTGTTACAGGTGACAACCTCGACTATTTTGAGTTTCATCAAAGTGAATTGGATGAGTTGTTAAATTCGCATCGTCAGCTAGAAAAAGTCGCCGCTGTTGTGCAAAAACTACCGCCAAAATGCCAACAAGTATTCGTTATGAAGAAAGTGTATGGCTATACTAATAAAGAGATTGCAGCGCGTTTGAAAGTAAGTATAAAAACCGTGGAGTCTCACATGACAAAAGCCATTATTTTGTGTGGCGAGTCTCTTAGCTCAAGTAACAAAAAAGCGGCGCACTGTGATACAGTACATACGCATAAGTCTGCAAGTCGCTTTTAGTCATGAAAAATATTGTTACCCTTCCCGATAGAAAAAGCGTTCAACAAGAAGCAGCAACCTGGATAATGCGGCTTGATGAGGGGCCACTTTTAGCTGCAGAAGAAACCGAACTGCAACAGTGGGTTTCTCAGTCTCACTTGCATTATCAGATGCTGATGGAGCAGGCTGAGGCCTGGGCTCAGGCTGACGTGCTTGAACATCTTCGCGAACACATGCCTCACAAAGCTGAATTCCTCAAAAAAAAGACGGTTGCAGATCGTTCTCGTACTACCGTACTAAAGCCGGTTTGGCTAACCGTTTTCGTTTTCTTTGGTTTTTTTCTTGGCGTCAGTTTAGTTGATTACCGTTCTGCGCCTGATGTACGTGAAGTCAGTACCAGAGTGGGAGAGGTCAAAGAAGTGGTGTTAGCCGACCAAAGCATCATTACCCTCAATACCAATAGTAGAGTTCTTGTTCAATACGCAAAAAATCAACGCAAGGTTACTTTATTAAACGGGGAAGCAAGTTTTAATGTTGCCAAGAACCCTGAGGTTCCTTTTGTTGTTTATGCCGGCAAAGGCATATCCTGGGCGGTTGGAACAGAGTTTGTTGTGCGCAAATATCCGAAGAGTGTAGAAATTGTGGTAACCGAAGGTGAAGTGAAAGTATTTTCAAATCTCGATTCTGTTAAAAAAGAACACCTTTCACTTTCTTTACCTTTGGCGAAGGTTCAGTCAGAGGCCTTTATAACCGGTGGCCAAAAAATACGTTATAACGAAAACCTCGATGCAGTTGAAACGCTTGATCCAGAATCAATAGAACAGGAAGTCGCCTGGAAGCAAAGTGCCTTAATTTTTCGTGGCGAAACACTTGAAGAAGCAATTGAGGAGATTCAGCGGTATGTTGCAAAAGAAATCATCGTTTCAGATCCAGAACTGCTGAAGAAAAGAGTGGGTGGTCGATTTAAATTTGAGAATATTGATAACTTACTGTTGGCAATTGAGTCAGGATGGGGGCTGCAAATGCGAGAAACCAATGACGTTATTATTTTAGCCAGCAACCAGCTGTCTGGAGAGGAGATATAATTTAAACGTAAATTTTTTAGGGGTAAAAAGTCTCTCAACTGTTAACAACATTAAGGTTGAAAAGAGTGGTAAGCAAATCATTTGGCACACAACGAAAGCACATAAACATCATTTTATTATGTTTATTTACGTTGTGGACAATGCCGCTGTTTGCAAATGAAAACGTGTCAACACGTTTCGATATTCCCTCTCTCACAGCCTCCGATGCCCTGCCGCTCTTTGGCTCACAAGCAGATGTCATGGTGATTTATGATTATGATGACGTATCGACTCAGAGGTTAAGCGCTTTACATGGGAGTTATTCCTTAAAAAGCGGACTCGACATTATGTTGTCAAACACCTCTTTGACGTATGAGTTGAAAAAAAGCGGGGCAATTATTGTTGTTAAAAACAGTAGAGAGAAAATAATGAAATTGCCTACAGCTAAAAAGAATAAAATTGCAACCGCAATAGCCGTGCCTCTGGCTGTTATGTCTGCCAACGCCGCTGCGCAAGAGAAAGAATCTGCACAGAATGATCCTAACTATGAAGTGATTTCAATTACGTCACAGAAACGTGATGAAGATGTCATGACGACCCCCGTAACCGGAGACTTTCTAACCGCAGCTGGTCTGGAAAGAAAAAAGGTTATCGATTTAGAAAGTTTGCAGTTTGCTACTCCCAGTTTGTCTATTACTTCAGCGGGTATTACGTCGAATGTTAATATTCGCGGCATTGGCCTGAATGTTACATCTCCTGATGTTGTTCCGGGGGTTGCCATATACCGGGATGGTTTGTTGCAGCCTCCGCTAATGCCTGCTGAGCCCCTCTTTGACATGGACACGGTTGAAGTATTAAGAGGTCCGCAAGGCACATTCACTGGCGCCAGCTCTACTGGCGGCGCGATATTTTTCAGGGGCGCAGCCCCGCAATTGGATGAAACCTCCGGCTCAGCATCGTTATTGCTGGGGAGTTACGACCGGGTTAATTTTCAAGGTGTGTTGAACGCCCCCGTGGCCGAAAACGTAGCCGCTCGTATTGCGGTTAACTTTGATGAACGAGACAGCTATTTCTCATTAAACGGAGAAACCGCAGAGCTGTATCCCGGCAGCCCCGCCAGAACACCCGGTAATAAAAACCAACGAAACATCCGCCTCGGGTTACTGTGGGAGCCTACAGATTCTCTTTCAATACTCTCAACCACGACATTTAATCGCAATAATACCGACGGTTTTGCACTCATTCCCAATTTACTGAATGAGTCATATTCTGGTGTTGAATATCAACTCCAGTACAATACACCTGATACCCAGTATGATGTAGAAGGTTTTAGGCAAGCACTAGAAATCAATTACGAGTTTGATAATGGCGTATCGCTTCGATCTGTGTCTGGATACAATCGCGTTGAATTTATGCAGGTAAGCGATTTAGACTACAGCAGTCTTGAAAGTAATGTGCTTTCTAATCGGGGAACTGAGGAGGTTTTCACTCAGGAAGTAAACCTCATATCGCCGGATGAAGCGGATTTAACCTGGGTGGTAGGTGCATTTTACATGCGTGACATTCCAAAAATAAAGTTGGGTGTAAACCAGTCGCCACCACCAGATGTTGATGCACGCGTAAAAACCACTAAAACCGGTAAAGCTATATTTGGCCACGTCACCTATGATATTTCGACTTCGCTGGAAGTTGAGATGGGGGTTCGTTACACCGATTCGCGCTCTGAGAAAGAAGGGCTGACAGTCTTGTATAACCTGGCTCCTTTCCCCATAGAAGTACCACAGGCAGCGTCGCAGAGTGATGACGCGGTAACCGCGAAGTTTGCTGTGAATTGGCAGGCGTCAAAAGAGCATTATGTTTATGGCTTTTACGCACAGGGGTACAAAGCCGGTGGTGTAAATTCGCCCGGTACACCTGCATTTGAGCCCGAGTCAGTAGATGATTATGAGCTGGGTGTAAAATCGAACTGGCTCGGCGGCAGCCTCCGGACGCAAATTAACGCGTTCTGGATGGAATACGAAGACATGCAACTGGGAACGTATCTGGTGCCCGAGCCCAATACCGAATTCGGCGGTGCTACAGGCATTACCAATGTCGGTGAGGCAACCATTAAAGGGTTAGAACTGCAAGCTCAGTATTACAATCAGGGCTTCAGGTTTGATCTTGGTGTTGGTCTAACCGATTCAGAAGTAGGCAATACCCCTTATATTAATCCGGCCCTGTTACCTGGTGCCGGAAACATTCCTCTGGGGCCAAGTTGTGCGGCGGTCGGGGGTGACAATTGTTTTGATTACAGTGATGCAACCACTAACCTTGCGGGGGTGAATAACGCTTACTCCCCAGACTTAACAGTAACGTTAGGGGCTGAATACACCTTTGAACTGGCCAATGACGGTGCCTTGGTGGTACGGGCAGACTACGCCTATACCGACGAGCAGTGGGCGAGTATTCAACAGAGTGAAAATGATTACCTGGCGAGCCGCAATATTCTCAATGCATCGTTAACTTATCTCTATGAAGACTGGAGCTTAGAAGCTTTTGTCACCAATTTAACCGACGAAACGTACATTTCTGGTCAGGACGGTACAGGCTGGTTCCTTGGTCGTCCCCGGGAAGTTGCGGTTAAAGCCACTTTCTCATTCTAATTTTTGCCCTGTGATGTCTGTTGATATCACAGGGAGTCAAATCACAAGGATTACACAAAATGAAAAAAGCGATGGCTTTTTTACTCACAACAGTGCTGCTGACAATCATGCAAACAGGTAATGCGGAAGACGCTATTTCTGGTTTGGCGCTATCTAAAAAAGCATTCACGCCTTCTTCGGAAGCCCCCGAAGGAATGCAAGTTATAATGAGCGAGACAGATGCCCCCTTCGTACACTATGAGTCGGGGATTCATTATGCCGATTATGGCGATTTCTCTCCGGAGTTAAGAGTTATGATCCCAGGAGCGATAAAAACGGAGGTGGGGCCGCCCAGCTTCTCTAATCGCGAAGCGCTTCCCTTGGTAGTGTTTGTTCAGGGGTCAGCCTGGTTTGCACAAAACCTGGATGAAAAGATCCCACTGCTGATCGCCTTTGCCGAAAAGTACAATATCGCGGTAGCTACAGTACAATACCGACCATCCACAATGGCGAAATCCCCGGCCCAATTGCAAGATGTTAAATCGGCAATCAGATATCTTAAACTCAACGCTCAGACCTATAATATTGATCAGAGCCGGGTAGGGATTTGGGGAGATTCCTCGGGTGGGCATTTATCTGCATTAGTAGGTGTTACCGGCCACACGTCTCAATTTGACACAAATCAGAATGTTGGAGCCGAATCGACAGTGAAAGCTGTGGTCGATTTTTACGGACCAACAGACTTTGTGGAAATGGGAAAATACCCCAGCATTTTTGATCACAAAGCGCCCAACTCACCCGAATCCATGGTCATTGGTGGACAGCCCCATTTGCCAGAAAATGCACAAAAAGTTAACGAGTTCAATCCAATATCGTATATCTCCACTGAACGCAAGTTACCGCCATTTTTGATTATGCATGCCAACTCAGACCCTGTTGTACCATTTAATCAAAGCGTGCTGTTGTATAAGGCGCTCGAAGATAATAATCAAAATGTCAGGTTCTACAATGTACAGGGCGGAGGACACGGCTATCGTTTTTTCACACCTGCGGTGTTGAATATTGTTGGTGAATTTTTTATGACCTATCTTTAAAAATATAAGCAAACAGCGCAGATGTGTTAACGCTTCTTCCACTAACTCTGCCACGTGTAAAGGATTTTCAATTTCAGAAAAGAGATATTTCTGGCCAATACTTCTTTACAGTAAAATTACACCTGAAGAATAAAAAAGCCGCTTAGTAGCGGCTTTTCAATATAATTTTCAACATTTGTGATTTTGTCTTTGGTCAGAACGGAATATCGTCATCAAAGTCAAAATCAGGCTCGGCCATAGGCGGCTTGTTACCACCTTGCTGGTTTCCGCCCTGATTGCCGCCGCCATAGCCGCCGCCCTGGTTGTTACCCTGTGGACGTTGCTGATAACCGCCGCCCTGGTTGTTGCTGTAACCGCCCTGGTTTCCACCTTGAGGACGTTGCTGGTAGCCACCGCCACCCTGACCGCCCTGACCACCGCCATCGCGGCTGCCAAGCATTTGCATCTGGTCAACAATGATCTCCGTTGTGTAACGGTCCTGACCTTGTTGATCCTGCCATTTACGGGTCTGCAATTTACCTTCAACGTAAATTTGTGAGCCTTTCTTCAGGTATTCACCGGCGATTTCCGCCAGACGACGGTACATAGTTAACCGATGCCATTCTGTACGTTCCTGCATCTGGCCTTGTTGATCCTTCCAGCTTTCACTGGTAGCAAGACTCAGGTTTGCTACGGCGTTTCCATTTGGCATGTAACGAACTTCAGGATCATTCCCGAGGTTACCGACCAATATGACTTTGTTGACGCCTTTCGTTGCCATCGATGTCTCCTGTTAACTCTGTCTTTGTCTGTGACTTATGAATTCACAGCCACCCGCCCCGCACGCTTTTTGCGGATTTCTGGCGGATTTAACGTTGCTGCTCAACGTTGTTCCCTGCCCGTGCAGTCGCTGTAAATTTTGTGATAGTGGGTCAGTATACCTGATTTTTTTCTCTGGCTAAGGGAATATTTTCGTAAATAAAAGCTGAGGCTGCCAGTTAATTGTCGTACAAGGTTTTTTCCGGATTTATACACCCGCAGCACCAACCTGTATCTGTGCTGAGTCAAAATTTATCACACGCGGAAACGCTGTCGAGCTGTACTGACGGTCCGTTTATTACCTGACCAGTCGCGGTCATACTTCATCCCCACTTTGTATCAGCGCTATGTGTCTGAAGTGGATTTTACCGGCTTGCGGCGTGGCGTCATTGTCGAGAATAAATGTCAGATATTGATAATTACCGGCTTTGAGATACTGACCTACCGGTATAACCAACCGTTGCCAGCCGTCCTGTTCACCCAGATCATCAACAAGATGACCGTATGATTGCGAACCACCGAAGCTTAATATCACGCCGGGTCCCTGCTTTAAATTCGTATCCAGGCCTAACGCGGCGATTTCTGCAGTCCCTTCAATTTTAACTGTCGCTACCAGCCGGCTGCCGGCATCGACAGTGAACTGCCCTGCGATTTGTTTCCATGCGTTACCGGATAACGTTAATGTTGAACCATCATCGCTTATAGTCATTCCGCCATTGACGGTGTCATCCTGTTTCGCATCGTAGCTTGCCGGTGCAAACTTATTGAAATTGAGCATTTCCTCAAGTAACACATGGCTGAAAGACAGATAAGGAGCAGCGCCGGTCACCGGGCGGGTTTTTCCAGTGATCAGTGCGCCTGCGAACTTCGAAAAATTAGCAACGGTGAGACCATCAGCTATGTTCAGGGTTTTCGGCGCAGCCTGTTCAGCCAGCGACTGAGCAAAGGCGGTGTTGAGCTTAGTTGAGTCGGCAAAAGGCACAGTTATGTCAGCCTGAAACCGCTCGCTGGCGGTATCCAGATTAAACAGGTAATTACCTGTGAAGAGACTGCGGGTATCGAACTGCTTATCAAGAATGCTGAAGCCGGATACGTCTGTCGCCGGACCGGTGATAATCACATTGTTCACCGCATTTACCCAGAACCCGTCATCACCCTGGACATAGGATGCGGTGATACCGTTTCCTGAAGAATAAACGTAGTTGTTGAACAGGTTAACCTGCCCTTCAGGATTAGATGACACGCCGCCGGCCTTGATAGCTGCCCACATCATACCGCGCTCGTCGCCCATGCTGTGAACGGTGTTATGAAAAATATAAGACGGCCCGCGTCGCACCGGCGCAACACTTATTCCGCCATAACCGTGGGAAAAATCATTGTTGTATACCAGTACGTTGTGCTGACCACCATCCAGTTCGATAATGTCGTCGTTGGCGTAAGCAAACGTATTGTTATATACCGCCGAGTCCCGGATGAAACCGCCATCGCTGTTGAGGTTAAACCGGCTTTCCACCACATCATTAAAGCGCACCTCATCAGTACCGGTGAAGGTATTGTTGCGTAATATGATTTGCCCCTGAAAGGCTTCCTGCGGATGGTTGGCAAAAGCAAGGAAGGCATTGGTGCCTTTGGGGTGGCCGTTACCCCAGTGGTTTGCGCCAAACACCGGGTCGTGCACGTAGCAGTTTTCTACGGTGATCACGCCACTGCGACGCATGAAGAAGGCGGAATCGTAGTTAATCTGCCGGCCCCGGTCGTCATAAGCGATGCCTTTGCGGTACTCTGCCGGGCGTCTTCCCCACTGAGAAATGTCACATCCGTTGACCCAGATATGGTGTGCTTCTTCTGCAAAGAAACCGAGCTGACCGCCCTGCGCTATGGTGATGTCTTCGAAATACACATAACTTTGCGCACCGATGCGGATGGCCGAGAGAGCATCCTCCGGGGCTATGATGGGTGTATTAAGATCGCCTTTAATCATGGCCCATGCACCGGGCGCACCTTCGATACCCAGCGCTTCTACATCCAGCGTGCCGCCCTGATAAATATCTTTCAGATGATATATCTTCTGAGGATCCACCGGCGGCTTGTCAGCCCAGGTATGGAAAGAGTCTGTATACAAACGGGTTCCGGCGTCATCTGTCACACTCAGCTCAATGTCATAGTGTGAAGACGGCCTCAGGTACACTACGGCACCGGATAACGACCCCTTAACAGGGTCAAAGTAAAGCGGGTTAGCATCCAGCCACTGCGTAGTGCCGGTTTCACGGAAACGAAGTGTATTGTCAACATCTGCGGACTGTCCGGGCAGTTCAATCCCCGCTGATTCTATTAATGGCGTGATTGTGAGTTGTTCAGCCAGTGGCTCATCAGCACCGGCGCGGGCACTCAGCACAAAGCCGGTCAGAAAACATAACGTCAGGATACGACACATAATTGCCTCGCAAGTAAGAATAGTCAGGGGAAAACAGAACGTACGAGCAGTACCGGTGACTATGCTACCAGCGGGAAGAGTTATTTACACATTAAACTTGCACAGAAAATAAACAAAAAAACCGCCCGGAGGCGGTTTTCAATTCATACTCACCGGCGATTTATTACCACCAGGTAATGTAGAACGCAGCAGTAACCAGTGTGATTGCAATGGCTGCGATATTGAAGCCGGAGGACGTAGCAAAGCTGACTTCACCCAGTTCAATAGCATTGTCGTGGTTGCCCTTTTTCTCAGACAGAGAAATCAGCACAGCCAGACCCACACACATCAAAAATACAATGCCTACACGGTCAATGAAGGGAACGTCAGGGAAGAACATACGGCCCGCAAGGCTGAAGAAGAACGACCCCAGCGCAGCAACCAGACCACCATTTGCTGTGGTTTTCTTCCAGAACATACCCAGTGCAAACAGGGCAACTATACCCGGCGTGAAGAAGCCGGTGAATTCCTGAATATACTGGAATGCCTGATCAAAGTTACCCAGTAGCGGTTTAGCCACCAGCATAGCAATGATTAACGACACCAGACTGACAATACGGCCCACTTTCACATAGTGATTTTGCGGTTTATCCGGATTTTTAGGCTTGTAGAAATCCATGGTGAAGATGGTAGAGACACTGTTGGTCATTGACGCCAGTGAAGACACGATAGCTGCTACCAGTGCGGCGAAGATTAAACCTTTCAGACCAACCGGCATTAGTGTCATCAGAGACGGGTAAGCCTCATCAGCACGGTTCAGATCCGGCACCAGTATGACCGCAGCAATACCCGGTAACACCACAATCAAAGGCATCAGCAGTTTAAGGAATGCCGCAAACGCGATCCCTTTCTGCGCTTCTTTAACGCTTTTAGCAGCCAGAGTACGCTGGATGATGTACTGGTTAAAGCCCCAGTAAGACAGGTTCATGATCCACATACCGCCAATCAATACAGATATACCCGGCAGGCTCTTATAATGCGGATTATCTTCAGAAAGAATCATATCGAATTTTTCCGGCAGACGGTTTGTGATATCAACAAATCCCTGAATCACACCGTTACCGTCACTGATCAGGTTCAGCGCCGTGTATGACAGGAACAGACCGCCCAGCACTAACAACACTACCTGGATGATATCGGTCATGGCCACAGCCTTCAGGCCGCCGTACAGTGAATAGGCCAGTGAAAACACGCCAAGGAACAACATACCGTACATCATGTCTACGCCGGCGATGGTATTAATAGCCAGCGCACCCAGCCACAATACAGCCGTGAGGTTCACAAATACGTATACTGCCAGCCAGAATACCGCCATTACGACACGCACACGGTGATCATAGCGCTGTTCCAGGAACTGGGGCATGGTGTAAATTTTATGCTTCAGGAAGATTGGCAGGAAGAACTTACCAACAATCAGCAACGTTATGGCTGCCATCCACTCATAAGAAGCTATGGCTAAACCGATGGTATAACCAGAGCCGGACATTCCGATGATTTGTTCAGCGGAAATGTTAGCAGCGATCAATGATGCCCCAATCGCCCACCAGGGCAGGCTTGAGCCAGCAAGGAAGTAATCATTGGTATCCTTCTCATGGCCTTTCTCCTCGCGGGAGACCCACCATGCGATCCCAATAAGCGCGATGACATATATCACAAAGACTGTGATATCCAACGTCTCAATGTTCATATTATTTCCCAACAGAATGTTATTTTTATCAGAATGTCTTATGACAGTCAGGCAAACGCCCCCTGTTCAGCCGAGCAAATGTAAATGTTTTGTTTATACCCGGTTCGCGCATAATAATGTTTATTAACGGCTTCTTCTACCTGGCTCAGCAGATTTTTTGGTACCAGTGCCACGACGCAACCACCGAAGCCGCCGCCGGTCATCCGCACACCGCCCTGCTGTCCGATAACGTCACCGACAATTTCTACCAGCGTATCGATAGGTTTTACCGTGATTTCAAAGTCATCCCGCATGGAGGCATGTGAGGCAGCCATCAACTCACTGACGTCGACGGTGCGATCTTCATTGAGCGCATCAAACATCGCCAGAGTACGGATATTTTCTGTGATGATATGCCGTGCACGGCGGTATACCACTTCTGTCATTTTATCTTTCGCGGCGTCCAGCATGGCCATATCGGCTTCCCGCAGGCTTTTCACACCCAGCGCTTCTGCAGCCGCTTCACACTGCTGACGCCGCACATTGTATTCGCTGTCTACCAGACCGCGTTTCACATTAGAGTTAATGATGACAATGCTGTACTTGTCGGGGATTGGCGTATGCTGAATAGCCAGAGAACGGCAATCAAGTAACATGGCAGAATCTTTCTTGCCCATGGCTGAAATTAACTGGTCCATGATGCCGCATGAGCAACCGACAAAGGTATTTTCCGCCTTCTGGCCGAGTAACGCAGCTTCGACCCCGTTTACGTCGAGGTTGTAAAGTGCCTTGAACATTTTAACAATCGCGACTTCAAATGACGCCGACGAACTTAATCCGGCGCCTTGCGGTACGTTGCCTGTCACCACCACATCAGCCCCTTTTAAATCAGGGTAACGGGTCAGCAGCACCTTACACACACCGCGAATATAGTTCGACCAGGTCGCCTCTTTGACATGCTCAATGTTATCCAGAGAGAAAGTATTACGCTGACCGTCATAATCCAGCGCTACCACATCAATAACACGGTCATTTCTGGGCGAGGCGGTGATCCAGGTACCAAAGTTAATTGCTGCCGGAAATACAAAGCCTTCATTGTAGTCGGTATGTTCGCCTATCAGGTTTACACGGCCGGGGGCCTGTACAGTGACCGCAGGGCTGCTGCCGAAAGCCGCTTCAAAAGCGGAAATAAGTTGAGCGTTATCAGTCATGGCTTCGTGCCTTCTTATAGTGAACTTCCGGTAAATCTTTTAATCGTTGCGCTGCCTGCTCCGGGGTCAGATCCCGCTGGGCTTCAGCCATCATTTCATAACCCACCATGAATTTGCGTACCGATGCAGAACGCAGTAGCGGCGGGAAGAAATGCGCATGCAGTCCCCATTCGCCATGGGCTTTATTATCGAATGGCGCACTGTGCCAGCCCATAGAGTAAGGAAAAGAAGTCTCGAACAGGTTGTCGTAACGGGTGGTAATGTTGCCAATGATTTCAGCAAGGCTATGTTGCTGGCCGGCGGTTAAAGCGAGCAGTGAACTGGCTTCAAAACGGGGTAACAGCAGTGTTTCAAACGGCCACGCTGCCCAGTAGGGTACCACAACAGCCCAGTCATCATTTTTACAAACGACCCGTTCATCAGCCTCTGTTTCGCGCTTCACGTAATCAAGCAATAAACTGGTGCCGTATTTTTCGGTATACGCCGTAAAGCGGGCTTGTTTCTTTTCCGCCAGCGTAGGTAAATGATGCTGTGCCCACACCTGACCATGGGGATGAGGGTTTGAACACCCCATCAGAGCACCTTTGTTTTCAAACACCTGTACCCAGGTGTAATCTGCACCCAGTTCTTCAGTTTGTTTGACCCAGCATTTCACCACGTCAAGACGCTCTGCGTCGCTGAGCTCAGGCAGGGTTTTGCTGTGGTCGGGTGAGAAACAAATAACCCGGCTGCAGCCCTGTTCAGCCTGAAAAGTGAAAAGGGGATCATCGGATGATGCATCCGGCGTATCCTGTTGCAAGGCAGCAAAATCGTTCGTGAATACATAAGTACCGGTATAGGCCGGGTTCAATTCACCGTTCACGCGGGTATTGCCGGGACACAGATAGCAGGTTTCGTCGTATTGCGGACGCTCTTCATTTGAAGGCGGTTCATTCTGGCCCTGCCACGGACGCTTTGCACGGTGGGGAGACACTAACACCCACTCTCCCGTCAGCGGATTAAACCGGCGGTGAGGATGGTCGGTCGGGTCAAATGCTGTTGTCATTGCTTCTCTCATTACTCTGCTACCCTTTTGTGCCCTAAACCCGCACAAATCAGGTAAACGTTTAACCTTTTAAAATAAATATTTCCTGTGTAATCACAAGAAAGAGGATAATTATTGCGTTGAAAAACCGTATTTTATACGCGTTACATGGGCTTCCCCCGGCTCAACCCAGCCAAGCGGAAACGACGGCTGATTAGGCGTATCAGGAAATGCCTGCGGTTCCAGACACAAGGCACCGTCATCGGTAAATGTTGCAGTATCACCGGATGCGCCACTCAATCCATTAGCGCTGTAAAACTGAATGCCCGGCGTGTTAGTCCATAACGTCATCACACGGCCACTGGCTTCATCGACAACCTGCGCTGCAGGCTCATCTTCATCCGCAGGAAAAGTATCGAGCACAAAATTATGGTCGTACCCGCTGCCTGTGCGTATTTGCGCATCATCTGCGCCGATATCCTGACCAACGGGTTTTAATTTCCTGAAATCAAAAGGTGTACCGCTGACTACCTGCAATTCGCCGGTTGGCACAAATTCAGGTCCCACCGGGGTAAATCTGCCGGCATTAATCATCACTTTATGGGCAAGCACATCACCGCTTCCGGCCAGATTGAAGTAGCTGTGACTGGTAAGACTTAACGGCGATTTCGCCGTACTGTTTACTGTCATCGTCAGCAGCACTTCGTTGTCATTATTCAGCGCATAGACAGCTTCAATGTGCCGCGTGCCCGGAAAGCCACCTTCCCCGTCAGCGCAATCCAGCGACAGGGTTAACGTAGCAACCGTATCGTTGCTGTGAGTGGCAGCCTGCCAGAACTTTTTGTTAATACCGGCGCTGGCGCTGTGTAAATTATTTGTGCCTGAATTCTGCTCCAGTTCGTACACCGTGTCGCCAATAGCAAAACGGCCGTTTGCAATGCGGTTAGCGTAAGGCCCGACGAGTGCCCCTAAAAAAGCGCCATCTTTAACGTAGTCGTCAATGCTTTCAAAACCGGCGACAACATTTGCGAAGTTACCGTCTCTGTCCGGCGCCAGAATAGCCGTGACAATGCCGCCATAGTTGGTGATCTTCACGGTCATTCCGTTGGCATTTGTCAGGGTAAACAAGCTGAC
Source organism: Alteromonas sp. ABH4_456 (assembly GCF_056160645.1). Taxonomy (NCBI): domain Bacteria; kingdom Pseudomonadati; phylum Pseudomonadota; class Gammaproteobacteria; order Alteromonadales; family Alteromonadaceae; genus Alteromonas; species Alteromonas sp. ABH4_456. The sequence continues at coordinate 72,716 of NZ_JBSWXO010000002.1, forward strand.
GGGTTTGTCATTTACTTGTCCGAACGGGGCTTGAGTTATCTTTGGCAAAATCACATTCTCTGAAAATCGTTTCTGTAAGCCCTACTGTGCCTGAAATCCGGTCATTCACACAACGCTTACGTTAAATATTAACACATACGCAACAAATAGGGTATACGTTTTCCCTCTTTTTGAAAAGGCTCTGTTAAAGGATTTTTGCCTTTGTGAAAGCATTCGTCAGGATTTTTTTAATGCAATCGGTTGAAATATTCATAAGATAGACGGCAAATAAATGAAAACATTTACCCTTAATCCGGTGAGCTAAGCGTGATTTAGTAGAACAATTCCGCTGGGCAAACCTGTACAAGGGCCGCACTGGCTACACAATGGCAACTATAAAAGATATCGCTACCGCCGCGGGCGTGTCGCTGGCAACTGTGTCACGGGTTATCAATAACGGCCCCAAAGTAGGCGACGCCACACGGGAACGTGTGAAAAAAATCATGGAAGAAATGGGCTACCGGCCGAATGCCAATGCCCGCGCACTGGTAACAAAGCGCAGTGCATCTTTGGGCGTTGTGATCCCCGAATTTCATGATCCCTTCTTCGCCACCCTGGCTCATGGTATAGAAACCGTTACCCGTAAACAGGAAGTCCAGATCCTGCTCAGTGCCGGTTCTATTGAGCAGGCGACAGAGCGCAGGGCAATTGAAACTCTGCTGGAGCACCGGGTTGAAGCCATGGTGGTGCACAGCAAAGCGTTACCGGACGAAGAGATTATTCAGTTTGCGTCTCAGATCCCGGGGTTCATGCTGATAAACCGGTATATTCCTGAAATCGCCAACCGCTGCGTCTGGCTGGATAACGAAGCCGGCGGGCAGATCATGGCTGAACACATGATAAAACAGGGTCATAGCAAACTGGCAGTAATTTCAAGCCGTTATCAAATTGCTGACCCCGCCATGCGCTTACAGGGAATACGCAATGCGATGGCAGAATTCGGCCTTTCTGTTCCCGACAGTCATATTGAATATGGTACGCCGGACCAGGAAGGGGGCGAGCAGGCTGTACAGAATTTGCTGGCAAGGGGGATCGAGTTTACCGGTATAATGGCCTACAACGACGCCATGGCTTCCGGCGCGATGTCTATGTTGCAGGATCACAACCTGGAGATTCCCGGGCAGGTGTCTGTGATCGGATATGATGACGTTCTGCTGGCAAAATACTGTCGCCCGAAACTTACCACTCTGCGCTACCCGATAGAAATGATGGCAGCCCGCGCCGCCGAACTGGCTTTGGGCTATGCCAGCGGGAATACAACAACATCAGAAGACACTTACAAGTACACCCCGACTATTGTTAAACGGGAATCAGTGGGACGCCCGCCTTCAAGGTAAAGATCAGTCAAAATAGGTAAAGTCGCTCGAAGGCTGCTGAAAAGGGTGAAATGATAACTCCGACAGTCACCGGATTGTGGCTGTCAGGGAAAACCTGAAGCCCTGTAACCCCATTACCAGCGTTTTCATGGTTTCCTGCTCTCTTTTGCGAGAATACCTCGGGCGCTTCATGCGCCCTTTTTTTGTGGCCTTTTGTTTTTTATCCGATTCCCTGACATTATGTGCTCCTGACAGCACGCGGGAAAACATCAGGAGCATTCATGGCAGAATTTGAGGAAGTCACACAGGCAGCAACAGAAGAACGTCTGGCATCACGGGGAGAAAGGTTTGCTGCGGCTGTCATTGATATAGTGATTTCGATACTCGCATCCCTTCCGTTTTTCTTCTACACAGGCCTTGAAGCCCTCGAAAACCCCGATATGACATTAGTGGTCACCGGCCTTGTTTACAGCATTCTGATTTATATCCTGATTAACGGATACCTGTTGTTTCATTTCGGTCAAACGGTAGGAAAGCGCTTTTTGAATATAAGGATAGAAGATTTACAGGACCGTCAGGCAGGTTTAGGCCGTATTCTGCTGATGCGGTTCCTGCCGGTTCAGGTTGTCACCAACATGCCTTTTATTGGCGGCATACTTGGCCTTATCAACATTGCATTTATCTTCAGGAAAGACCATCGCTGTGTTCATGATCATATTGCCGGCACCCGAGTATGCCGTGTACCGGATGAACTCAGGGTTTAATTGATCCTGCGCATATCAGGGTCTGTTCAGACAGGCACGTGCGGAGTAAGCTGAGAACTCTTTCATTCTCACACGGAATAAGTCTGTGTTTGCACTGGACGCATCCCTTCATGCCTGGTTTGTATTCGGACTGATAGCCCTGGCTGCAGCAGCCATGCTCAGCAATAAAGTGCGCTACGATTTTATTGCCATCGGGGTCATTTCAGCCCTCACCCTAAGCGGCATCATGTCTGCCCGCGAGGCGGTATCCGGCTTCGGCAACAGCGTGGTTGTACTGATTGCCGGTCTGCTGGTCATCGGTGAAATGCTGGATAAAACCGGCGTAGCCAGTATCACCGGCGACATCATTCAGTCTGCCGGCAAGAAGAGCAAACACGGCCTGCTGGCCATTATTATGCTTGCCAGCGCCTTTCTGAGTGCCATCATGAGCTCCACTGCGGTGGTGGCGATTTTCATTCCTGTCATTCTCGGTATTGCAAAACGCAATCAACTGCCTGCGTCGTCACTGTTGCTTCCCATGTCATTCGCCGCACTGGTGTCTGGAATGCTCACACTGATTGCCACGCCGCCAAATCTGGTGATCAGCGCGAGACTCAGTGAGTCCGGCTACGCGCCTTTAGGGTTCTTTTCCTTCTCGTTACCCGGCCTCCTCATTCTTGCTGCCACCATTATTTTTGTCGTTTTTGCAGGCCGCAAATTACTGCCACAGAACGATGCCGCGCAGGTTCCGAATATCTATCACCGGAAACTGGCGCATCTGATGGAAGATTACCGCAGCGACCGTGAGATCACTGATGTGATGATAAGCGCCCGAAGCTCACTGAACGGCGTGACTGTCGGGATGAGCGAACTCTATACCGGTTACGGCATCCGCATTATCGGCATTGCCCGCCATCAAAACGGACAACATCAGTATTTCACGGCGCCTCACGCCGGTTTTGTGTTATCGGAAAAAGATATTCTTCATCTTTCAGGCGATCCGGAGCAACTTCACACGGCCTGTACTTCACTTCAGCTAAAGCCAGTAACACTGTCTGCAACGCAGAAACAACAGGAAAACTGGGAGCTTGGTGCAACAGCAGTGCTTATTCACCCGAATTCCAGGCTGGCAGGAAAAACAATTAAGGATGTGCGGTTCCGCGACAGGTATCACCTGGATGTCATTGGCCTTCGCCGCAATCAGCAAGCCATACCGGCTGCAGAAGATGTGCGGCTGGCCCCGTCTGACAGCCTGCTGGTGACCGGCGCCTGGAAAAACATTAAAGCGCTGAAAGATCAGAACCACGACTTCGTTGTCCTTGAACGGGCCTCAGAAGGAGATGACGTTGCACCGGCTTATAAGAAAATGCCGCTGGCACTCATAATTGTTGCCGTGATGGTGTTGATTTCGTTGTTCGATGTCATGCCACTGGTCATCGCCGTTCTGATGCTGGTAGCGGTGGCGGTTACAGGGCGGTGCTTATCTGCTGAAGAGGCTTACAGAGCGATACACTGGCAGTCACTGGTACTGATTGCCGGCATGCTTCCCCTTGCCACAGCCCTGGACACCAGCGGCGGGACGCAAATAATCGTCGGTATGTTGATGACACTGGCGGGAGGAAAAGATCCGCAAGTTCTCCTGGTGCTGCTGTTTTTTATTACCGTAGTACTCACCAACTTTCTTTCTAATACCGCATCAGCGGTACTGATGGCCCCGATTGCCATCACCGCTGCAGAGCAGGCAGGAGTATCTCCTTATCCGCTGGCAGTGACGGTATTGTTTGCTGCCTCCGCAGCATTTCTAACCCCTGTGGCCTCGCCGGTGGTCACGCTGGTGGTAGAGCCGGGCCGTTACCGTTTCATCGATTTCATTAAGCTGGGCACACCGCTTCTTCTGATAGTTTTCGCAGTCACATACTGGTTTGTCCCCCTGGTGTTTCCCTGGCAGGGTAACGGTCCCCTTTAATCCTTTGCATTGCCGTAACGGTCGTAAATGCCGTGAATTGCGAACACAACAGGCGTTAAAGTAGGGTTCTCAACCCGCTTCCGCTACACAGGAACAACAATGAAAAATAAAACCCTGCTGGCACTGCTCACCGGTGCCTGTTTCGCGCTTCCTCTGCAAAGTCAGGCAGTCACTGACGATCAGAAAGTCATTCTGGATTTATTACAAACCAACGCAAGACAGGACAATCTGTCTTATCAGATCATCGAATCTCTGACCACAGAAGTCGGCCCCAGGCTTGCCGGGACACCCGGTTCTGAAAAGGCTGTCGCGTGGGCTCAGGACACCATGAAGCGCCTGGGTTTCGATAAAGTATGGATTGAAGAAAGTAAGGTTCCGCTGTGGACCCGCGGCGATTTAACCGCGTCAATTTCAGCCCCTTACCCGCATAAAGTCACAGCGCTGGCACTTGGCGGCAGTGTGGGAACAGACGGTAAACCCCTCGAAGCTGAAGTTGTCCGGTTTGCTACGCTGGACGCACTGAAAGCCGCTAAACCCGGTTCTCTTGATGGCAAAATAGCCTATGTGGCATACCGCATGGAACGTCACAAAGACGGACACGGCTACGGTAAAGCCGTTGGCGCCAGAGTAGCCGGTGCTTCAATTGCTGCTGAAAAAGGCGCTGTAGCATTTCTGTTACGCTCAGTAGGCACCGATGACAACCGTCTTGCTCACACCGGGGTGATGCAATACGAAGAAAACATTAAACGCATTCCTGCTGTGGCGATTTCAAATCCCGACGCAGATCTACTGGATAACATGCTGTCCCGTGATGAGCCGGTCATGTTTTCCCTCAATACGTCTGCCAGCGGACCTACGGGCCGCGTAGCGACCATCGCCAATGTTATCGGCGATGTGACCGGCAGTGAACACCCGGAAGAAGTTGTCACGCTGGGAGCACACCTGGACAGCTGGGATGTGGGTACCGGAGCCATTGATGACGGTATCGGCATCGGTATTACGCTGGCGACAGGTCACTATATTGCTGAGTTACCACAGCGTCCGGCCCGCACTGTACGGGTAATTCTGTTTGCTGCTGAAGAAATCGGACTCTACGGAGCCAAAGATTATGTTGTACAGCATAAGAATGATATGGATAAGCACGTCATTGGCGCAGAGTGGGATTTTGGTAACGGCGCTATTTACGAACTGACTCCGGGCGTTGGCACACAGGCACTGTCTGAAGTGCGCGACTTTGCTGAATACCTTGCACCTTACGGTGTGGGAATGTCAGACAAAAACGACGCTAAGGGCCAGTCAGACATGAGTGCACTGGGCGAAGCCGGTCAGCCGGCGATTAACTTCTCTCCGGACGGCAGTGATTATTTCGACTACCACCACACTGAGAACGATACGCTGGATAAAGTTGAGCCGGAAGCACTGAAGGTAAATACCGGGATCTTCAGCGCCTTCGCATTCTGGGCTGCAACCTCAGAAACCAACTTCAGAAAATAGCCTGAAACGAAAAAGAGCGGCCATGCCGCTCTTTTGCCTGTTGCGCCGCGTAGTCTTTATCTGCCGGACTTCAGCGAGCGCACGAACATCCGGTACTGCCCTTTCACATCGGGATATGTCATAGACTTGTTGTGCTTACCGCCCGGTACAACGTAAATCCACTTATCTGTGCTGGGTGACACTTCATACAACTCCCGGCTGAACGTGATCGGCGTAGTCCGGTCTTTGTCTCCTACCACCAGGAAAAGCGGCTTATCAAACTGACGGATAAAATCATCGTTTTCGATAATCGCCAGTTCCGGAGACACTTTTAGAAAGGTGAATGTTTTAGTCCAGTCCGGTACCATGTTCTGTACAACATCATTCACTTTGTTAATCGCACTGTCGAGTACCAGACCGTCGATGTCCCGCTTCACAGCTACATAGCTGGCAAAAATAGTCCCCATGGAAATGCCGTGTACCACCGTGGGTAAATCATTGGCGAACACTTCTTTGGCATAATCGTATACCAGCAGAGAATCCCGTTTGAGATTATACATTCTTGCTCTTTTGGCCTTATCGCTGGCCCCCATGCCCTGATAATCCACCCACAACACATTCGCCGGCAGCTTTCCGAATTCGTGCAACAGCGCAGAATTTTTACTGATGGTCATGCCATTGTCGGCAAACAACACAACGTTAACGATAGGGTCCGGATACGCCACAGCCACACCTTTAAGTGTCAGCTCTTCACCATTCACGATTTCTACCGTGGTAATGGTCATCGCCGCTTCATCTTTATTCACAGCCTGACTCAGTGCAGTGGTATCAAGGCCGGACGCGGAGGCATCCTGATGCAGGAAACTGGAGGAACTGACATCAATAGCACAGCCCGAAAGCTGAAAGACACATGCCAGCAAAAGAAAATTACGAACCAATCTGAACACTTAACTATACGCTCATTTAACTATCAGGGACATTACAACAGGATACATTACAGTAATCCGCTACCGCCGCAAAGTAATCAGGATACGGTAGCAACGGAAATCAGGATTAATACAGGAACACCTGAAACATCAGGCGTATTTGGCCAGCAGCGCCCGCGCGGCCGACGTATCAAATGCTTTGGTGATTTTCAGATAAACTGCACTTTCTTCACGGGAAGCCACCACTTCATGGACACCTTCCAGTTTATGCAGTTCAGTTTCCAGTACTGCAGGATCGACCTTATCGAATGATACCTGCATGGAAAGCCGCTTTAGCTTCATCACTTCTTTCAGGCCAAACAATATGACCATCCAGACACACGCACCGGTGGCGCCTGCGAGGTAAGCGGTTTTAGGTGTCCAGATGTCAGTCACGACGCCGGACAAGACACCGCCCAGGAACGCTCCGAAGAACTGAAAGCTGGCATAAATGCCCATTGCACTGCCCTTCTGCCCGGCCGGAGCAATAGTAGAGACCAGTGCCGGCAGGCTGGCTTCAAGATAGTTAAAACCGGTAAAAAACAGGATGACCGCTGCAAACACGACCCACATGTGGTGGTCCTGCATATTCAGCATCAGAAAAGCGGTCATCATCAACGCTGCAGCGGTAATCACCACGGATTTCGGCGTTTGCCCGCGGCTGATCCCCATCAGCACTATCAGACCGATAATCGAAACTGCCAATACCGGTAAATAAATCGTCCAGTGGCTCTCCAGTGTCATATCAAACTGAGTCAGAGTAACAGGCAACTGAACAAACAACAGAGTTATCATCATATGCAGCGCCATCACGCTGACATTCAGTCGCCAGAGCTGGGGTGAAACAAACAGAGATTTGATTTCAGACACATGCGGAAGGGTATCTCCGCTGGCGCTGATACTGACATCAGGCACCACCCATTTGACCAGCGGCATACAACAAATAGCAAGCACACCGGTGACACCAAATACGCCGGACAGTCCCCAGTTCTGAGCAATTAAGGGACCTACAAGCACCGCAAGATAGAATGAGAAGCCAATGGCAATACCAATGACGGCCATGACTTTGGCACGCTGGGTTTCCCGGCTCACATCAGTGGCCAGCGCCATAATTGCGCCGGCAATAGCACCCGCCCCCTGCAGGATACGTCCTGCGATCATCATCACCATACTGTCGGCTGATGCGGCGATGAAAGAGCCGGCGGCAAAAATACACAGTCCGAGCAGAATAACCGGTTTGCGGCCCCAACGGTCTGACATCATGCCCATGGGAATTTGCAGCGCTGCCTGAGTCAGTCCGTAACCACCTATCGCTAAACCCACCAGCAAAGGTGAATAATCAGGGTAATCCATCGCCGCCACGGCCAGCACGGGCATGACCATAAACAGCCCCATCATGCGCAATACATATACCAGCGCCAGTGCCAATGCGGCGCGAACTTCAAGTGCGTTCAAGTGTGTTCCCGTGCTTCTCTTTCTCAGGCCGCGAAGTGTAACACAAAACCAACATTCGCCCAGTGTCTGATAATGCTCCGGGTGTGATCCGACTAATAACTTAAACGTAGTTAATGATTAATTTTCGTGCCCGTTGTGGCATACTTTCTCTTTTGGCAATTCTCAGGCTTCAATGGATAAAATCGAAATTCGCGGTGCCCGCACCCACAACCTCAAAAACATCGATTTAACCCTTCCCAGAGACAAACTTGTTGTGATTACGGGTCTGTCTGGCTCCGGTAAATCCTCATTAGCATTCGACACACTGTACGCTGAAGGTCAGCGCCGTTATGTTGAATCATTGTCGGCGTATGCCCGTCAGTTTTTATCAATGATGGAAAAACCGGACGTAGATCACATCGAAGGGTTGTCACCGGCCATTTCCATTGAACAAAAGTCGACGTCGCACAACCCCCGCTCAACCGTTGGTACCATTACAGAAATTTATGATTACTTACGTTTAATGTTTGCGCGGGTCGGTACACCACGTTGTCCTGACCACGATGTACCGCTGGACGCCCAGACTATCAGTCAGATGGTAGATAAAGTGCTGTCTATGCCTGAAGGTACCAAGCTGATGCTGCTGGCACCGGTTATTCAGGAGCGGAAAGGTGAGCACGTCAAAACATTGCAGAATCTTGCTGCGCAAGGCTTTATCCGGGCCCGCATCGACGGCGAAGTGTGTGATTTATCCGATCCACCCGAACTGGATTTGCGCAAAAAGCACACCATTGAAGTGGTGGTCGACCGGTTTAAAGTGCGGGACGATTTGCAACTTCGTCTGGCAGAGTCCTTTGAGACAGCACTGGAACTGGCTGGCGGAAATGCCAAAGTCGCTTACATGGATGAGCCGGACGCGGACGAAATCATGTTCTCCGCAAATTTTGCCTGTCCTCATTGTGGTTACAGTTTAAGTGAACTGGAGCCACGGTTGTTCTCATTTAACAACCCTGCCGGTGCCTGCCCCACTTGTGACGGACTGGGAACAAGACAGTTCTTCGATCCGGTTCTGGTGGTCTCGAATGACGAGCTGAGTTTATCCGGCGGCGCGATCCGTGGCTGGGATAAACGAAGCTACTACTACTTTCAAATGCTGCAAGCTGTAGCCGATGCTTACAAATTCAGCCTTACAGCGCCTTTCCGCGAGCTTTCTGACGAGGCACGTGATGTGGTGCTGTACGGTTCAAAGGGTAAGTCGCTGAACTTCAAGTACATTAACGAGCGCGGCGATGTGATGGAGCGCAAGCATCCGTTCGAAGGCATCATTCCGAATATGGAACGTCGCTACCGCGAAACTGAGTCCAATGCAGTCAGGGAAGAACTGGCTAAAAACCTGAGTCAGCAACCCTGTAACAGCTGCGGCGGAACACGACTGCGTACGGAAGCGCGAAACGTATTTATTGAAGGCACCAATCTGCCGAAAATCGCAGATATGTCTATCGCCGACGCCTTTAATTTCTTCGAAACACTGAGCCTGAGCGGGCAAAGAGCGCAGATTGCCGAGAAGATTTTAAAAGAAATTCTCGACCGCCTGGGCTTCCTGGTTAACGTAGGTCTGAATTATCTGTCTATGTCCCGCAGTGCCGATACCCTTTCAGGCGGTGAAGCCCAGCGTATCCGTCTGGCCAGCCAGATTGGTGCCGGGCTTGTCGGCGTTATGTACGTACTCGATGAACCTTCCATCGGTCTGCACCAACGTGATAACGAACGCCTGCTGAAAACGCTCACGCACCTACGGGATTTAGGTAACACCGTATTAGTGGTCGAGCACGATGAAGATGCTATCCGCGAGGCGGATTACATTGTTGATATCGGCCCCGGCGCCGGTGTTCATGGTGGTCAGGTCATTGCTGCCGGCACCATGCAGGACATTCTTGACAGTGAAGACTCACTTACCGGCAAATATCTGTCTGGTCGTGAGAAAATTGAAGTACCGGAAAAGCGCAACAGTGCGAAAGATGATAAATGGTTAACGCTGACAGGTGCCTCAGGCAACAACCTGAAAGATGTAACCCTGAAGATCCCGGTTGGCGTAATGACCTGCGTTACCGGCGTATCGGGCTCAGGCAAATCGACGCTGATTAACGATACCTTCTTTAAAATTGCGCACCGCGAACTGAATAAAGCCATCACATCTGAGCCGGCTCCTTACAAAACCATGGAAGGGCTGGAAATGATGGATAAAGTGGTCGACATCGATCAGAGCCCGATTGGCCGTACGCCCCGGTCGAATCCGGCCACTTACGCAGGCATTTTTACATCCATCCGTGAATTATTTGCCGGAACGCAGGAAGCCCGTTCACGGGGTTACAAAGTGGGCCGCTTCAGCTTTAACGTAAAAGGTGGCCGCTGTGAAGCCTGTCAGGGCGACGGTGTCATTAAGGTAGAAATGCACTTCCTGCCAGACGTATATGTGCCATGTGATGTGTGTAAAGGTAAACGGTACAACCGTGAAACGCTGGAAATTCAGTACAAAGCAAAGAACATTCACGAAGTGCTGGAAATGACGGTGGAAGAGGCCAGAGAGTTCTTTGACGCCATTCCTGCCATAGCCCGTAAGCTGCAAACACTGATTGATGTGGGCTTGTCATACGTACGTTTAGGCCAGGCTGCAACAACGCTGTCCGGTGGTGAAGCGCAACGGGTGAAACTGGCAAAAGAATTGTCGAAGCGGGACACCGGCCAGACACTTTACATTCTGGATGAACCGACTACCGGTCTGCATTTCCATGATATTAAACAGTTGCTGGCTGTACTGCACCGCCTGAGAGATCATGGCAACACTGTCGTGGTCATTGAGCACAACCTGGATGTTATCAAAACCGCTGACTGGCTTGTCGATCTTGGCCCCGAAGGCGGTTCAGGGGGCGGTCAGATAATCGCAGAAGGTACACCGGAAGACATTGCTAAAGCGAAGCAGTCTCATACCGGCCGGTTCCTGAAGCCGATGCTGTAAAAAACAGCTTCTCTGAAAAGCGGCGTGATCCGTTAAGGACACGCCGCTTTTTTGTATCTTTCGTCTATCAGGCATCAGCCATCGCTGAACGGCACTTTCCCCTTCAGGGATCCATGCGATAATAGTATCTGTATCCTGAAATGCTGCCTCCGGCGACACAGTAATAACGACAAGAGTGAACTATGGCTTTATCACACAAAATCACCGCAATGCTAACTTTGATCATCTCAGTCATGGCAATACCAGCACAGGCAAACGAACCTGAAGAGGTTTACTGGGAAGATTTGGTCCCGCCGGGCTTTAACGAACTCGCTCCGCCGCCGGTTGCCAGCCACGAAAGTACCATGGCACAATTGCAGCCTGATGCGCCAGTGGTTGAAAAGTACAATGATAAGCTGGTTAAAATACCGGGGTTTGTGGTGCCGCTGGAAGGTACTGACGAACTGACCACAGAATTTTTACTGGTTCCCTATTTCGGCGCATGTATTCACGTTCCACCACCGGCATCCAACCAAATCGTGCATGTGACCTTTGAAAAGGGCGTCGCCATCGAAGATTTATACGACGCCATCTGGGTAACCGGCACCCTGTCTACCGAAGGCTGGAAAGGCGATATCGCCTCAGTGGGCTACCGTATGACCGGTGTTTCCGTCACCGCGTACTGATCCGCCAGCATAATACGCAGAAATTACTGCGTATAAATTTGTTCAGCGCGGTTGAACAGCATCCATGAAGTGAGGATGTACTTATCATTACTCACCGGAATATTGCCCCGGTGAGTATGGGTAAAGTGAGCAGGTGCAATCACCATTCTGCCCGCTTTCGGCTTGATACTTTTTCTCTGATAGTAAAAATCCGTTTCCCCGCCTTCTTCTACATCATTTAAGTAAAACATAAACAGCATAACGCGGTGCAGGGCATCATTGTGTTGAAGTTGCGGATAGACTTCTGAATGCCAGTACGGGTACCCCCCTTCTGCGGCTTTATAACGCTGGGTATTGATATCTCCGATCCTGAACAAATAATTCACCATATTGGCCAGATTCGGGCGCCCCACTTCCGCATAGTTGTCGCCGGTAAGCTTCACCGGTTGCCCGGTTTGCGGATGTCTCACTGTCAGGCCAATGGGCCCTACCAGCGCAAAGAAATACTCATCAATATACTTTAACAGTTCATTTCCCGTCTTCGTCATTACCTCTTTGTGAAAGGGTTGGAATACAGGATCCTGAGTGAAGGAAACATCTGTGCTGCGCTTTTTGTCAGTATCAATCCCTCCGCCGGTTTTGCCGGGAGCAAGGTTAGCGCTGCCATCAAATGCGGCGATGATATCTTTACATAGCTCCGGTGACAGGACGTCGTCTGTTACCGTAATAAAATCTGTGTCTTTTCCGTACATCGACTAGTCCTTCAACCAATTCTGCATCTTTTCCCTTACTGCATCAGGAACAGGTTCGGCTTTTTGCGTGTTGTAATTGAAATGCACCATAGTGGTCGTTCCCGTTGCGCAGTGCTCACCCTCCTGCCAGATCTCCTGATACACATCAAAAGAGCTGCTCCCCAGGCGCCCTACCCATGTTTTCACGGTGACGGATTTTCCATAATAAATTTGCTTCAGAAAGTCGACCTTGTAGCTGGCCAGAATCAGTGGCCAGGCGGTTAAGTCCAGGTCTGGTACAAACAGCCGGAATAAAGGGTCTCTTGCGGCTTCCAGCCATCCCACATGCACGGTGTTACCCACGTGACCAAGCCCGTCTGTTTCATAAAAGCGCACGTCAAACGTCGTTTCCATAGGTTCGGTTTTTGTCATCGTTATTCGTCCTGTCGTTGTATTGAGGAAACATACTCAGCATACCTGCTAGTTGCCGCCAGCTAAAGAGCACACCGAAAACTGCAGAAATGATAAAGGCGCTAATCAGCGCCTTTTCTCTGTTTTATTTTCGCAAATCAATCTTTATGGTCATGGTCATGGTCATGGTCATGGTCATGGTCATGGTCATGGTCATGGTCATGGTCATGGTCATGGTCATGGTCATGGTCATGGTCATCAGTATCCCGGCAGACCTCACCGGGCATTTCAAGTTCAATGGTGGTATGTGCCAGATTAAATCCGGAGAGCTTGTCGTCTATTTGCTTTTTAAGGGCCCGGGCTGTGGCGGCATCCACGTCGCAGGCCAGCTCAATGTGAGCAGTCAGCACATGCTGTTCGCCGTCAAGAGACCAGAAATGGACATGGTGAAGGTTGCTGACGTGTTCAACAGATAATAATGCAGAGTGAATTTCCTGCTGTTGTTTAGCATCCGGACTGCCCTGTAAAAATAAGCGTACTGTCTGATAAACGTAGCGGCCTACATTGAACAAAATAAACAGGGTAAACAGCACCGAGAGTAGAGGGTCAAGCACCGGCCAGTTTACGAATTGCAACACAATACCCACGATCAGTACGGCAACCCACCCGAGTACATCTTCCAGTAAGTGCCAGTTCAGTACTTTTTCATTAAGCGTGTTTCCGCCAGACAGCTTGTAAGCGGCTACGCCATTGACCACGATCCCTAAAATCGCCAGCGCAATCATGCCTTCAGTCACGGGCATTTCAGGTGCCCACAAACGGGGAATGGCTTCCGATAACACCCAAACGGAACCCACAATCAAAATCAGCCCATTGATCATCGCGCCCAGCAAACTCAGGCGCTTGTAACCATAAGTGTATTGTTCGTCGGCTTTTTTGTGCCCTACTTTGCTGAGATACCAGGCCAGGCCTATGGATAGCGAATCCCCTAAGTCGTGAACGGCATCAGCCATAATTGCCACGGAGTTAGTGAGCCAGCCGCCGATAAATTCGATGATCGTGAAGATAAAGTTAAGCCAGAACGCCCAGCCGATGCGCTGCCCGTCGCTGACATGATGATGCCCGTGGTGGTGTCCGTGATAATGATCGTGGGAATGCAAAAGCGTCTCCGGCAGTTTTATTAAAAGCTGCCCCCAGTTTGCTGGCAAACCTGTTACATTTCAATCCATTGGTCTGCAGAACACCGGATATCTTCCGGTGTGACATGGGTAGCGATAATCACCAGCGCATTTTCTGCCGCCGCAGTCAGCCCGGCGGCGACATATTGCTGATTGCCGGTATCCAGCCCTTCAAACGGCTCATCAACCAGCCAGACCTTTGGCGAAGCAAGCAAAGTCCGACTTAACGATACACGTCTTGCCTCGCCACCGGAGAGTACTCTGCCTCCCTGTCCCAGCCACTCGTCCAGTTGTGAGAAGTGCCCCAGACCGAATTGAGAAAGCGCATTATTCAGTGCCCGGTCGCTTTGAACAGACTCATCCGGCACCAGATTCATTCTTAATGTGGCCTCCAGCAATACCGGCGACTGCTCAGCATACACCCACCCCTTGCGTCTGCCGGCCGGCACAATATCACCATCAAAACGCAAATCACCTTTCGCCTGTACCAGACCGGCCAGTGCTTTAAGTAACGATGACTTACCGCAGCCGGAGGGCCCGGATAACACAACCAGACCTTTAACAGGCAAAGTTGCATCGATACCTGACAAGACATTTACAGCCTGAAAGCTTTCCAGTTGAATTTGCCCCCGGGGTTGGGTGTCGTGAATGGCCGGCAAGGCTATGGCTCCTGATTGAGCCAACGCACTTTTCGCCTGGCGGTAGCGCCCCAGGTGTGCGGCAGTCGTCACTGACCGTCCGAGCCAGTCGGTAATACTCAGTAGCAACATGGGAACAATCAGTGATGCCGGGTCGCCAAATCCCTTATCCTGATTGAAAGCAAACAAGGCCACCAGCGCCAGGATAGCACAGCCATGCAGCAACCATAATGCCCATTGCCCGGCTACGTCCGTGGCAAACTGATAACGCCACACTTTGTCCAGCCCGGGAGCAGAGGCAAAATGAGGGTTGCGACGATTAACAGATAAATGCCACAAACTGCTGCTGTTAAAGAAATGCTCTGAATCGAACCGGAAACGCTTTTCTTCAGCGGTTTGTTTCGCTGACTGATTAAGTCCGTACACTACAAGCCACAATGTTAGTACGAGCCAGAGGCCCGCCATGACCCGCATCGCCAACGTGCCGGGCAGCGCCAGTTGCGTGACAATGCCCGTTGCCAGAATAACCAGCACAACCGCGCTTGCCTTATGGGCAACCCATCCCACCCATACCGATGACAACAATTCAGTTTGGGCGGCAAGCTTTTCCACATCGCCCGCTTTTTCATGTAAAACATGGTCTTTCAGCTTGCTGAACAGTTCACTGCGAAGCACCGTGGTACGTCCCAGCAAATCGTGATGCGCCAGCCACATGTGTCCGTAGCCGGCACCAATTCGTACCAGCGCCAGGGCGCGGATGATGACTGCCGGCAGCATATAGTTGAAGTTAACCGGCATCAGTGCGCAGGCCGCAATGAACCAGCTTGAGAATATAAGAATGAGCAGTCCGGCACTGGTGTGAGCAATGGCAAGCAATAAGCTGACTACAGGGATTTGCTTCATTCGTCTGCTCCTGTTGTTTCACCCTCTGTTCCGGATAATTCTGCGCTTGCGGTATGGAAAACACGTCCATCCTTTATCAGCCAGTGCGCGCTGAACCAGTCAGATGGCAATGGCTTGTGCGATGCCCAGATGACAGTTGCATGCTGACAGTTACGATGGATAATCTGACAAATCGCTTCATGCTGAGACTGGGGCAAATGGGCGGTGGGTTCGTCCAGAAACCACACCGGTGCTTGCCGGAGTAACAACCGGGCAATGGCCAGCCGCTGCGCCTGACCACCGGATAAAGGCGGATGCTCACCCATTGGCGTATCCAGTCCCGCAGGTAACATAGTGATCCAGGCCCCCAGTTCCACACTGTCCAGTACCGCAAGTAACTGCGTGTCAGAACAGGTCATAGCCAGACACAGGTTCTCTCTTACCGTGCCCGGCAGAATAACCGGCGTTTGCGTGAGCAGAACGTAATCTGATACCGGCTTTGCTAATCCCGGGCGCTGACCGCTCAGTAACTCCATCAGCACGGTTTTTCCTGCACCGGATGCACCATTTAACCGGATCCAGTCACCGGTGTTGATGGTAAGTGTATTTGCGCTTAACGCAGGCGAACGGGTGAGCTCTCCGGCTAGTGTGATGGGTGCAGCTTCGTCCCTCGTTGCTGGCACTTCGCCATGGCTTGCGGGCACTTCGTCCGGCGGGGAATCCTGTAATAAATCCTGAATCGCCTCCATGGCAGACTCAGCCTGCGCTTTTTGATGATAAAACTGCCCAAGCTTCTTCATCTCAGAAAGCAGCAAAGGGGCCGTTAATAAGAGCCACAAACCTTGTTGAAGGTCTATTGTTTCGCCTAAATTGAACTCGCCAAGCAATGTAAACCCGATATACACAGCAATTAACGCAACGGCGAGGGTGGAGAAAAAATCCAGTACGGTAGTAGACAAAAACGCCACCGAGACCACTTTCATGGTGCGCTCTCTTAAGCTTTTGCCAGCAGTGTCTAAACGTCTGGCCTGTGCATCATGGGCGTTAAACATGGCCAACAGCGGCAACGCGGATATCCGGTCTGTAAACAGCCGCCCCAGCCGCTCAAGAGCAATAAAATGCTTGCGGTGCAATACCGCGGCACCTTTACCAACCAGTATCATAAACAGCGGTACAATGGGTAAAGTGATCAACAAACTCCCGCCCACAACTATGCTGACACTGAAAATGACCACAAGAGCAAAAAGCGGCACTACCACCGCCACCAGTTGCTGAACACGGTAATCAAAATGCCAGTTCACCACAGCAGGGATGTGCATTTGCCACAAGGTTTGCCAGTGAAAGGTTGAATGCTGACGCACTAAAGCATGTTGCTGACGGCCAAATGTGCGCAATAGCTGTTGCTGTAAGCGAAAGAGCAGTTTTAGTCTGCCGTGGTGATTCAACCAGATGCTGCAGCCCTGACTCAGCCACACGCCGGCAAGGCAAATTGCAGTAAACCATAACAGTGAGGACGAAGCGGCAACCCCGTCAATGATCCACTGCGACACCATGGCAGCAAAACCCCAGTATGCCGCAATGAGCGCAGCATCACGTAAAACGTGGAGGACAGTAAGCGCCACCAGAGCCCTGCGGGGAGCAGGATTTCCGGTGGCAACGGATTGCTGAAACCAGCTGGTGAGTGAGAGGGAACGACTCAAATTATCCCTTATTCTTCAGTATCAGGGCGGTCCATGTTCTCGGTAGACTCCAGCCACATGGCATTGATAATGCCAAATGAGCAAGCCAGTAAAATGCCAAGGATCCAGGTGAAATACCACATAATGCCTCCTAATAAATCGCGTGAGATTTATCTAAATCAGATTGTTTAACTCTTCCACGCATCACGTAGAACCCGTAGATGGTGTAAGACAGTACGATGGGTACAAATACACAGGCTACGAAGAACATCACACGTAATGTCATTTCACTGGATGTGGCATCCCACATTGTCAGACTTGCATCCGGCATGGTGCTGCTTGGCATCAGGAACGGGAACATTGAGAACCCCGCCGTTAAAATAACGCCGGCTATCATGGCAGAACTGGACACAAATGCCCATCCCGCACGGCCTGCTTTTGAAAAGGCCGCGCACGCCAGGCCACCTGCAATACCCAGTGCCGGTGCAATGATCATCCAGGGGTAAGTCCCATAGTTGTTCATCCACGCACCTGTTTCAGTGATCACTGTTTTATGCAACGGATTTGAGACGGCATAAGTGTCTGCCACAGAGTTCATCACGTAGCCGTCGATACCGAAGGCTACAAACACCCCGGCCAGAATAAATAACGCCACAGTCACCAAAGACAGGATCACTGAGGTAGCACGGGCACGCACTTCAACAAAACCGTCTGTTTTCATTTGCAACCAGGTTGCTCCGTGATTAAGCAGTAATGCAACGGATACCAGACCGGTCAGGATGGCAAAGGGATTCAATAATCCGAAGAAAGAGCCGGTATAGGTGGATTTCAACGTATTATCAAATTCATAAGGAACACCCTGCAGCAGGTTTCCGAACGCAACACCAAAGATAAGTGCCGGAACAAAACCGCCGGCAAACAACGCCCAGTCCCAACGCTGACGCCACTTTGCACCCGGCAGTTTACTACGGTAGTCAAAACCGATGGGGCGCATCCATAACGCAGCAAGCGTAAGAAATAACGCGATGTAAAAGCCGGAGAACGCAGTGGCATAAATCATTGGCCAGGCAGCAAAAATAGCGCCGCCGGCCGTAATGAACCACACCTGGTTGCCGTCCCAGTGCGGGCCGATGGTATTAATCATCACCCGGCGCTCTTCGTCGGTACGCCCGATAATCGTCAGCAGCGAACCTACACCTAAATCAAAGCCGTCGGTAATGGCAAAGCCAATCAGTAACACGCCGACAAGGACCCACCAGATCACCCGCAACACTTCATAATCGATCATGCGTTTGCTCCTTTTTCAGTTAAACCAATTACGCTTGCTTCATCCTGTTCATCGCCGGGAGGAACCGGTCCTTTTTTGGCGAATTTCTTCATCAGGTAGAAGCTGATAATGAACATCACGGTGTAGAACAAGGTATAGCCCACCATGGTGAATACCACATCACCCACACTCAGATTGGAAACAGACACGTGGACCGGCAGTACTTCTGCAATAGACCATGGTTGACGACCAAACTCGGCGACGAACCAGCCTGCTTCACAGGCAATCCAGGGCAGAGGTAAACCGTAGAGGGCTGATTTCAGTAACCAGCGGGGCTGAGTAATGCGGTGTTTAGTGCTGTACCAGAACGCTGCCGCGAACAGAGCCAGCATTAAAAACCCTGCCAGTACCATTAAGCGGAAGGAATAAAACAGCGGTGCAACAGGCGGAATACTGTAATCCACGGCACGCTCAAGCGCTTCAGGTGTAGGCCGTGTAATATCCTGCGTAAAGGGTTGCAGCAGCATGGCGTAACCCAAATTTTCTTTATTCGCGTCAAACAGCGCCTGCTCAGCCAGCGTGGCTGAACCGTCACGCACTGCTTCCATGTGCTTGTATGCCTGCACACCGGATAAAATGCGAACACGGTGCTGCTCTTTCAAATCTTTGATGCCGGTAACTTCTTCATCAAAGCTGCGGGTGGCGATGATGCCCATGGCGTACGGAATTTGAATGGCATAGTCCATGCGCTCTTCTTCGTCGTTGGGAATACCAAAGATGGTGAATGGCGCAGGCGCAGGATGGGTTTCGTACTCTGCTTCAACAGCGGCGAGTTTCACTTTCTGAACGTCACCAATTTCGTATCCGCTTTCATCGCCCAGAATAATGACTGACAACACAGACGCCAGACCAAAGCTCGCAGCGATAGCAAAAGAACGGCGGGCAAACGCAACATGCTTGTGTTTCAGTAAATAATAACTGGAGATAGCCAGCACGAACATTGCGCCTGTTGTATAGCCTGCAGAAACAGTGTGTACAAACTTCACTTGTGCCACCGGATTAAAAATAACGTCAGCGAAGCTGGTCATTTCCATCCGCATAGATTCAACATTGAAGTCAGCGCCCACAGGGTTTTGCATCCAGCCATTGGCGATAAGGATCCAAAGCGCCGAAAAGTTAGAACCGATAGCCACCAGCCAGGTAGCCATAAGGTGCTTCACTTTTGACATGCGATCCCAGCCAAAGAAGAACAGTCCGACGAAGGTTGATTCAAGAAAAAACGCCATCAGGCCTTCAATAGCCAGCGGCGCGCCAAAAATGTCACCCACGTAATGTGAATAATAAGACCAGTTCATACCGAACTGGAACTCCATGGTGAGGCCGGTAGCCACACCAATCGCAAAGTTTATCCCGAACAACTTACCCCAGAATTTAGTCATCTGTTTGTAGATTTCCTTGCCGGTCATCACGTAAACCGATTCCATGATGGCAAGCAGGAAAGTCATACCTAAGGTAAGGGGTACAAAGATAAAGTGGAACATAGCAGTCAATGCAAACTGCCAGCGCGATAACTCCAGTAATGTATCGCTCATTAGGAACATCTCCCGATTAATTAGTAATTTGGCGAAATGTCGACGATGTAGCCGAATTTAATATCACTGGCAGAGCAGAAGTCGTGCCACAGAGTAACGTTGGCAATCACAGAAGCGTGAGATAAATCAAAAACCGCAATTATTGTGCGCAGAAAGCGTGAATAACGAACACAACAGGGATGTTTGAGCCACCGGACGACTTCGGATACATCGCAAATTTCATAGCCGCTACCTTACACCCTTCGAACAGGCCGCTATTTGATCCAACGCAAGCTTTCTCACCGGAAAAATAAGGTCATTTTTGTCACACCCTGTGACATAATTGTCATAACTTGGCGAGGGGGCATGAACGTGAACATTTCTATTATTCAGTCGATGATCAATGCGATTGATAAACCGGCGATTTTTATCACGCCGGATTATGTGGTGCATGCGGTTAATCAGCTCTACCGCGACACTTACGAAGAGCACATCATCACCGGTAAAAGCACCTGCTTCAGCGTGTCTCACAACAATGCTGTACCCTGTGATCAAGCCGGAGAAGACTGCCCGCTTGCTGAATGCAAAAGTACACAAAGACCAAGCTCAGTGGTACACAATCACAAAACCCGCACAGGCGATTCTCATTGCCAGATCACAATGAAGCCGGTGGAGGACGAAGATGGCATGGTACTTGGCTACCTGGAGGTGCTGGAGCAGATCACCTTTGCTTCTCCCCGTGCCGGTAATGCGAAACTCATTGGCAGTGCGCCGTCTTTCAGGAATATGCTGCATCAAATCAGCCGCGCAGCACCGGCAGACATTGCCGTGTTATTGCAGGGAGAAACAGGCACCGGAAAAGAACTTGTCGCTCACGCTATTCACGAAAGCAGCCCTCGGAAAGACAAACCGTTTATAGTCATTGAATGCACCGGACTGACTGAGTCATTATTTGAATCAGAGCTGTTCGGCCACGAGAAAGGGGCATTTACCGGCGCATCATCGTCGAAAAAAGGACTCATTGACGTGGCCAGTGGCGGCACGGTGTTTTTTGACGAAATTGGCGATGTGCCCATGAGTATGCAGGTCAAGCTGCTGCGATTGCTGGAGTCAGGAACTTACCGTCCTGTCGGCAGCCTGAAGCTGAAGCACTCTGATTTCAGGCTGGTCTGCGCTACACACAAAAACCTTAAACAGCTGGTTGAGAAAGGCGAATTCAGACAAGATCTCTATTACCGGATTGCCGGCTTTCCCATCGCCCTGCCTTCTCTACGCCAGCGCAGGGAAGACATTCCTGCGCTATGCGGGCAATTCCTGGCGCAAGCCGGGCACACGAAGAAGACCTTTAACAAAGATGCCCTGTCCGTACTCAGCCGTTATGCATTTCCCGGCAATATCAGAGAATTGCGCAACGTCACCGAACAAGCCGCTCTGTTATCGGTAGATGAACACATCACACCGGCGGACTTACCTTCCCATCTTACTGTACCGGAAAGCGAACAGGAGTCCGGCCCGCTCCGATTAAAAACACTGGAAGAAGCAGAGGAAGCGTACATGTCTGAAATCATCTCTGCCTTCGACGGTACGCCGGAAACGCTGGCAGACGTGCTTGGCATAAGCACCAGAACACTTTACAGAAAACTCCGGCGATACGGCCTGACGCTCAGCAGGCGTTAGAGCGACATCACTGCCTGCCAGATAAGGCGCAGAGCCAGTATGGTAACGATAACTTTAAACAGTAGGGCAAAGCGTTCGTCAGACACTTTTTTCAGCACTTTCAACCCCAGCCAGGTGCCGGTAAAGCCGCTGACTACCATAGCAACTACCAGTGGCAACCATTGAAAAAAAGCAAATCCGGCAAAGCTGAAAACAAAGGCTTTAAGCAGATGCTGAAATGTCATGCAGGTAGCGAACGTACTGGTGAGGGTCATCTTATTATCGGTATTCCGGTGCACAAACCCGGCGACCAGCGGCCCTGTCGCGCCCACAAACATAGTCGCGACCGTCGTCAGCGCACCGGCAATGCAACGGCCGGTTTTGCTCAGCTCCCTTTTCGCCGGTTTGGGTCCCCACACTAAAAATAAGATAAAACCCGCTACAGTAAACTGAATGGTGATTAGCGGCAGTTGCACCACAATGAAAGACGCAGCAACAGCCCCGGCCAGCGCACCACCGCTGAACCACTTCACCATGGCCCAGTCGATGTGCGAACGGGTCAGCCACGAACGGCTCCCGTTAGAACCTAACTGAACAAGTCCGTGCACAGGGATCAACGCGGCGACCGGCACAACCGTTGCCATGGTCGCCAGCAACATAACACCGCCCCCGACACCGAATGAAGCTGTTATCATTGACGTAAGGCCTGCAAGAATAATCAGTCCCAGCGCCACAGCAGCTGACACTGCCCCGCCTCCGGTGAATAAATCTGTAAAGCTTGCTACTTCCAAGATTACTGTTTTCCTTCAATAAATTATCACTGCATCATACATTTCGCGTAATTGCGAATCGATTTAAAAAACCATCCAGCAGCCACGCCAGGCTCATAAGAAGTGACAGCGCGACGACGACAGAGGAAAAGCGGTACATACTGCTGTACAGCATGTCTGAATTGGGCTGAAGATACTGCCCGAACAAAATGCCGATGGTGGTTAAGGCACCAAAGCCCATACCTGAACCGGTGCGTTCAATCAGATGCAGCCGTGCCGTGAGCATAACGGTGATAAACATCGCAATCACAACCAGGGGAAGATAGCGGATCAGATCGTACATCAATAATTGTACGGTAATACCCAGCGCACACCCTAAGGCTACGCCTTTCGCCCGCTTCATGGAGTTTTCCAGCGAGCCGCGGAAGGTCATGGGAAACAGCACGAGTACCGTTGCTACCTGCGCAGACAGGGAATCTTTCAAATCGAAAATTTGAAAGACAACGAATGACAGCGTCGCCAGAATCGCCCCCATCAGCGTGCGGTGATTAATCTGTGCAAACGTCACGTTATGCTGTGGTGGCGGTGCGATAGGATCAGTCTCAGGAATCAGCCAGTAAAGCACCGCTGCAGAAATAACGGATATCAGCGTGGCGAGGAATGCCGCCATTGTCATATCGGTCAGTGATGCATCCGGATAGCTTGAAAAATGGAGCAACACTGAGAGTGTGACTATCCCGGAGGCCCAGAGCAAAAAGTGCGAACCTTTTGCCATCAACCTGAAATGAACAAAAAATACCGCAAACACACCCATTATCATTAAAGCCGGATGATGTTTGAAAAACACATTCAGCAGATAGATTTCCACCACATTCACCGCCACACCTACCAGGAACTGCCAGGCAATCAGGCGGTCGAACTTAGGCAACATTCCCAGTAATAACATGGGATAGACAGCAAAAAATACACCGTACGGCCAGTTCATGTATTTACTGATGAGAAATCCGGCGCAGCTGCCAAGGGCTATGCGCAACACCCGACGCTGGTCCTGCGGGGAATAATCCCCGGCAGAATTAATAAAGCGATGGTCTCCCTGCTTTTTCAGTATAAGACCGGACAATTTACTGATACCCATCTTAATAGATATAGTGCAACAGACTGACAACCTTCATCTGCGCTGCGCCTATCCAGTTAAAGATGCCGTCCTCATGACGTTGCAGCAACACCGTCGCCCGTGCGCCGCTCACCATATCGGCGGGCAATGCCTGGTCGGTTAATGCAACATACACACGGACACGCTGGGCATCACGTACCCAACGGTCGGATACGTCCGGTTCGGCCAGCTTCCCGTCCGGTAAAAGTTGTCCGGTGGCCACACCCAAATCTTTACTGACTACTGAAGCGTGAAACACTTCCCCGGGAAGGGCATCAAATACCACCAGAGCATCTGCGCTATTACCTATTTTACTCAGGCTCTTTTCGCGAAAATCGGCAACGACACGTTCTTCACCTGTGACCACCAGCGAGAGCAAAGATTGATTTGCCTGAGCCTGAATGCCCGGCGAAAGTTGCAGGTTCGAAATGACACCATCTTCTGGTGCTACAACAGTGGTACGCGCCAGATCCAGTTCAGCCTGTTTAAGTGTATTTGAAGCAATACGAAGTCGGAGGTTGTCTTCCCCTTCATCACCAAGCTCAACCTGTAACGCTTTTTTACGCTCCTGTGCAGCCTGCAGTCTCGCCCCGGCGGCTTCAACTTCAGCCATTTTCTGATCAACCAGTTGGGTACTGACCAGATTTTTACTGGCTAATGAGGCCAATCGCTTATGCTCACGTTTGTCTTCAGCAAGGGTAACTTGTGTTTCGATAATACTTGCCTGAGCTTCGGCCAGCTGGGCGTGCAAATTGTCGTTAGTCTGCTGCGCTTCCCGCAGCGCCAGGCGGGCTTTTTCCACCGCCAGTTCGTAGTCAGTACCGTCAATTTTAAACAGCACGTCCCCTTTACGGACCAGCTGATTGTTTCGCACAGCTACGCTGATCACTTCACCCGACACTCTGGGTGCCACAGTCACAACAGGACGCTGCACCATGGAATGAGGTGTCATGGGAATATTGAAATCGGCAATAAAAATGTAAGCACAAATGGCAATGAACAGCACTAATGCGCCGCGCATCCATCGGTTAAATTGTGCATCTGCAGTCATGAATTCTCCGGAGTAGAAATATGGTTTGCGTTATTGATGACTTTACTCAGCAGAACGTAAAAGACTGACCGTTCTTCATCAGACAGGCCACGCAGCATCTGCTGACGGCCCTCAAATGCTCTGGCCTCAACGGCCTGCATGAGTTCTCTGCCCTTTTCGGTAAACCAGAGGGTTTTTCGTCTGGCGTCATCGGGACAAGGCTTTCTTAGTATCAGCCCGGCCTCTTCTAACAAATTCAGCGTGCGTAGCAGCGAAGGTTGTTCAATGCCTATATCACCGGCCAGTTCCTTCTGGCTGCATCCTTCACCGGTGCGGTCGAGATGTAGCATGGCGATCCAGCGGGACTGAGTCAGGCCAAGATCCGCCATGTAGTGGTCTACGGCGTGCCGCCAGGCAAACGCCGCACGACTCAGTAACCATCCGATATTGTTTTCCATCTGCACTGCACATCCAATTAGTTAGCATGCTAACCATTTAAACATATAGTTAGCATGCTAATCAATATCACGATGGATAATTTTCGTCAGACAGGGGATTAACAGAGACAGGAGGGCGGATAACTCAAAAAACACCATGCAAAGGCATGGTGCTTTAAAGGTGCGGGAAACCGGGGCCGGCTACTTACTATGACCGGCAGCAAAAGCCAGCTCTTTCTCCGTTTTGAAGCCGAAGAATTTTCTTAACACAATAGTTGCAGGGCAAAAGCCGGTAAAGCTCTGCTGAAAGAGGTTTGCACCGATAAAAACCGTAAACCACACAAAATAGCTGCTGACGAAGTACGTGAGTGAAACACTTAATAACACCATAAAGCCTGCGAAAGCTGTAAGAGCACGTTCTGCTGACATAATTATTCTCCGAAATAGTAGCGAAATGAGACATAGACGTTAGAGGCATCTCTGAACTGACTGTAAAAGGTATGTGGTTCGTCACCATAAAACAGGTTCAGCCCGCCGCCCAGTTGCCAGGTATCCACCGGTGACCAGGTTGCTTTCAGACGCAGATAGCCATCCCCGTCAGTAGGCGAATAGAAGTTGAGAGCCTGCAACGATAAGGTTTGCCGCCAGGCTTGATAGCGTAATTGGGTGGTGAACACATGACGCCTTTGTGACGGTTCATATTGTGGCCAGAGCGAATTGGTCATCAGTGCTTCATGGTCATGATTCAGCTCTGTGTACCACTGGATCCCCCCGGTCAGATTCGCTATCAGCTCCTGCTCATACCCCACCAGAAAGCGGCTTTGATCATTGGGCAAACGGGGATCATTACCCGATGTATCTTCACCATCGTGAAAAGCGTATTCCAGTTTACCCAGCCCAGGTCCGACGGCACGTACTGCACTGAACCCGGTCACTGACAGTTCGCTGTAACGGGGCATGCCATCCACATCAGCAGCTTGCGGCAATTTACTGAAACCTTTGTAACCGTATACCGCAAGTTCAGTACCGGCAAGGGTCCGGTAGAGGCGCAGTGCAAATTCCGGTTTATCAGGTGTATTTTCATTACTGACCGACAGTCTGTCTGATGTGTTTCCACCGGTCTGCGGATTAAAGTAAGAAAAAATATCACCGCTGATGCCATTGTCAGGTTCAAACTCAGGCGTTATCACCACATCCACATTCAAAACATTGAAGTAACCACTCACTTTCATGGACAGCGAGGGATACTTCAAATAGTCATCGTCCCGCCCGGCAAAGAAGGACTGATAATCTTTCGGGAACAAATCATTGAGAAACAAATAGTCGCCGGTTCCCCAGGTAAGGATCTGCTGACCAGCTTTTACGTCGACAGATTTGCCGGCTTCTCCCAAAAATCCTAAGTTACCCTGCCAGTACAATTCCCTGATTTGAGACTGCCAGCTATCTTCCGCACCGTTGTACAACGCATCGCCGCGAAAGCTGACTTTTGATTCAGAAAACGTGTACGCCCCCTGCAACTGCATTCTCACATCGGCCAGCGTTGTATTGTCCGGATGGTAAGGATCGCTCTGCAACCGGGTACCGCCGGCAACATCGAGAAAGCCGGACCAGTTGAATGGCGATACCGTTTCATCCCAATCCCCCATGTCTTCCCACAGATCATCCTGACCGCTTTGCTCTTCCGCGAACTGCCGCGCGTAACCCGTTGTGGTTAACCCGGACATCAGGCACAGTGCCAGTGCTACGGTAGCTTGCCTGTTCATACTATTTCAGCCACTGAACAGGTGGTGTACGAAGGCTCCGTTCACTGAAAATATCATCATCCAGTCCAAGGTCATAACTCACATTTCTGAACTCCATCAGGGTGTAACCGCCTGACGCCAAATCCGTTACCTTAGAGCGGGTAACGGTGGGCTTACCCTGTATAGTCTCCACAGACACAGCTTCAACGCGGCGATAATTTTCATCGTTTCCACGATAAAAATTAATCAACACCGGTAACGTGGTTTGTTTATCAATTTCAACGACGTAATAGCTGAATTCCACAGAATCAGGTGTTTTCGGACTTGCCTTTAAGATATAACGCTCAGTGGTTTCGCTTTGCAGCGTGAAGTGATCTTCACTGACTGCCCGTCCGGATACATCTTCATAGAAGAAATGGGAACCAGTGAAAGAGGTTCGCTTGTCTCCGGCGGAAATCCGCTTGACCAGATCCAGGGCCGGCAGATATAACCACCGGTCATCTTCCTGCTGCAGGCTGGCATGTTTCTCAACACGAAAAACCGTGTCTTTCACATCTGCCGGGCGACTGAAAAACACCATCATTTTCTGATCGCCATTGTCGGCAACATCTTTTCGCAAAATAGTGAACTGACGCATTTGCTTACGTCCCTGCCCGTCCACAATCATCATTCTGGCGTCTGACCGTCCGTCATCTCCCGCATAATAGGCTGCTTTTTCCGATGCCGTTATTAAGGCGGTGACATCCACAGACTCAGCGGTGGCAAAAGCTGCCGGCAAGGTGAACATAATAGCGAACGATAACACCCTGACGTGTTTAAAATACTGTTGACCAATAAACATAAAATCTCTCCGTTATCCGGGGAACACAAAACGACGCAGCAGGCTCATGGCGGAAGGCAGCACCAGTAAAGTGACCAGTGCTGAAATTGCCATAATAGCCGCCAGGAAAATGCCTACCGTGATGTAGGGCACAAGTGGTGCAAACAGAAGCGGGGTAAATCCAAGTGCAATAACCAGCGCGTTGCGGGTGATCGCGCTGGCGGGTTCGCCAAACATTGCCTGCAAAGTGATATCAACGTTCCCGGTTTCGTTATAAATTGCGCGGGCACGTTCCAGAAAGTGAATAGCGAAATCAACAGACAAGCCCAGTGTCAGCGCTGATAAAACAGCGATTGGCATATCATAGTCTTTACCAATAAAACCAATCATGCCGTAAATCAATGAAATGGTGATGGTAAGCGGCAGCATGGCAAGCATGCCGAAGACCAGAGAGCGGAACAACACCACCATCATAATGAACACCATGACAAACGCACCGGTCAGACTTTCTGTCATGCCTTTTACCATATTGTCCTGCCAGACCACATTCAGATAAGCTTTGCCTGCCCAGTGGTATTCAATACCCTCAGGTAACGGGTTGTCTGCAAACCAGGATGCAACTTTCTCTGTTACTGCAGTCATTGCCTGGTTATCACCACTGGTGAGTTGTAACCAGAGCAGGGATTGTCTGAAATCAGGGGTCACAAAATGCCAGAGATCCCCGGGCCGGTGTGACGACTGATATTGCAACAATGTTTGCGCCACAGCCTGTTCAGAATCAGGCAGAGTGTAGTCAGTGTCTTCACCACTTCTCAGTTCACGGTTAACTACTTTCACCACGTCAGCGAGTGAATTTGATTTACCGGTCAAACCGGTTTGACTCAGGTACCCTTGCAGTTCACTGATTTGATTTAATAAATCCGGAGACTGAAACGTCTTGCTGGCAGACAGAGCCAGTTCAGTTTTACTCATTGCCCCCTCAAGCCATTCAATGGCTTCATCATCTTCTGCGGCAAACAACGCATCATCAATGGCAAAGACCAGCGCTTCAAGAGCATCGGCGCTATCAGAAGAAGTGACCTTTTTCAGCGTGTCTTCGCGCCAGGTGCTCAATGATGCAGGTACAGGAGTACTCAGCAGGGATTCGGCGTCCGGTACCGGACGGTTATCTGTTAATACCAGGTAAGCATTATAGGTACCGGCAAACTGTTCGTTCAGTACGCGATCTGCCACACGAATTTCATGATTTTCTTTAAACCAGCGTACCGGATTATCGTTAATCTGAATGGTTGTCATGCCCCAAACAGAAAAAACGAACAGGACAGTAAACAAGAAAATCCAGCCACGACGCCATGCCATAGCCGCCCTTCCGATATTTGCAGCGAACCGGGCGACTCCGGACTGAGACTGACCATCACCGTGCAGGGCCTGCTGAAGCCTTGCTAAGGATGATTCACTCATCCGCGACACGTAAGCCGGCATAAAAATAAGTGTCAGCAGAAACGCCAGCAGGATACCGCTTCCCACAAACGCGCCAAAAATCTGCACGGGCGGGATTGGCGTTAACATCAGCGAAAAGAAGCCGGCAGATGAGGTCACAGAGGTATATAGCATCGGTGTAAACAAATGGGACACCACCCGGCTAATGACATCGCCTGCATCCTCGCCGGGCTTATAACGGTCAGAAAACTCCGACAAAATATGAACTGAATCCACCACAGCAATGGGCATGAGAAAAATAGCAATCATTGACGACATGATATGAACAGTAAATCCCATACCAATCATCACGCCCATGGTCACAATGACCGTGACCATAGCAACAATCATTGGCGCAATGATAAGTGGCAGGTTGCGGAAGAAAAGGAATAGCAGGAAGAATATTGTGGCGCCGGCCAGCGGCGCAGAAATCCCCATCTGCACAAACATTTCGACACCGAACTGGTCCTCAGCAACCGGTAAGCCGGTGATATACCATGACTGCTCCGACCCCGTTTTATCAATTTCAGTACGGATAGCCGTTGCGATGCGGTAGCTTTCATTTTTATCTGCGATGGGTACGTAAATCGCCGCAGCCTTGCCAGTTTCAGCCACCAGCGTGTCGTAAAGTAACGGCAACCTTTCGATATGTTCTTTAATTCGCTCAGCACCGGCTGTATCTTCAGGTGCCTTATCCATCAACCATTCAAACCGGATTGTTCCGGGGCCGGCCTGAGTGATGTTATCCACGGTGGATAAGGACATAAGATCCGCATCAATGACCCCGTCAATAGCCAGTATTGCGCCGGTAACCTGTTTAATTTCTGCCAGTGTTTTCGGTGTGTAAATACTCTCTTCATTTTGCGGTACTACGCCCACCACAATGGCATCATGCATCGCGAAATCTTGCTTTACCTGATTGTGAAAAGCTCTTTGAGGATGACTGGCAGGCAGCATGTTTTCAGGATCGGTATCGACCTGAAGGTACGGGATCATGGCAGCAGCCGCTAATGTGATCAGCCCGACAAGCGCATAAACCCACAGAGCATGATTGACAGAAAAATTAAGAAAACGTGCTGACAGCTTTTTCACAGGATCACCAAAATAAACATAAGAATTTTATTATATAAATATTTTCTTATATTGCAACTTTTGTTTGCTTTAAGGAGTGTCAACGCAGGAGAAACAGAACACGAAGAGACAAAAAAACGCAGCCGGCTAATGTGCGGGCTGCGCTCTTAGTAAAGCAAACAGAGTGAGGTTATTTTGTCAGGTGATTGGCAAACTGACCGACGGCATCCACAACGGCACGGGCACCTTCCTGTATTTCATCAATGACCGCACCGGCCTCTTCTGCGAAAGCCAGTCCGGTTTGTGCCCGTTCATCACCTTTATTCACCAGTTCTACGGCGTCTGCGGCCAGTGTCTGGTTGTGTTTCACCACGTTCACAATTTCTTCCGTGGCTTCAGACGTACGGGAAGCCAACTGACGCACTTCATCAGCAACAACGGCGAAGCCACGTCCCTGATCACCCGCACGGGCCGCCTCAATAGCAGCGTTCAGTGCCAGCAGATTAGTTTGATCCGCAATAGCGCTGATACTGCTGATAATAGTTGCGATTTGCTGGGACTGAGAGTCCAGTGCGTGGATCCCCTCTTTCGCCTTGTCCATTTGCTCTGACAGCGTGGACATTTCCTCCAGCACTTTATTAATTACGTCTTTACCTTTGCGGGCAACAGCATCGGTGTTATTAGAGGTGTGATAGGCAATATCAGCAGCATTCGCTACCGCTTGTTCCTGCTGAACCTGAGCGGTTATTTCTGTGGCAAACTTCACCACTTTATACAAACGGCCGTGAGCATCGTGAATGGGGTTATACGTCGCTTCCAACCACAACGTATTACCGTGAGCATCTACACGCTGGAAACGACCGGCCACGAACTCACCGCGATCGAGCTTGCTCCAGAATTGTTTGTATTTCTCTGAACTTGCTTCTTCATCAGTACAAAATATACGGTGATGTTTACCTTTGATGTCTCTAAGGCTGTATTTCACCGCCCCGAGGAAAGCGGCATTCGCCTCCAAAATATGACCATTCAGGTCAAACTCGATGACCGCCGTGGATTTATGTAATGCCTCGACTAAGTCTTCATGCTCTTTCGACATGGTAATCGTTCTGGTGAGATCGTTCAGGTTAACGGAAAAGTGATGCACCCTGCCGTTATTATCTAAAATGGGCTGCATCACGCCGCGAAGCCAGGCTTCCTCACCATTTTTACGGGTAAACTCAATGGCCCCGCTGTAATGATGATTACTTTCCATCGCCTGATGCAGTTTCTTGTAATAATCTGTGCCTTTCGCAATAGACGGAACAAAATCGAGAAAATGTTTACCTTCCACTTCTGACCCGCGGTAGCCTAACTCTTCCTCGAACAGGCGGTTCACTTTTTCAATGCGACCCGCGTGATCCAGTCTCACGAAAATCATCTCATCACGAAGACTTTCACGAACCTGTTTAAGCATGTTCAGTTCTTCCCGAAGCGCTTCGTTTTCTTTGACGAGGTGACGATTAAACATAAAATTTATTTCCAGTCGTTAATGAGTTTATGACTGCCGCACGTGTCTTTAATCCCGTGATTAGCAGTAAATATAAATTTACGTGATCTTTATCGGCAGAGTGGTCTAATTTCTTGATTTATAAAATTAACCATTTTCATATGTCAGTTTCAGGACATTGAAAAAGCACTTAATAATAGCTAGGCTAAAACTGGGCAAAAATCAAACAACAGGGCAATTATGTCTACACTCCACCGTCGCCAGTTCGTCAAGCTCGCCAGTTCCGGTTTGCTCATCGCATCAGTAGTGCCGGTTTCTTCTGCGCTTGCTCTTCCCCGCCCTTCGAAAGACAAAGTGGGCGTAGCCCTGCTGGGATTGGGTAACTACAGCACCCGTCTGCTTGCCCCGGCGCTGCAGGCCACCCGCCACTGTGAACTACGGGGTATTATTACCGGCAGTCCGGAGAAGATACCAGAGTGGCAGTCAAAGTATGGTATCCCTGATAAGAATACGTATACCTACGAGACAATGAACGACATTGCCAATAACGATGACATCGACGTGATTTATGTGGTCACCCCCACGGGTACACATAAAGATTTCTCCGTTATGGCTGCCAACACTGGCAAGCATGTGTGGTGTGAAAAGCCTTTTGCTATGGATGAGGCCGAATGTCAGGCTGTGATTGATGCCTGCAGCCACAACAAAGTGATGCTTTCTATCGGGTATCGCATGCAGCATGAGCCGAATACCCGTCATTTTGCGGAGTATCATTTACGACAGCCCTTTGGTGCTTTCACCGGTTTTGAAAGTTATGCGGGCTACGCCGGTTCTGGCCGAGAAGCAAGCAACTGGCGAATGCAGAAAGCTATGGGTGGTGGTGCGCTGTATGATATGGGGGTGTATACCATTAATGGCACCCGATTCATCAGCGGCAAAGAACCTGTAGCTGTGAGCGGGTATCACGAAAAGTCTCATCCTGACATATTCAAAGAAGTGGACGAAACCACCATTTTCACCATGGAATTTGCCGATGGTACCCGTGCTGACTGTGGTGCCAGTGTTGTGAGGGGCTTCAATTATTTCAAAGCAAACTGCAAGGAGGGCTGGTATCAGCTTAAACCTATGCAAAGTTACTCAGGCGTTACGGGTACGGCCAGTAACGGCGAAACCTTACCTCCGATAAGTGCCATGCAACAAACACTTCAAATGGACAATGATGCCAGGGCAATTCTGGGCACCGGCCCCGCATTGGTTACGGCGGGGGATGCATTGCGTGACGTTAAGATCATCAACGCCATTTTTAAGTCCGCTCAAACAGGAAGTCGTATACTTTTAGAGTAATACAACAGCCAGATAATCTGTTCATAATTTTCGGCGCACTGCTGATGATTTTACTCTGACACAGAAGGCGGGTCGGACTCTGTGCGACAAGGTTGATATGAGGGGTCAGCAGATTTATCGGCGGCCTCTTTTATCAGGGCTGAAATAGCGTCTTCTTCACTGGATTGCTGCAATGCATTAAGCCAGGTATAGAAAAGTGCATGGTCATGCATCATCAAATCCAGAGCATCCGCAAGACGCGGATGGTCCGGGGTGGCATCAGCGTCCATTTCTTCTCTGACAGCATCAACCATCGCCATGTTGCCCTGCTTCGTATAAATATCGAGCTCTATATCATGACCAATTAATTTTTCTAACTCTAATGGCGCTCTTGCCACTATATCTTTTGCAGCCGCAATGCATGCACTGGCAACAGCAGGCTCGTCAGCCCTGCTCCCGCACCATGTTTTGAGCAGATTATATTTGTACGTACCGGCTGCCCATTTACCCATCGCATAAATCACTGCACCTTCAAGAGGTGCCACCTGCTCAGCTATCACGGAATCCAGCGCCAGGGAGACGAACCGGGCATAATGATTAGAATAACTTTTGGCCTGCACCATATTTTCAAGCGATGCCAGTACAGCCTCATGATCATTCTGCTTTATATGAAATAACACAAGGTTCAGCCAGGTTTCACCATCATCACGGCCAGCCTCTTCTGCCTGATGGACAAGATCACGGTTACATACTGAGTGGGAAGCGTTCAGACTGCAGAGTCGCAATATTTCCCGAAGCGCATCTGTATTGCGGGGATATTCAGACAAAAATGATTGCCACGCATTCATCGCAGCCTCATCTTCAAAGCTGGTCATCATGAGCGCGGTCAGGCGTGATTGTTCATTCTCTGAACTGAGGTTTTCTACATAAAAGGCTTCTATTTTCTTTTCAATCAGCGTGTAGTCGTCGGGACTCAACCGCGGACAGGAAGGGAAACGATCAATTACTGGCTCCGGCTTTTCAGTGCTTTCATCTTGTTCAGCAGTGACCGGAGGTTGCAGCTCTTCCGCAGGCGTGTTTATCAATATTGTTTGTGGAAGCCGGGCCGTGCTATTAGCCGGTTTATCAGGTTTTAAAAAGAAGACAACACCGGCAAGGATGACTAAAGCAAGTGTCAGTATTATTCCGTATTTTTTCACCAACCGGTTCCGTGGCAGCAAACTGATTAACGCAGCTTACTGAATGACAAGAAAGGGATAAAGCAAAAACAGTTACAGCAAGACGGGCGGGCCATTTCTGACCCGCCCTTTTATTCACCTTCCGGTTTATACATTTCCAGCACGGTCAGCAGCTCTTCAGCATCCACAGGCTTAAAGACATAATTCGAAAATCCGGCTTTCAGCGCTTTGACTCTGTCTGCGGTGTAAGCGTAAGCGGTAAGCGCAACGGCGTTGAACTCTCTGATTTCCTTATGATCACTGCCCCTAATTTTAGTGATATAACCAATACCATCCAGCTCCGGCATGCCAATATCAGACAACAGCAAATTAAACGCCAGTGGTGTTTCGTTAAGAATGCGCCAGGCAACCAGGCCATTTTTGGCCAATGTGACCTGTGCACCGTGGCATTCGAGGAACAGACGGAGGAATTTTCTGGCGTCTTCTTCATCCTCAGCCACCAGAATTCGCAGTCCGCTGAGCCTGTCGCTGTGCGCTGCACTGCCTTCTACTACATCAGTCGCTTGTCTTTTTGGCAGCGGGCTGGCAACGGGCGCGATTGGAACAGTGACATAAAACGTGGTCCCCATACCTTCACCATCGCTACTGACCCATATATCACCACCATGCATTTCTACAATGCTTTTCACTATGGACAAACCGAGGCCCAGGCCCTGCTTATTGTGAGAGGCTTTGCCTGCCCAGCGGATTGTGGTATCGACTGGTTCCCGAAACCACATGGTATAATACCCGTGACGGCTGGATACGGGAGAAATGAACAGACCTCTGACCCCGTTTAATTTGAAATTAGCTATAATGTCGTCGCTGATACGGGTCAGTGCGGTGGTTTTGGACTCACCACTGCTGTCTTTTGCATAACTGTGAAACAGGTGAGACACAGTTTCAAAGCTTGGCGTTCTGCCTATCAGATAGTGTGAGTTGGGCGTCACAACAGCAACACCGCATACACGCATGGTATTCAATAGTGCCGCCTGCACGTCTTCAATACCGTCAAGAGGGTTACTCGATGATACGGTTAAGGTGCTACTGGCGGGTCTGGTAAGAGTTTCGTTTCACCTCAATACTTTTGCCATGCATTTGATAGGTAAATACCTGACTTAAGCTTTCACAAATTAACCGCCGGCGTTGCTCAACATATTTAGGTTCACGGTGGTGGCAGGCAATCATGCCCCATAATTTGCTTTCGTAGATAAGGGACACTGAGAACGAAGCGCGGATCCCCATATTGCGCATATACTGCAAGTGCACCGGCGACACGCCCCGAATCATGGAGAGCGATAAATCCAGAGGGCTGCGTTCACTTTCACTCAGTGACGGGATCAGCTTAACGGGCGTCTCATCGGTATCATAGACACAGCGCACCATGTTTTTTACGTACAAGGCACGAGCCTGGGAAGGAATATCTGATGCGGGAAACTTCAACCCTTGAACGGCACTAACTCTTCATGGCAGTCCTCACCGATAACTTCACCGGCATAGTCTTTATATATTTTATTTTTAAAGGTCCACTCATAACTGTGCCGCCTGGCTGTGCTTCTGGCCTGCTCATATAAAGAAGACAAGATTTCCTGAGCGTTGTCCGGCATTTCTACTATTTCTGTGAAGCATGACTGACCCGGAAAAACCGGAGACGCGAGAATGTCAGATAAATTCTCACTGGTCACTTTCACCTGACAGGAAACGGGGTCAACCGCTAGCAGGTATCCGAAAGTCTGTACGGATTCAATAAGGTGAATCTGCTCATCTTCACATTTGTTTGTATTCATGGCGGCATCAGGAATAGTGGTCGACTTGTCCATTATGCATACATTTAAGACGACTGGTCGACCACGGAAAGTAAATTTCAACTAAAGTATAAATCCGGTATTGAGTAATGACTCGTTCCCCCCTCTATCCATAGTCAGTTATCTAAGTTTGTGTATGAAAATATAGACACACTGGCAGGTAAAATTTTCCCACACGGATTCTCCTCCTTTTTATCACGCCGCATTAAACACCATAAAAAACCTTAAAAACCAGTACAATAACATCATATTTAGTACAAAAGTATAATCTGGCACGCCACTGGCATTATTGTTTGCAACAGACAACGAACAGGAGAACAGAGTATGAAACGGATAATTCCCGCTTTGACAATGACAGTCATGACTGTGTTCTCAACGTCACTTCTTGCTGAAGGGATTTCAGCCTCGCCAACGCAATCTGCGACGGATGATGCAATTGCAGGCAAGGTAGAAGCGGCACTCTTGTTTAGTGGTCAATTCGATACGATGGATATTCGCACGGATGTGAGCAAGGGACAGGTTATTTTAACCGGCAAAGTTAACAGTGAAGTTAACAGGGAACTCGCACAGGAAGTTGCGGCGTCACTGGGTGGCGTAGTATCAGTTGAAAACAAGTTGGATGTTGTAAAGCCTGCATTACTGGAGGGTGACCTTGTCACCTTGCTCCATGGAGTCAGGGATGCGCAAATGGTGTCGTTGATACGCACACAACTTTTGCTGGAATCCGGACTGTCAGGCGACGACATTGATGTCCATGCTTTACGAGGGATTGTAACCCTTACCGGCAAGGTTGAATCGCTCACAGAGCGCGATTTGATCATAGCCATTGCAAAGAACACTGATGACGTTGTTGACGTTAAAAGTGAACTGTCTGTTGACAGTTAATCTCCCCTCCAGGCCTTTCCCGGCCTAACCAAAACCTCTGATTTTCTCCCGCCAAATGGCGGGAGCTTTTTTTGGTATCGGGAATACTACGCAGATATAGTTTTTCATGTCGAATAAAGCAGCAGTCAGTCCTATATTTAAAATCACAAAACAACAGAGTGCTTTCATTGTTTTGTTTCCATGTGTATTCCTAAATGTCTTTTGCCGGAACCTTTGTGTTCCGGCTTTTTTTCATTCTATTTTATCGGTTATACAGATACCCACCATTCGTAACAATGCGTTGTTTTTAAGAATTGTTCTCATTTAAAATGATATTGAATTAATAGAAGAGAAAATAAGTATGGAAAAAAGACAGCCAAGACAACCCGCCTGTCTCACAGTAAAAGACAACATTGCAATTACTCCTCATATGCGCCGTATCACCGTGACCGGCGATGCCCTGAAAGCTTATCCCGATATCGATACAACAGCATACGTTAAGCTGCTTTTTGATTTTGATGGTAATCCCTTGTCAGTGCCACCGGCGTCCTTACAAGATGCGCAGCTTCGCACGTATACCATCCGTCAACTGGATCGCAGCAACGGCACTATGGATATCGACATGGCGCTGCATGGTGAAGGCGTGGCAAGCGGCCCGGCTTCACACTGGGCAAAAAGTGCAGCACCCGGTGATCAAATTTGTGTAGGCGGACCGGGCAGCTCCAAAGGTCTGGCAGACAGCTTCGACTGGGTATTATTCGCCGGCGATATGACATCCCTTCCAGCCATTTCTACCTACCTGGAAAAACTGGGGCCGCAAACACAGGGTTATGCCGTCATCAAGGTTACCACCGCAGATGATATCCAACCTCTGGAGAAACCTGCCGGCGTAAACGTAATTTGGGTAACCGGTGCAAACAGTCTTGCAGATGAAGTGGCAGCACTGAGCTGGCTTCCGGGTACACCGGCTGCCTGGGTAGCCTGTGAGTTCTCAGATATGCGGGCACTGCGCCAGTTACTGGCTAAAGAAAGACGTATCCCCCACGACCAGCTGTATATCAGCAGTTACTGGCGTGAAGGCCGGTCTGAAGACCAGCATAAGGTGGATAAGCGTAAAGATATGGAAGAATACGAAGCCGGCGCCTAGCCAACCTCCAGGCTAACGATGATACTGTTCTTCCTCTGTATCGTTAGCCGCATGAATATGCCCTTTGATATCCACGAAGGGCATAGCATCCCCTGCACGCATATCCTCAAGATAATCTGTGAGATATAAAATCCCTGCCAGGTTGTGACACACCGTTACCGGTACGGCATTCAAATGAAAGTTGAAGCGGTTCAGCCACTCAGAAATCAACCGGCTGTCGCCATCTGACAACGCAAACAGTAAATGGTACAGGCGTATTAAAGCGACCTGAACTTCACACTCCTGCGACGTTTCCTCAAACCCCACATACAAACTCTGATCCAGAGCCACTTCTGAAATACCCAGTAAATTCGCGGCTTCCAGACGTGTCATGCCCATAGATTCATAAGCCATTACATAGGCTTTCATCACTACTGCCGGTGACGTTCCCATTGCATGCATACCCGACACTCCTCATTTTTCACTGATATTAAACAGTGACTTGCGAGAAACGTTCCAGTTTATGAATTTTTTACTGTAAAGGGGGCTTTTAAAAGAAAAGAGAGAGGATTACAGCACAGAAGCGGGAAGATGAGCACAGAATGCCTGTTCTGATTGCGCAGACGTTGAAAAGCCCGCGTCTTCAAGCCAGGCCTTTGCTTCAGAATACGTTTTGAAAAAATCGTACTCAACGTCAAGGCTGTCATACATTCTGGTGAGCTGCATGCGCGCGGTAACACTCACTGAGGATTCAGCGGTTACGATAGCCACTTTTTTCAAACCTAACGGCACAACCGCAGCTATCCGCACACCAAGCACACGCTCAGCATCGGGAATAAGCAGGCTTTCGCCGCGCAGTATCACAATATCAGACCATGTGTCTGCTTTTAACAGCTGACGTTCAATCCGGTAGGCTTCACCAAATGCCACCACGCATTCAGCATTCCAGGGCCCGTATGCCTGAGTCAGCATGATGTTGCCTGATAATGCTATATCGAATTCGCCGTGAACAAACTTCATAATTTTTACTGAGGGCAATGAACACGGCGGAATTATACCAGAAAACCGGTGGCACAGTAATCTGTGCCAGCCAGTTTATCCGGTCCGTGTCAGGCTGCAATGACGCTGGAAAGCGCCGAAAATGACGGCTGTGCTTGTATATCAAGGGGGAGGCGTAATTCTCTGGCAATATCGCTCACACTTATAATGCCACGAATCACGTGTTCCTTGCGGTCAATTACCAGACAATGCTGCTGGCCGTTGTCTTTCAGTGTTTCGATAATATCTTCCACTGTCGCCTGCTGGATCTGTTCGTAATCGAATGACTGCAAGGCTGACTTTGGCTGCATAAAGTCCGCCGCGATAAGATCGCTGCGGGACGTGCCCAGGGCAACTTTCTGCATGATACGCTGCTCGGTAAGGTCAGCCAGTGTCACGATACCCGCGAACTGGTCGTTCTTATCCAGCACAATTTTCATTTTCACATGGGACTGTTTCATCAGATGCTCCAGTTCCGTCGCTTTAGCATCGTAATCGATTACCAGCGGAACGTGCTCTTTGAAATCAGTAAAAACAGCACTCGCAGGCGATTGCAAGGTCAAACGGTTTTGCGCTGCTGGCCAGGCGAGTTTATCGACATTCTCAGTTTTGA
Source organism: Alteromonas sp. ABH4_456 (assembly GCF_056160645.1). NCBI lineage: Bacteria > Pseudomonadati > Pseudomonadota > Gammaproteobacteria > Alteromonadales > Alteromonadaceae > Alteromonas > Alteromonas sp. ABH4_456. Next base: position 112,299 of record NZ_JBSWXO010000002.1, read on the forward strand.
ATAAGGGTAATACGTGCATGATAATTTCCTTTGTTTATTTGGTCATGGATAGCCCGCAGTAGCGGGAGCATAAACATCAGGAAAATACCGGTGGTCCTCTGATACTGTAGGCCTGAACGAGGCCCCGCAAAGGAATCAACCGGATATCTGCATATTCGCTGAACGGCTGTATGACAATGGCGTTATGAACAGGATTTAGAATACCGTTGCCACTGTCTGACTCGGCGTCAGTGACGGTATTCTTTGTGACTTCAGGCACCTGCCCGTCACTGGCTGACATGACTGCGGCAGATTTTGCGCCCATAGCAACATCACTGCTATCACCCAAAACGGGTAGCAGAGTCAGCAACCATAGTGCAACAGCCCAGAAACGCATCGTGTTCTCCATTGATGTGAGTCAAAGAATTACCGGCTCACACTATAAACATACGACGATTTTCAAAAATTCAAACTACACTTCAGCGCAATAATCGGATACTCATCGCGTTTCGGCAAAACATAACGCCGGTGAATAACCCTGATTTTTAGTCGGGTATTCGCTACCAAAGTACCATTCCGGTTACCACTATAAGTTAATTTTCTGTAAACAGCGTCTACTCTAACCTGTGAGAAAGCACAAAAAACCGGATGCTCACCATGACTGAAAAAACATTTAGAAGAAGCTTTATCGCACTGACCGTAAGCTCAGTTCTGCCACTGACAGCACATGCAGCGGTAAACTGGGACGAGCAGGAATTGATTGAGGTAACAGGACAAACCCCGTTGTCCGCGTACAGCGACGATAACTCTCAGGTGAATGCCACCCTCGGGTCAAAAGATATTAATCTAGCCAACGGTGGTTCACTGGCAAGGTTACTGGACAGCGAATTGCTTTCAGTGTCGATTAATGATGTGACGAACAACCCTTTTCAGCCCGATGTGCAATACCGTGGTTTTACCGCTTCGCCTTTACTGGGACTACCTCAGGGTCTGTCGGTGTACCTGAATGGTACCCGCTTTAACGAGCCTTTTGGCGATACAGTAAACTGGGATCTGGTCCCCATGACTGCGCTGGACAACGTGAGCATAGTCAGCGGTGCTAACCCGCTGTTCGGCCAGAACACGCTGGGGGGCGCATTGTCCCTGCGTAGTAAAACCGGCTTCAGCTTTACAGACAATAAACTCACCGTACAGGGCGGTAATTTCGGCCAGAAAGGCGCTACCGTTGAAAGTGGCGGCAATAATGGTGAGTGGGGCTATTACGTCAATGCCAGTTTTTATGAAGAAGATGGCTGGCGGGATTTCTCCCCCAGCGAAGTAAAGCAGTTATTTGGTACGCTGAGCCGCCAGACCAAAGACAGCCGGACACAATTAACATTGTCTCTTGCCGACAACGACCTGATTGGTAACGGAGCAATCCCGGTAGACCTCATTCCTTATGAGGGCCGCGACGCCATATACACCCGCCCCGACCAGACAATGACTAACCTGACCTTTGTCAGTCTGAATCACGAATGGGACCTCAGCGATTCCGTTGAGCTTGCCGTTAACGTTTACTACCGTGAAAACGAAATTGAAACCTACAACGGTGATGACAGTGATTATGAAGAGTGTGAAACCGAATTTGGCGAAACGCTCTGCGAGGAAGGAGACGACGATGATGATGATGATGACGAGGCAGAAGAGGACGCCGTCGATGACGATGACGATGACGACGATGAAGAAGGTGACACGCCGGTTCAGTTCGTTGGCTATCTGCCGGAAGTGCCTCTGGAAGACATCAGCGATATAGACCCTGATGAACTGGACGGCACAGCCAATACATCTCTCACTCAAAATCGCAGTTACGGTGCCAGTTTTGAGCTGAGTGGCACCAAAGCCGGCGATAAGATTCACAACTGGGTGTTCGGTGGGGGTATCGACAGAGCAAACATTGATTTTAACAGCCGTACTGAGTTTGCCATTCTGGCCAACGACACCGCCGAAGATACCCGTGGCGTAACAGGTATCGGTGTCTATGATGCCGGTTCTGAGGTTTTCCTGAGAACTGATGTCACCCACTATCATTTGCTGTTAAGCGATACCATTACCCTGACTGATGAATGGCAAGTGTGGGTTTCCGGCCGCTTCAACCGCTCTGAAATAAAGATGATGGATCAAATTGAAACCGGCGAAGGCTCACTGAACGGCGACCATACGTTTAACCGGTTTAATCCTTCCGTTGGCGTGCAGTACCACCGGGATGCCCTCACACTGACAGCCAGCTACAGTCAGTCATCACGTACGCCAAGCCCGGCAGAACTGTCCTGCGCGGACGAAGACGATCCCTGTAAACTTCCTAACGGCTTTGTGGCCGATCCACCACTGGAACAGGTTGTCACAGATACTCTGGAGCTGCGCCTCGCATGGGCTGAAGATAACCTGGAACTGGCCGGTGCGGTTTACCACAGCGACTCTGAAGACGATATTATTTTCCAGCAAGCCGGTGACCGTCCTTCCGTGGGTTACTTTGTGAATGTGGACAATACCCGTCGTCAGGGTGCCGAAGTTGCAGGCCGCTATCACTTTGACACGCTTTCTCTGGGCGCCAGCGCGAGCTACCTGAAAGCCACTTTCGAGTCTGAGTTTACTTCTTTCAGTCCGCAAAACCCGCTGGGCGGCAATCGTCAGGTACAGGCCGGTGACCGTATCCCGGGCCAGCCAGCTTTCCAGACAGGATTTGATGCAGACTGGCAGGCAATGGAAAACCTTACCCTGAGTGCTACCGTTAACTACACCGGCGGACAATACTTCCGCGGCGATGAAGCTAACGAAAACCGTAAGCTGGGCGGATACACGCTGGTTGATGTATCAGCTTCCTGGCAGTTGTCAGAGGCGCTGGAACTGGGCCTCCGCGTAGACAACGTGTTCGATAAAGAGTTTGAAACCTTCGGGACCTATGGCGAAGCCGATGAAGTGCTTGAAGGCATTTATGACGATGTGGAATCCACTGAATTCGTTGGCGTCGGACAGCCCCGTACGTTCTCAGCTTTCGCCAGTTGGGTATTCTGACCTCATCTGTCATCAGTCAATACACAGACAGCCCCGGTAAATTTGTTCTACCGGGGCTTTTCACTCCTGAAGACAACCTGATAGAGTAATGGGCTTTGCCATTTTAAATTGTCATTTTTCATGTTGAAGCAACGGATTTACTCATCATTAATGCCGCTGATCGTGGCGGCAACCTTATCGGCCTGCAGTGCCACACCACCGCCCCCGGTAACCGGCTCTGCGACCATTACGGAAACAGCAAATTTCGCTGAAGTGAACCTGGCTGTAGAAACCCTGAATGCCCGCTACGGTGCGGCGAATGTACTGATTGTGTCGGACATTGATAATACCCTGCTGACCAGCGCCTCCGATCTGGGTGGCGATATCTGGTATCAGTGGCAACGGGGAAAGCTGGATGTAAAACCCACACCGGCGCAGAAAGTATCGTGTTTGTTTGAAGATACCATCGGCATGTTATATGAACTCAACCCGATGACAGTCACCGACCCGCTGGTACCCGAAATTGTGGCCAGCTGGCAGCTTGCGGGCAATACGGTGATGGCACTGACATCGCGGGATCCCCGCTACCGCTCAGCGACCGAACGGGAACTCAAAAGTAACGGTATTGAGCTTGGTCAGTCTGCTTTGACGCTGGAAAGCGGCGTCATGCCGGAATACCGCCACCAGATGGACCGGGAGCTGACTTACAGTCAGGGCGTAATGATGACCACCGGCATGGACAAAGGAAAAATGCTGCACTGGATCCTGAATAAAACCGGCAGACATTTCGATGCCGTGATTTTCATTGACGATTCACGCAAAAATATCGACAACATGTATACCGCCTGGAAAGACGGCAACACAGACATGGATATTTTTTATTACACCAGTGTTGAAGATGCCAGAATTGCCCGTCACGGTAGCGTACTCACCCAAGCGCAGGCGGATAAAATGGCTGCAGACTACGATAAGCTGAATAAAACCCTGCTGGACGTGTTTCCGGGCCGTTCAGATGGTCTGTGTCTCACGGTGAACTGATGGCAATGCTGGAAATCACACCGTCCCTGCGTATTGATGAAGCCGAATTGGAGATGACGGCTATCCGCGCGCAGGGTTCGGGGGGACAGAACGTCAATAAGGTGAGCAGTGCTATTCATTTACGTTTTGATGTGAACGCCTCCTCGCTGCCGGACAATATAAAGTCCCGTTTGTTGTCGGTGGCCGACACCCGGCTGACGTCTGACGGCGTGTTTGTGATTAAGGCGCAAAACTTCCGCACTCAGGAGCAAAACCGGCAGGACGCACAGGCACGTCTGATTGAGTGGATTGCTCAGGCGACAAAAGTGCAGAAAAAACGCAGGCCTACACGCATCGGTAAAGGCGTTAAACAGCGCCGTGAAACCTCTAAGAAACAACAAAGTGAGCGTAAACAGATGCGCAAAAAAGTGGACTTCTGACCCCCTGCTCTGCTGCACAACTGTAATTAGCCGCACCCACAGGTAAAGATAAAGATTCCCCCTGTACGCCCGTTTCCGGCTGTGATTATCTTATTGTTTTGTGCCGGTATGGCACGGGTTCAACAACCGGAATATAACAATGAAAACACTTTTCCTCGCCGGAATGCTGGCTGCAAGCCTGTGTTCTCCTGTGTTCGCCGCAGACAAACCTGCTGAGGACACGAAGACGGAAGTCCCTGAACTGACGTCCTTTGTCACCAAACATAAAGGTAAGTTTAACGGCAAAACTGTCTCATACACTGCGACGGTGAGTAATATGCACCTGACTAACAAAGAGGGTGACGTGACCGGCGATGCAGTGACAACGTCCTATGTGGCAGAATCAGATGAAAACCGGCCGGTTACCTTTGTTTTTAACGGTGGTCCGGGCTCATCTTCAGTATGGCTGCACATGGGTATTTTCGGCCCTAAATATGTGGAAGTACCCAGCGATGCGCAGGATGCAGGCAATGCGCCTTACAAAATTCTTCACAACCCGTTAAGCCCGCTGGATAAAACCGATTTAGTGTTTATTGATCCCATCGGCACAGGCTTCAGCCAGCTTGCCGGAGAAGGCACGGCTAAAGATTTCTGGAGCATTGCTGCCGATGCTGAAAGCGTCAGTGCAGTGGTAAAGCAGTGGATAGCGAAAAACAACCGCTGGAATTCACCTAAGTTTATCGCCGGTGAGAGTTACGGTACCACCCGTGCCGCCGCCATGCTGCCGTATCTTAACGACAGAAAAAGTCCCCTGCGCATCAACGGCCTTATTCTTATCAGCCAGGCACTGGATTACGCCGGCAGCACCCCAGAAGCCGACAACATGATTTCATTTGTGACCTACCTGCCAACGATGGCAGCGACCGCCTGGTATCACGGGAAAATAGACAAGAACAGTATTTCACTGGAAAAACTGGTGGAAGATGCAAAAGCGTTTGCCACTGACGAATACCTGCCGGCTCTGTTTAAAGGCTCAGCCCTGCCTGCTGCAGAATTCGATAAAATCGCAGCAAAACTTGCCTATTTTACCGGATTGAATGAGACGCTGATCAAGCGGGGTAACCTGCGTGTGGATGCAACCCGTCAGCGCAAATTGTTACTGGCAGACCAGGGCATCGCACTGGGCCGCAGTGACTCCCGCTACACCATTGATGAAATTGACGATCTGGACATCACGCCCAAGTATGACGCCTCAAGCACTGGTGTTTCCGGTGCCTACAATGCGGCACTCAGACACTATCTGATGAATGATTTAAAAGTGACCTGGGACAGAGACTACCTGGTCAGCAACCGTGATGTAGGCCGCAACTGGGTTTACTACCGCGATTCAGGCAGAGAACCTCATACAGTCAATACCTCTGCAGATCTGGCTGAGGGAATGCGGGTTAATCCGTCTATGAAAGTGATGCTGGCCAGTGGCTACTATGACTACGCTACGCCACTGTTTGACGGCGATTACACTTTCGGCCGTTACGGTATTGATAACAGTCGCGTTATCAAACACAACTACGAAGCGGGCCATATGATGTATCTGCACAAGCCGGACATGGAAAAGCTGGCGAAAGATATCAGCGCTTTTTACGACGACATGAAAGGCAATCGCTAATCTAAACCTCGATTACCTGTATTTGTTGACTCAGATGTCCGGCGAAAAACCGCCGGGCATCCCTGTCCAGTGTCACTGGCAGTGTTTACAAGCTCAGTTTTTCCAGTTAGCGGGAAGGTCCAGCTTACCCTCACCTATCATCACGTTAACCCTCTGCTCAAAGCGGCTGAGATATTGTTTCGTCGCCGGCTTTGTGGCCAGCGCAGTGGCATACTGCCTGTAGTAACGCACCACATCCCCGGCTGAGGCCTGCCTTAAAGCAGGCACATCAAGGGTTTCGCATTTAAGGCGTTCAGCAAGAAAATCTGCCAGCGCATCCGCATCAAGAAATGACAACGCACTGCCGTGAGCGGCACTGTTTTGCTTTGGCGGCACATACAAAGACTGCAATTCAACCAGATCACCAAAAAAGGCCACATCCTGACAGCGTGCAGTTAATAACGGCCGGAACAGCACATCAGTCTGATTACGCCGTTGCAGAACAGTAATTTTTGCTTGGATTTCGCCCATCAGCTCGAGCACATGCAAAGCCGCCCCTTCGGCAAATACGATTTCTTCTGCGCTTTTGTAGTATTTCAGCTGAGTCACAATATCTGCGCTCTCAGGCTTAAAAATAGTGAAGCCCTGTCGCGCCATGAATGCAGCAAGATAACCTTCTCCGGCAAATGCTCCTCTCATGAGGAATGATTCACGGCTGACGTATAACCGCTTAGGAAGAGAAGGATCCGCCACCACCCCCGATGCTTTTTCACGTGCAGTTAAAAAAGACAAATATTCCACTGAAACCGGGTTCCTTGCGCGGAAAAAACTCTGCTGGGGTGAGACCCACAGTGATTCCGTACGAATATTTTTACCGGGTAAGACGATATTTTTTTTACTTACTCCAAGATATTCGAGAATTTCGTAAAAACGGGGAGGCAACACCGCTTTTTTAATAAATGATTTTTGTCTGAACCTTTGTGGCAGGAAGATAACCGGCATGTCACCGTAGCTTTGTCTTATCTGCTGTAGCGGTGCCAGACGATGAACCGACTCTGCCAGAAAATGCCCGAAGTTACTGAAAACCGGACCGCCGTAGAAGAACTCTCCCTTCTTAACCGCGTGTGTTTCAGGCTGAGCAGCTAAAAACTCCCCGTCAGTCACGTTTTGAGGAACAGGATCCTCAGAGCGGGCATTGGAACACCGGAACTGGGCGGCGAATTGAGGAACTTCCTGCGCAGAGCGGATCCCGCCTTTGACAATACCCGGGTTGGATCCCGGGCCTTGTCTGATAATCTCTGCCCGTTTCACGCAAGCCAGCTTCCCTTTAACCGGTTTGATTCCGGCCAGGGCACTGCGTCCCGACAGTGCGTCTTTCAGGCGCTTAATCGTGCCGGCTGCAAGCATCTTTCCTGTTCCCAGCACATAATGAAAACCTTTAAGGCGAAACTGCGCTCTAAGCTGCGCGTCTCCTTCAACAGATTCCGCCGAAGAAATAACAGATGCAAGAGACCGGAAAAGACCGGGCTTGTCCTGCTTCAGTTGTTGCAGCATATCACTGACAACAGAACCGTTCTCCTGCTGATCCCGCACTGGTAAAGCTTCAATTTTTTCATGCGCCCCGGCTAACCATTCCCACTCATGTTCGCTAAGCAGCGAACTGAAACCGGAGGCAGTCGAAGACAACTGGCTTTTATAGTCTGCCAGCAGGTTGTCATCAATGAGACGGTAACGTGATTTGCCATCACTGACTGACTGCAAATAAGCATCCAGTTCAGCCTGAACAGCAGAGATTGGAAACTGATTTAACCAGCGTTTTAATTCCAGTGCCGGATATGAGTATGAAGTGTTAATCGCGCCCCGGCCTGTGTCTGCCGGCATATCAATATCCAGCACACCGAGTAAGTCCTGAATGATGCTTCCGTTGTCTTCAGGCAACTTAAATGCGAAACAGTGAAAACAGGACGGACTGACCCGCTTCTGAAGACTCTGCAATCGCTGCCACTGCCCGAGATTCAATCTCCTGCCGGCGCTGAAATGCTTCGTATTGCCGTGTCTTTTCACCGACTGATTATAAATTGAGAGCTGATACTCGATGGGATTACGAATAAAGCAAAGGATCTCAACATCGGGAAGCGCATCGACAATGTCTGTGGCAATTCTGAAAAAGGACTCTGAACTGAAAAGCAAAATTTGATGTTCAGGCGAAGCGCGAAATTTGTTGATAACAGCCTTCAGCTTTTGCTCATCGAGCGCCAGTTTCCCGTGCTCATCAACCCTACAGACAACTCTGGCATTCCCTGAACTGATACCATTCCCGTCTATGTCGTGTTTCGGATAATCCACCCCGAGACGGGAAAGGGTATCGCGACGGGAATGAAGAAAATGTTGGATCGCCGAACTTCCTGTTTTCGGAGGACCAATATGAAAAATAACGCGCTTACTCAATACTTCTGCTCTATCCGGTTTGAACGGCGCAATATTAGCACATCCCTGTTTGAGGTGGATGCTCTGACTTCAAACATAATAAAAAAATGCCGGGTGGTTCACCCGGCATATCTCACTATCAATGCAGCTTCAACTTCGGCCCCACAAAGTTACTCACTTTGCGGCCCAGTAAGGTCATTGTGCCTTTAAACCACCCGTGCACTGAATACTGATGCATGTTGTACAAAGAGATATACACCAGCCGCGCCAGACGCCCTTCAATGAACATACTGGAGTTAACCAGTGCGCCCATCAAACTGCCCACAGTACTGTATTTACTGAGGTGTACCAGCGAACCATAGTCACGGTATTCATAGTTTTTAAGGGGCGCGCCTTTAAAGATATTGATGATATTGGCCGCCGCCACACTGGCCATCTGATGGGCTGACTGGGCACGTGGCGGCACCCAAGAACCATCTTTCTGTTTAAAGCCGCAGCAGTCGCCAATCACAAAAATATCGTTATCGACGGTGCTTTGCAGATGTTCATTGACCAGAATCTGGTTGGCACGGTTAGTTTCGAAAATATCCATCTCAACAAGGAAATCCGGCGCTTTTACCCCTGCTGACCACACCAGCAGATCGGCATCGATTTCTTTACCGTCTTTAGTTTTAAAGCCATTTTCTGTGGCTTCAGACACCATGGCACCTTCCAGTACGTCGATCCCTAAGTCTGTCAGCGCTTTTTTCGCTGACCCGGCAATACGTTCGGGCAATGCAGGTAAAATACGGGGACCGGCTTCTAAAATAGACACTTTTAAACGTTCAGCAGACATCTCCGGCATGCCGTAAGCACGGGCAAGATTGGCTACGTGGTGAAGTTGTGCCGCCAGCTCTGTGCCTGTGGCACCGCCACCAACAATGGCCACATGAATAACTTCCTGGTCAGTACAGGATTGATTCACTCTGAGCAATTGATTGAGCAGTGCCTTGTGAAAGCGCTCGGCCTGCGACAGGGAGTCGAGGAAATAACAGTGGTCTGCCACACCCGGCGTGCCAAAATCGTTACATACACTGCCCATGGAAAGTACGAGGTAATCGTATTCGATGGTACGCTCCGGCAGAATTTGATGCCCGTCTTCGTCATAGAGAGGGTCTAACACAATGCGTTTGTTCTCTTTGTCTAGACGTTGCATATTACCAAGCTGGAATTGATACTTGTTGCGCACCGCATGCATACGGTAATCGACACCGTCTGAGTTTTTATCGATAACGCCCGCAGCGACTTCGTGAAGTAATGGCTTCCACACGTGAGTTTTACTGCGATCGACCAGAATCACCTCAGCTAACCCTTTCCGGCCCAGTTTCTTACTCAACCGGGTAACCAGCTCCAGGCCTCCTGCACCACCGCCTACAACGACGATCTTTTTCATAATGTTTCCTTAAAGCAATTTTTCCAGCTATTGAATGTCTTGAGGACGGTGTCATCCAATAGCTCGAAAAACTGCAGGTGGCCGTGTTGCGGAAACTTATGGCGCTTCTGGCTGAGGGGAGCGTTGATTTTCAGAACACGGCGTAAACCCATCCATGGGGCCTCGGCAGCCGCTTCCCTGCGGCTGACGGTTCTGAGAAATCAACGCTCCCCCCATCCGCGCGCCAAACGTACTTCGAATCAACGCCTTCCCCGGCCAGAAGCGCCGGATACCACCTTACATACGGCTGGAAATATTATTCCCAACGATAAACGAGACTAACCATATAGTTTCTCAGACGACCGGGAAAATAACGGTCGCCGCTGAACGACGTGTAGTCTGCCCGCTCTGCATATGCTTCATCAAACAGGTTATTAATGCGGCCGTAAACCGTCAGTGCCGGATTAATGTCCCAGCTTGACCGTAAATCCACCACATCATGGCCGTCATATTTATGTGCATTTTCGGGGTCAGTATAATAACTGCCCATGTGTTGCCATGCTAATTCCGCCGTAATGGCTTCCGTGGGTGTGTACCGCAATTGGGTATTCGCGACGTGGCGGGGAGCGGTATCCATATCATTGCCGCGAATATCAATATCACCGGAAAGTTCTGAATGGCGATAGGTGTGCTTTGCCACGGTTCCGGCCACAATCAGCGCCCATTCGGGGTTTATTTGCCATTCCAGTTCTGCCTCTGCGCCCACGTGACGGCTTTTACCATTGTTAACGTAATAGTAATCACTGTCGCGATAGATAAAGTTGTCTTTATCCATGTGATATACGGCAATATTGTAGCGCAGCGACCCGCCCTTTCCTTTCAGGCCAAGCTCAATATTGTCGGCCACTTCAGGCTTTAACTCTGCAACGGTTTGAGCGCGCTGAAGGCGATACAATTCAGTCGCCTGGGGGGCACGGTAACCACGTGAAATGTTGGCATAAACCAGCGTATTATCATCTATCGAATAGGCTGCACCGAGTTTCGGTGAGAAATTGCTGAACGTGTCTTCACGGCTTTCCGGGCGGGTATAACGACAGCCGCCCATTCCGCATGCTGTGCCGTCTTCACGCACCCTGCCGCTGTTCATGTTGTTGGTATAATCGTAGCGCATGTGCTCGTAACGGGCACCTGCCGACCATGCCCAGGGGCCATACTCCCGGGTCACCATGGCAAAAGGGGCAATCACAGCAGCATCAACGCTGTAATCGTAGTGCTTACCCGACGGGATAGTTTCTATCAGAAACGCGGAGCCAGTTGTAGCGCCGTCCTGATATTGCAGTAAGTTACCTTCGGTGAATTCACCGTCAATACCGGTGCGCAGGGTTATATTGTCAGAAATGCTGTGCCGCCAGAGGGACTGTATACCGGCGCCGCGCTGGCTATTTTGTTCAACCGGCTGACCGGGCAAAAAGTGCATGAGAAAGTCCATGTCCTGGTCTCTCACAAACGGGGTCACAATGATGTCGTCACCATTGTCCAGCGACAAAGACACTTTCGACCACAGTCTAAACGATCGCGCATTGCGGTAAGCTTCGGGGTTTTCATTCCCCTGTGCCAGCGCCTTGTCTTTATAACTGTCTGTACCGCTGATGTAGCCGGCGGTGTCCTGCTCCAGATTAGTATAGGTGAGACCGGAATTGACCGAAAAAGCCTTACCGTCATAGCGATGTCGTAAGTTTACTTTTTCCTGATCGACGCCTTCATCAACCCGGTATCCCGTATCACGGGTCACACTGGCGTTGATGCCTGCCCCGGTGTTTCCGGCATCATAGCCGGAACGTAATTTATAACGGCTGTATCCGTAAGAGCCGTAATCAACACCCGCCATACCACCGCCACGGGTAGTATCAGGCGTGATCACGTTAATCACGCCATGTACGGCGTTAGAGCCGTACAATACAGAACCGGGCCCTTTTAGTACTTCGATGCGCTGCGCCATTTCGCTGTGAGCTTCAAACAGCTCGTTAATGTTACAAAAGCCAGCGGCTCTTAACGGAATACCGTCTTCAGCGGTAAGCAACCCGCCACAGGCGCCAGCGCCTGAAAATACCGGTGAACGTAATGCCGGCAGATATTCCTGTCCGTTACCCCGTTGTAATTGAGCACCGGCAATCTGGTTCAGGGCTTCTTCAATATGGGTGGCAGAAAGAAGTGTCAGAGCGTTCCCATCCACCGCACTGACGGAAAAAGGCTGTCTGAAGGCTGAGGTCTCTGTGCGTGTTGCCGTGGTGGTAATGCGTTCAATGGAAGACTCGCTCTCTGCAGCGATTGCCGGTGAGACCGTTGCGGCAAACAGTACGGCCTGAGCAAGCACGGTAAGCCGTGATGTGAAGGGATATCTTGCGGTCATAACTCTCTCATACATGGTGTTCTGACACTATGAATCAGTCTCATAGTAGGTGGAAAAATTCAGCCGGAGAAGCCCGTCTCACGGGCACTTTATGGCATTTTGTCCTGCTACTTTGCAGTCCCCCCGGAAGCCACTGACATAACTACTACTTTGGAACTACTCCTTCGGATGCATTTCACTGGCGGACTAAAGTGTAACGGATTCCACCCTATCGACGAGTTTCCAATTTTGCCCCTGACAACAATACTCGAAACATCAAAAAAGTTCGCTGGCAACGAATCAGCGGACAATGGGCATGAGTAACCCGGGATCGATGTGAATTGTTGCTCCGCCTATACGAAAACTAAACAATCAGAAGATAGGTGAAACACATGAACAACAAGAACGTAAGCCTCAAGCCTCTTGCCTTAGCCGTATCCGCACTGGTTTGCTCAAGCGCAAACGCTGCCGTTACTTTGTACGACGACAAAGAAGTCGCCACGGTATCAGTAGACGCGTCTTTCAACACATTTTACGTGAACAGCAGCTCTGAAAGCGATGCTGCCGGTACTTCACGTGATCAGTCACGGGTCAAAATGGGCTTTCTGCCAAACTGGCTGGGCATGAACTTCAGCAAAGAAGTTAACGGTCTTAAAATCGGTGGCCGCTCATCTTTCTGGGTCACAATCAACGACAGTAACACAGGTGTTACCTCTACCGGTATCGATGTGCGTCAGTTCTACGCCACTTTAGGTTCAGACTGGGGGGAAGTGTTGCTGGGTAAAGATTTTACATTGTTTAACCGTAACAACATCTTCCTCGACGAAATCCTGCTTGGTTACGGCAACGTGAATGACACACTGGGCCTGATTGACGGACAGGGCGTGTCATTCGGTAACATCGGCAGCGGTTATACCTATCCGATGCCGGCATCTCAAATTCGTTATACCTCACCTACTTTCGCAGGTGGCCTGCAAGTCGCCATCGCTGCAATCGATCCTTCACCAGTTAATGCCGCCGACGACCGTCAGGAATCAGCTCCGCGCATTGAAGCTCAGGCAACGTACAGCACAGACTTTGACGGCGGTAACGTGACAGCCTGGGTGGGCTTCCTGAATCAAACTTCAGAGTCAGACACCATGGGTGACATCGACTCTACAGGTACTTCTTACGGCGTCAAAGTAGGTCTGGGTGACTTTACTCTGCACGCATCAGGTTACACAGGGGAAGGCATCGGCATCCTGCTTGGCCCAACCGAAGCAGCGCTTGGCCTTGGCCCTGTGACCATGTACGACATGAATATGAATGAGCTGGACAGTTCGGGTTACCTCGTTCAGGGCTCTTACAAAATGGACGCGCACCGCTTTGTTGTGTCTTACGGCGAAAACGAAATCGAAAATGCCGACTATATTGGACATGAGGGGATGCAGGTTGCGTGGTTCTACAACTACAACAGCAACGTGACATTTGCCGTTGAATACGCCACCAGCGAGTTTACCGGCATCTTAGGTGATGAAGAAGCCGACACTATCGCAATCGGCGGTATCGTGAATTTCTAAGCCCTTAGTTTCAATGCCAGAGAAACAAAGGACACGTATTTCCGGTCACTGGGACCGGAGCCGCGACAGCGCATTCTCTGCCTGCAGGCTGAATCCCGGTATCTGGCAACGCTTTTAAAATTGAAAACCGGAGTAATAACTATGATTTACGCAGCACCTGGACAACAAGACTCGGTTGTAACGTTTAAAGAACAGTATGGCAACTACATCGGCGGCGACTGGGTCGCGCCTGTAAAAGGCCAGTATTTCGATAACGTTTCACCGGTAAACAACGAAGTATTCTGTTCTATCCCGCGCTCTACCGCTGAAGATATCGAACTGGCGCTGGACGCCGCTCACAAAGCAAAAGCTGCCTGGGGTTCAACCTCAACGACTGAGCGCTCTAACCTGCTCCTGAAAATTGCAGACCGTATCGAAGCGAATCTGGAAAAGCTCGCAGTGGCTGAAACCTGGGATAACGGAAAGGCTGTACGTGAAACCCTGAATGCCGATATTCCTCTTTCTGCTGATCACTTCCGTTATTTTGCCGGCTGTGTTCGTGCACAGGAAGGTTCAATCGGTGAAATCGACAACAATACTGTGGCTTATCACTTCCATGAACCTCTGGGCGTTGTAGGCCAAATCATTCCGTGGAACTTCCCGCTGCTGATGGCTGCATGGAAAATTGCACCGGCACTGGCTGCAGGTAACTGTATCGTTCTGAAACCTGCAGAGCAGACACCTGCTTCAATTCTGGTACTGATGGAAGTAATCGGTGACCTCCTGCCTCCTGGCGTACTTAACGTGGTCAACGGTTACGGTGCTGAAGCGGGTCAGGCACTGGCAACCAGTAAGCGGATCGCAAAAATTGCTTTTACCGGATCCACCCCGGTTGGTTCTCACATCCTGAAGTGTGCGGCGGAGAACATCATTCCTTCAACCGTAGAACTGGGTGGAAAGTCGCCTAACATCTATTTCAGCGATGTTATGAAGCACGAAGACGAATTCCTGAGCAAGTGTGTGGAAGGTATGGTCCTCGCCTTCTTCAACCAGGGTGAAGTATGTACCTGTCCTTCACGTGCCCTTATCCAGGAAGATATGTACGATGACTTCATCTCTCTGGTTATCGCCCGTACTCAGCAAATCAAGCGTGGCAACCCGCTGGATACAGAAACTCAGGTAGGTGCGCAGGCATCTGCTGAGCAGTACGACAAAATCCTGGGCTATCTGGAAATTGGTAAGAAAGAAGGCGCGGAGGTACTTATCGGTGGCGGCCCTGCCAGCATTGAAGGCTTCAACAAAGGCTTCTATATCGAGCCTACGTTGTTGAAAGGTAACAATAAAATGCGTGTGTTCCAGGAAGAAATCTTCGGCCCTGTGGTTGGCGTAACAACCTTTAAAGATGAAGCCGAAGCTCTGGCCATTGCCAATGATACTGAGTTTGGTCTGGGTGCAGGTTTGTGGACCCGTGATATGAACCGTGCATATCGCATGGGTCGTGGTATTGAAGCTGGCCGGGTCTGGACCAACTGTTACCACCACTATCCTGCACATGCTGCATTCGGTGGCTACAAAAAATCTGGTGTAGGTCGTGAGAATCATAAAATGATGCTGGATCACTACCAACAGACTAAGAACTTACTGGTTAGCTACGACGTTAACCCGCTGGGCTTTTTCTAAAAGCGTTGCCTGAAAAGGCGTAAGTCCGGTACCCGTCGCTCTGGCGGGTACCTTTTTCAAAATCTGGTCTACGCTTTGTAAGGTATTCCAAGCATTTTCGACACGTAACCTATTCTATGACGTCACTGTTCAGAATCCTTATCATTGCCTGCTTTCTGCTGTTTTCCGGCCTCACTGTGGCCAAAGAGACGGTGCGCGTGGGGGTACTGCAATACGGAACGGTGAACTGGGAAATGCAGGCCATCAGCAACACCGGTTTGCAGAACAATTATGATATTCAGGTAGAGACTGTTCCTCTGGCATCCACTCAGGCATTACTGGTTGCCCTTCAGGGTGGCAAAGTCGACGTTATCCTCAATGACTGGCTATGGGTCGCCCGTCAAAAAGCCCTCTCCCGCGACTACCGTTTCGCGCCCTGGTCAACTAACGGCGGTCAACTGGTGGTGCGTAACGATCGTAATATTCAAACCCTGAAAGACTTAAAAGGGAAAACCTTAGGCATCGCGGGTGGCAAAACCAACAAGAACTGGGTGTTGTACAAGGCATACATTCAGCAGACCGCCGGCCTCGAGCTGGGTAAAGATATTCAGGTAAAATTTGCTGCGCCCCCCATGTTAAACGCACTGGTTCAGCAAGGTGAACTGGACGGCGTGATTAACTTCTGGCACTTTGCAGCGCAACTTAACGCGCAGGGCATGCGCACTCTGCTCACCATGCAAACCCTGCTGAACAACAGTGGAATAAAAGCACCTGCACCGTTACTGGGCTGGATATTTTCTGCAGCATGGGCCTCACAGCACAGCAAGGCAATTAACGACTTTCTCGCCATGTCGGCAGAAATCAGGCAACGCATGCAAACCGATGACAGTCTTTGGGCGACACTGCCGGCTTTTACGAAATACCCGGCTTCGTCGCAGCCCTGGCTGATGGACGGATTCCGCACCGGTGCGATGACAACAACGCCCCCGGACACACAGGCATCGCTGAATGCGGTGTTCGAAATGCTTTCCCGCAATCAGGAAGAGAATGATGTCACCGGCCCGCTCAACGCACTGCCAGCAGACATACTCTGGCAGCGACACTGACGTGCATTGTCTTCCTGAAGACACCGTACGCTGGTATCAACTGCCGTTTTTCAAACGGCTCACATCCGTTGTGCTTTTGCTTATCAGCTGGCAACTCGCCGTTGCCGTTTTTAATCCCGCTTTGCTTCCGGCTCCCTCTGAGGTATTCATCAGACTGGCAGAAGAGTGGCAGGGAACCATGCCTCTGCATCTTTCACAAACCCTGCTCAGGGTCGCCATCGCTTTCTCTGCCGCCATGATACTTGGCACTGCACTGGGGCTGGCGATGGGCCACAACCGCAAAGTGGACGCATGGACTGACAGTTTACTGACGCTGATGCTGAACGTACCTGCTCTGGTTACTATTATTCTGTGTTTTATCTGGTTTGGTCTGAACGAATCAGCCGCCATTATTGCAGTCATCCTCAATAAAGTGCCCAATGTTGCCGTCACGTTACGGGAAGGCGCCCGGGCCATCGACCCGAAACTCATGGATGTTGCCTGGGTTTACCGTCTGGGGCGGCTGCGCACTTTCAGAAAAGTATATCTGCCTCAAATTACGCCATATCTGATTGCCGCGGCACGGGGCGGACTGGCGCTGGTGTGGAAAATTGTGCTGGTGGTTGAACTGATTGGCTGCAGTGATGGCGTCGGCTTTCAGTTATCCAGCTATTTTCAGCTATTCGATATCACAGCCATTCTGGCCTACACCCTTGCCTTCGTTACTGTGGTGTACGGGATTGAAGCCCTTGCCCTGCGCCCGCTGGAAAACAGGCTGTCGGGGTGGCGTAAATCATGAACATTCATATCCGCCACAAGGCATTTGCAGCAACAACACTGATTTCAGACCTGACTATTCATACTGGCGAGAATGAAATTGTTGCCCTGGTGGGGCCATCCGGAGCGGGGAAAAGTACCCTGTTAAACATTATTGCCGGTCTTGATAAAGACTTCAGCGGCGACATCATTTTTGATGATCAACGTCCGCCCGGACTCATGTTTCAGGAAGCCCGCCTGATGCCCTGGCTCACCGTGCTGGAAAACGTCACTCTGGTCGCGCCGCCTGACCACCAGGATCCCACCGGCGAAGCCTTGTCTTTACTCACACTCACCGGCCTCGAGTCACAGGCTGAGAAGTATCCGTCACAGCTCTCCGGCGGTATGAGCAAAAGGCTGGCACTGGCACGGGCGATGATGTTCAAACCCGGTGTCCTGCTGATGGATGAACCCTTTTCGTCTCTTGACGCACCGGCTGCAGAGAGTTTGCGCCAGTGCGTACTATCGCTGAAGGCAACTTCGCCTTTCAGCATTATTTATGTTACCCACGATTTGAAGGAGGCCGTTGCTATTGCCGATCGCGTACTGATTTTAGACGCGAATCCTATGACATTGAAACATCAGGAATTTATCACTTTGCCCCGCCCCAGATATTTACATGACAAAGCCGTCAGCGATGTTTGTGAGCCTTTGTATCGTGCCTGGCCGGGACTGTTGTACGGGAATGCTGATGAACGCAAAACCATGTAAACCAACACATCATTGTTGTTAAGCAATTGTGAAACAGATATTATTCCTCCATACCTCTGGAGGACACATGAGTCGTCAACAAGCACAACTGGCTGTCGCGCAGGACATCGTCAGCGGTGTAGCCCGCGCCGGGAGTGAACAACAAGACCCGGTGAGAGCTGCCGCGGAGATTTACCGTGCACTTGCTCCCTGTGAGCCAACCTGTGTAGTTTTTTACTGCTGCACCCGCTATCCGCTGGAATTATTAGCGCGGGAGTTATCCCGTTATTTTCCGGACATTACGGTGATCGGCTGTACTTCTGCAGGTGAAATTACCCCGCTGGGCTACAAAAAACACAGCATCAGTGCATTCGGGCTGAGTCAGTCCCTGTTTGCTGTGGAATCTGTGCTGATTGAAAATCTTGCTGCGTTTACCAAAAGCGATGCGGATACGCTGGTTGACGGTATGCTGAATAACCTGCGCAAAAAGGCTGTCACGTCTTCACCCATTGATAAGCAATGTTTTGCACTGTCGCTGCTCGACGGTTTATCTGTGCGTGAGGAACTGGTGATTAATGCATTGAGCGAGAGCCTGCATGAAATCCCGCTGGTAGGTGGTTCCGCCGGTGACGATCAACATTTTGTTGATACTCAGGTGTTTTACAACGGCAAGTTTTACAGCGACGCTGCGGTGTTTATGTTGGTGAATACGGCCTGCAATTTCGAAGTATTCAGTCAGCATCATCTTGCTCCCATGCAGGAAAAGCTGGTCGTGACTCAGGTCTCGCCGGATTTACGGGTAGTGCAGGAATTTAATGCCGAACCCGCTGCGCTGGAATACTGCCGTATTAACAATCTGAAGCTGGAAGATTTGAATTCCCGCACCTTTGCCATGTATCCGCTGGCAGTTCAGATTGGTGATCATCTGTATATCCGCAGCATTCAACAGGTAAATGATGATTTAAGCCTTACCTTCTTCTGCGCCATCGATGCCGGTGTTGTGCTTACCCAGATGACATCGCCGGGCTTGCTGTCGCATACATCAATGATTTTCAATTTGCTGGAAGAATCAGTCGGTGAAATTCAGTTACTCATCGGTTTTGACTGTATTCACCGCCGGGCGGAAATCGACGAGTATCAGCTTGAAGAAGATATGTCTGAACTGTACATGGAACACAATGTCATTGGCTTTAGCACTTACGGTGAACAAATCAACGGGTTACATCTGAACCATACCTTTACCGGTGTTGCTATAGGATATCCACGTGACCAGGCCAACCCAGACCTTACCCTCACATAGCCCTTATCCGGCAGTCAATAACGACGTCGCTTCAGACGAGCTGGAGCGCCTGCGTTACGAAAATGAAAAGCTGACCAAAATAAACGCAGTGCTGATGCGCCGTGTTGAAATGGGATGGGGCAACCACAGCGATGCCTATCAATCTTTCGAAGATGCCGCTCTGCTTGCTGACAAAGTCAAAGAACGGACATTTAAGTTACAGCAAACGCTGCACCGTCTGGAAGAATCGAACCAGCAGTTAGACCAGGCCCGCCATGACGCTGAATTAAGCCGGATTTCTTCTGATCAGGACCGCCAGCGTCTTACAGATGCCATAGAAAGTATCTCCGAATCCTTTGTTCTGTTTGATGCCGACCGCAAAATGGTACTGGTGAACAACCGCTGCCGTGAATTCTGGACCCGCTTTGGCATTGCTTTTGAGATTGGCGTTACCACCTTTCAGCAAATTACCGCAGCATCACTGCCTCTGGTTGATCACAGCTGTAAAGTACAGAGAAAAGTCAGTGCTTTTCCTGAGTCCATTACCCAGACCATTTTCAAACTGAAAGACGGCACATGGATCCAGATGTCTGAGCGTAAAACCGCTGAGAACGGCCTGGTGGTGGTATACACCGATATCACCAACATCAAAAAGACAGAAGAGTTGCGTTATCAGACGGCCATGGCTGAGCAGGCCCAGTTGCTGAAGTCGACGCTGGAAAACATGACAGAAGCGGTGGCCCTGATCAACGAAAACAACGAGCTGGAAACCTGGAATCAGCAGTTCCTGGAGTTCGCCGGCTTGAAAGAAGCCGACGTAAAACGGGGTGTAAAATACAACCAGTTGCTGGCAAACAGCGCCCTGCGTGAAGTGCCGGCCTTACCCATGGACGAATGCCTGAACGATGATGGCTTTGGTGAAACAGAGGTGGTGCTGGAAAACGGCATCGTATTGCTGTTCAAAAGCCACCTCATTCCTTCCGGCGGCATGCTGAACACCTTTACCGACATCACTGAACGCAGTCATCATCAACGTGCGCTGCAGGAAAGTGAGCAACGCATCCGTCTGATTACCGATGCTATGCCGGCACTGATTTCTTACGTCAATAAAGACATGTGCTATGAATTCGTGAACCGGGAGTTTGAAAAATGGTATCACCGCTCCCGCTCGGAAATCATCAGTCACCATCTGCGTAACGTACTGGGCGAGCAAACGTTCAGTAACCTGCAAATATATATTGAACGGGCAATGCTAGGGCAATCAGTCAATTTTGAAGTTGAAAGTACACTGGATAACGGCAACAGCCGGATTTCCAACAAAACCTACATTCCTCACTTCGATCAGGAGCGCAATGTAGTCGGCTTCTTCGCACTGGAGCAGGACGTTACCGAGCAGCGGCGCACCGCTAAGGCACTTAAGCATGCTTACGATTACATGGAACAGCGTGTAAACCAGCGTACCAAGAAGATTTCTGAGATAAATGCCCAGTTGCGCAAAGAAATTGAAGACCGTCAACTGGCGCAAATCCACTTGCTGGAAGCCAAGCGGGAAGCAGAGCACGCTAACGAGTCAAAAAGTAAATTTCTCGCTGCAACCAGCCACGACCTGTTGCAGCCAATGAATTCAGCCCGTTTATTTGTCAGTGCACTGGCAGAGCAGACGCTGCAACCGGAAGCACAGAAACTGACCAGTTCACTGAGCTATTCGCTGGAGAATCTGGAGTCGCTGATCACGGCACTTGTGGATATCTCCAAGCTTGAGGCCGGTTTGATAGAGCCGGTGCTGGACGACTTTGCTGTGGAAGATCTCATGAACAACCTTGAGAATGAATTCCGTCAACAGGCAGAAGCCAGAGGCCTGAAATTCCGTTTCCGCAACTCTTCCCGTGTAGTGAACTCGGATGGCTATCTGCTCGCCCGTATTCTTCGCAACCTGCTCAGTAACGCTATCCGGTATACCAATGAAGGCGCAATCCTTTTAGGTGCCCGCAGACGGGCACATGGTCTGGAAATTCAGGTGTGCGATACCGGGATCGGCATTCCCGAAGATAAACTGAGTGATATCTTCCAGGAATTTAACCGTGTTGAAGCGAAGAAACGGCGTCATGACCAGGGACTGGGCTTAGGTCTGGCTATTGTGGATAAACTTTCCACCGTGATGAACCATAAAATCCATGTGACGTCCGTTGAAGGCAAAGGCTCCTGCTTTACCGTTACCCTGCCCTACGGCACCCAACGATTAACGTCTGACTTGCCCCGTAAATCCGCCGTACAGGACAGATTTAACAGTCATCTTGAAGGCGCAAACCTGCTTATCATTGATAACGATGAAGCCATTTGCGCCGGTATGGAAGAGTTGCTTGGCGGCTGGGGAATTCAGGTGACCAGTGTGCAGACACTTGAAGATTTGGGTAAAGAGGGCTGGCTGAAAGACTTGCAACCCGACATCATAGTCGCTGACTACCACCTTGATGACGGCGACACCGGTTTCGACGCCCTTGAAATCGTTGAGCGGGAACTGGGAACCGGCACGCCGGTCATTATGATTACGGCGAATTACACCAATGAATTACGACAGTCTGTGCGGGCAAAAGGCTACTCATTACTTAATAAACCGGTGAAACCCCATAAAATGAAACTGGCCTTAAGCAACCTGATGTCGAAGAAGGCCGGGGAATAACTTCAGGCGCCATGACGTGAACTAAGCCAACCGCTTTGCAGATTCGCGCAGGGCAAACTCCCGAAGTGTTTTAAGTTGCGGGCTTTCTGTTTGCCAGTAATGCCAGTACAGAGGCGTATCCACGTGATAACCCGGCATCAGGTCGACTAACTCGCCGTTTTCCAGTTCTTTATTCAGTTGCAGCACAGGTAACAAGCCGTATCCTATACCCGCCAGCATAGCTTGTTTAAACCCTTCAGAGGATGGACACAGATGCACCAGAGAGGGTGTGGTGCCGTTTACTTCCTGTAAAAAATCGTGCTGAAGCCTGTCGTGTTCATTAAACACCAGGCAAGGGGCATCGCTGAGCTGTTCAGGACCGGAAATGTTGTACCGGCGAATAAACGCAGGGCTCGCAATCACTTTATACCGGAGTGCGCCCAGTGAGCTCACTTTGCCCCCGTTTACCGCTTCTGCTGATGAGCATATGCAAACCATAACCTCTCCCGCTTTCATGCGCTGCAAGGCGATGGACTGATCTTCCGTGATGATTTCAAACTGAAACTGACACCCCGGTTCTTCTTCCGTAATTGCCAGTGCCGCCGGTAACCAGGTGGCCAGTGAATCCACGTTAGCCACAAGCTTTACAGTCAACGGACCGGATTGAACATCGTGACCGGCAATACCCTGAACGTTCAGAGCCACTTCAAGTTGTCTGACTTGCTGCAGATGATTAAGCAGTCTTTTGCCCAGTGCCGTTGCAGAAGGAGGCTGTGTCCGCACCAGTACCGGCTGTCCCAGCAGTGCTTCTAACTGATGAATGCGTTTACTGACCGCCGACTGGGTCAGAAACATTTTCTTCGCCGCTCTCTCAAAGCCTTTTTCCGCAACCACATGGGACAGCGCATCAAGTAACTGATAATCGATCATGAATTTCAGGAATGTATAGATAGATATAGTCATTAGATTAATAGTAAAAATGCCATTAATCTAGCGCCTGTGTGTTGTCATCAACTGTTGAATTACTGACCGGGAGCCCGTTGTGCAATCATTTTTATCCGGAATGGGATTAGGTATGAGCCTGATCATTGCTATTGGTGCACAAAATATCTGGGTGCTCAGTCAAAGCATGGCCGGTGCTAACCGGCTGGCAATTGCCCTGACCTGCATACTCTGTGATGCCGTACTGATTTTTCTCGGCGTTTTTACCGCCAGTGAAATCAAAACCTGGATCCCGGGACTCATTCCCTGGCTGACCTGGGCAGGTGTAACATTTCTGCTTTATCTTGCTTTTGGTGCGGCCAAACGGGCTTACGAAGGGTCGTCGGGCCTGACTCTTCATGCAGAAAAAGCTGCCAAAGCATGGTGGAAAACCAGCCTTGCCGCGCTGGCAATCAGCTTACTCAACCCTCACGTATATCTGGATACCGTTGTTCTGCTGGGCAGTATCGGTGCGCTGCAACCTGAACCGCTGGTATTTGCATTTGGGGCGACAACCGGTTCAGTATTGTGGTTCGGCAGTCTGGTGCTGTTTTCTCCGGCACTGAAAAAGCTGCTGAAATCCCCGCTTCGCTGGCGTATTTTCGACAGCATTATTGCTGTAGCACTCTGCGCCATCGCCTGGCAGTTATACAACACACCTGCTGGCTGAACCCGGCAAAGTCTCTTTCCAGTTTGTCAAAGTGTGAGCGATAGAATAGTATCACTTAAGTGATACTTGAGGATCCACCGGAGACAGAGTGTATGAAAGTAGAATTGGTCACATCGCTTAAGCGGCAGGCGACAAAAATTCTTGCTGATTTACGTGATACAAAAGAACCTGTTTTGATAACAGAGCATGGCATACCTTCAGCTTATCTAGTAGATGTAAGTGACTATGAGTTTATGCAAAACCGCTTGTCTCTTCTTGAAGGCATAGCGCGGGGAGAGCGTGCTCTCTCTGACGGTAAAATTATCAGTCATTCAGAAGCTCAAGATAGCATGTCAAAATGGCTGAAATAATATGGACAGAACCAGCGTTATCAGAGCTGAATGATATTGCTGAATATATTGCGTTAGAAAATGTCGCTGCGGCTAAACAACTTGTTCAATCAGTTTTTTTTAAAGTAGAGCGCCTGGAAGCCTTTCCTGAATCCGGACGAATTCCGCCAGAACTTGAGCATTTAAATTATCGTGAAGTTGTTGTGAGTCCCTGCCGGATTTTTTACAAACGGGAAGAAGACAAGGTGTTTGTTTTATACGTCATGCGGGAAGAACGGGATTTACGTAAATTTCTCTTAAGTAATAAATAATACCTAAGCGACCAGCCATGCCGGCCAGCCACTTCCGGTAAATTCTATTCTGTTTTTTCAACGCATCAGATAGTGATTGAAATCGATACTCGCCGCACACAATGCAGCCTGAATCCGGTTATGTACATTCAGCTTATTTAAGATGGCCGAAACATGGGCTTTAACGGTGGTCTCCGCAATATTCAGCTCGTAGGCGATTTGCTTGTTCGATTTGCCTTTCGCAATACACTCAAACACCAGCAGTTGTCTGCGAGTCAGTGCTGCAATTAATTTAGGGTCAATTTGCTGCGCGCTGTTCTCATCTTTCGGCTTGCCGGTACCACTTTTACGGATAATATCCGGTGGCAGATAAACCTGGCCGGAAAGCACCTGCTCTAACGCAGCGACAATCTGTTCACAGCTGGATGACTTGGTGATAAAACCCACTGCCCCATATGTAAATGCTTGCAGCACCACATTTTTATCTTCTTCCGCAGAGACAATCACAATAGGGATTTCGGGAAATTGATTACGAAACCGTACAATGCCGTTCAGGCCGTCCATACCCGGCATGTTCAGGTCTAACAGCACCAAATCAATATCAGGATTCTCTTCAGCCACTTCAATTGCAGCATCAAGGTCTGTACAGGTAATGGTTTTTGTTTCTGCTATATTCCGCTCGACAAAGTCGGTAATGGCATAGCGAAACAGTGGATGATCATCTGCAACCAGGATTTCTACCATAATTGTAAACCTTTTGTTAATTCATGACTGATAGTAGTAAATTCCGCACAGGCCTGTCGAGCACTATGCACGGGTTATTTACCCGGCTTCTTCTTTTGTTGCATTCCACGTTTAGGATCGTAGCCCCAAATTGCAATCCCGCAGAATACGACGGTAGTTGCAAAGGTGACCCAACCTGCGGTGGGATTCCAGCTCTCATATAACGCAAAGCGAATCAGTTCTACTGCATGGGTAAAAGGATTATGTTGCGAAATCCAGTATAACCACTCGTTCGACTCTTTCAGTTTCCACAACGGATACAGCGCAGATGAAAGAAAAAACATGGGAAACACCACGAAATTCATTACACCGGCAAAGTTCTCCAGTTGTTTGATGAAAGATGACAGCAAAAGCCCCAAAGCGCCAAGCATTAATGCACCAACCAGCAATGCCGGTGCTGCGTATATGTAGCCCATAACCGGTACTTCGATACCCAGCAGATACGCCAGCAAAAAGAAGGCATAGGCCTGCAGTAACGAAATAATAGCGCCGGCAATGAGCTTACTTATCAGTAAAAACGGGCGGGGAAGCGGGCTGGTGAGCAGCACTTTCATACTTCCCATTTCACGGTCGTACACCATGGACAGTGAGCTTTGCATGCCGTTGAACAGCAAAATAATGCCCGCCAGACCCGGCATAATGTACACGTCATAAGTAATGTAGGTGTCATATGGCGGGATAATAGCGATACCCAGTGCAGCTCTGAAACCGGCGGCAAAAACAATCAGCCACAATAACGGCCTCACAAGGGCACTGACCAGCCGCGCCTTCTGATGCCAGAAACGCCACATCTCCCGCACCACAATGCCTTTGAATGCCATCCAGTACTTCATGCTGCGTCATCCTGTGTAGTCAGTTGCCGGTACAGGGCTTTTACGTCACCGGCCTGATATTCAGTGAGTGCAGTCTGACAGGGCATATCCAGTAAAATGCTCCCCTGATGTAACAGGATAAGATTATCTTCAGGCAAGACTTCATCCACCAGATGGGTAGATGACAACACCGTAATGCCCTTCTCAGAGCACAGGTCGCGAATATGGCGGTTTATGCTGTCTCTGGTGGGCATATCCAACCCCACACTGGCCTCGTCGAGCAATAAAATGGCGGGTTCATGCAGCAACGCGCGGGCAATTTCTACTCTGCGGCGGTGGCCACCGTTTAATGAGCGCACTTTCTCATGCTGCCGCCCGGTCAAATCAAATCTGGCCAGTTCCCGCGCTATGGCGTCTTTCGTTGCAGAGGCAGACATGCCGTGCAAGCCAGCGTGGTAATTCAGGTTCTGGTAAACGGTTAAATCTAAGTCCAGCGTGCTTTGCTGAAACACGATACCCAATGCCGCTAACGCCTTGCGCGGGGCTTTGGCTGTATCATAACCGCCGACAAAAATGTCACCTTCCGCACTTTGCAGCAACTGACAAAGCAGGTTAAACAGCGTACTTTTACCCGCGCCATTCGGCCCAAGTAACGCGTAGAAACGGCCCTGTTCCAGGTTCAGGTTCACATTGTGCAGTACTGCCTTTTGCTGATAACCGAACTGCAAGCCAGCGACAGATAACGCTAAACTCATGGCTTCACCGCCACGCCCCAGGGATAACGTCCCACTTTCAGGGTTTTGATTACTTTTAATTTATCTGTATCGATGACTGATACATCGCCACTCACACCATTGGTGGTAAACAGTAAAGACTGATCGTTGGCGAAGGCCAGTTGCCATACGCGACGTCCCACCAGCAGATAATCCAGCACTTCATAGGTTTTCGCATCGACCACCGCTACGTGATTCGCCGGACCCAGTGCTACAAACGCATATTTACCGTTATCAGTCAGTTTCACGCCCACAGGCTGAATTTTATCCCTGTGTACACCCGGAATTTTGAAATTAATCACCTGCGTAATCGCTTTACTGTCCACATCAACAATGGAAACGGTTCCGCCAATTTCTGAAGAAGCCCAGACAGTTTTGCCGTCTTTGGTAAACTCCACGTGGCGGGGACGCTGATCGACCAGTGTGTTGTCTACCAGTTGCTGATTTGAGGCGTCAATCCAGTGCAGCATATTAGTGGTTTCAGAGGTATTAATAACCCATTTACCATCGGGACTGGCGGCCATGCCTTCAGGCTCTACACCCACGTCAATTTGTGCAATCACATCCCGTTTTTCCGTATCAACAACGGTGACTACGGCATCGTCTTCATTGGCGATATACAGATGATGGTTATTAGGATGCAGCGCGAACTGCTCGGGATCTTCGCCGGAAGGCAGGTTATGGATGATCCTGTTGGTACTCACATCCAATACCTGCACTGCGTCGGAATCGCTGGCGCAGATATACAGATATTTGTAGTCATTGCTGAAAATAATCCCCCTTGGCCGCATACCCACTTCGATGGTTTCAATTACTTCCAGTGAACCGGTATCAATGAGGGTCAATGTGTCATCTTTTTCGTTCGACACATAAGCAACACCCGCCAAAGCAGGGGTGGCGAACAGCATCATTGCGGGGAGAACCAACGACTTCATACTTACTCCTTGACCATGGAACAACGAACTTCCGGCTTGTCATACCCCAGCGTATCTAAATCCGTCACGGGATGAAGAAAACCTTCCTGAGGAGATTGGGAAACCAGAGATTCCGGCTGCACTAACGGGATGGGCTGACGCAGTTGTCCGTTCCACTGGCGGAAGGTCAGTTTGCGTCCTTTGAACGCTGCCAGCTCGAAGTTATCGCTCATAAGGTATTGATAAAGCGTAGCAGAGTTATTCGATTTTGTTCGGGTGACCGCTTCAGCAACGGCTCTGACAGCAAGCCAGGCGTTAAAGTCGTCGTCATTCATAGGGCGCTGATTCGCCTCAAAAAAGCGGTTTTGCAATTGGATAGCTCCCCACTGCTCAATACTGCGATGCCAGGAAGCGGCTTTGAGTCCGTGGGTACCGGCTACCGGACGGGGCAACCAGGTGTTATAGGGCAAATAAAAACCAAACAGGTTTTGTGTATCTGCCACCAGCACCACGTCATAATCTTCCCCCTGCGTCAGGGCGGGCACTTCCTGCTGGGAAGTACGGCGTAAATCCGTGTCGAAGGTCCAGGTTTTACGCCCGGTAATTTTGGTGCCAAAGCGCTTTGATGCCCGTTCAAAGGCCTGCGCCATGGCTGTATCGCCTTCACCGCTGCCAGAAACTAAAAACCATTCCCGCCAGCGTTTTGCCATCAGAAACTGACCCAGCGCATCGCCCAGCATGGCGTAACTCGGGGAAGTGTGCAGTAAACCGGCCCGGCATTGATTTAGCCGCCAATTGTCAGATTTGTTTGTTGCATTGAGCATCAGCCCGGCGTCCGCACCGGGCAGGGCCAGAATTGCCTGCAAGGTACTGTCGGGCACATCCAGGATCAGAGGCCCGTTATTGGCTGTCAGCCACGCCTGTACTTTGCCGGTAAGGGCTTCCCCGCTGGCATCTTCCAGTACCGTCAGCGCGTAGTGATGTTTAAGAAAGCGACCGGTGGTATTGGAATCATCCGTCCCCAGCAAAGCGCCGGCAACACCATTGTTCGCAGGAGTTTTAAACAGCGCCAGTGAGGCAGAAGACGTCAGTCCGGTTTGTTTTACATAGGCTATATTTACCGGTAATTCGTCAGCAAAGGATTGTGTGACGGGCACCAGCAGGCTTAGCAGACACGGCATAGCCAGCAACCGCATCACATAACTTGATGCAGCTTTCAGCGGTATTGCCAGGCCTGGTGTCGCCATTATCGTTATTAGTGGGGCGAACATACCGGTACTCCTTTTGCGAAGGTGAACTAAATACTAGTTGATGACCAGTCCATTATGAATGAGCACAAAGGATGAAAGGTTTACTACCTTAGTACAATTGGACGCATCCGGCATATCACCTACCTTTTAAAACGTGTCTGGTTATGTCGCAAACACAACAAAACCTACTCAAGTTGTCCGCCAACTCTAACCAGCATTGACACTATCTGACAACTTTTGGAGATGTATAAATGAAAAATTTCTCAACCATATTGCGTAGTACGCTGGCAGCGGTTATCGCTGTATCTTCAGCGCAGGCCCTTGCTCATGGCGATGTTACACCACAGGCAGTGGACACCAGCGCGTTACCTCAACTGGGCGAGGAATGGAAAGCCACAAACCCTTACACTGGTAATGAGCTGGCAATTAAAATTGGTGACTCTGCCTACAACCAGAACTGCGCCCGCTGCCACGGCCTGGAAGTTATTTCTGGCGGTATCACTCCGGATCTGCGTAAACTGAATGACGAAAACGAATTTTTTAGTCCGGAAGAAGCTGACGACTGGTTCATGATGCGTATCCGTAACGGTGCAGTTATCGACGGCCGTGTTTACATGCCGCCATTCGAAGGCATCCTTAGTCAGGAAGCAATGTGGGCAATCAAATCTTACATCGAAACTCGCGGCACCCCCGAGTAACAGCTATGGCTCGCTTATTACGTTGCTGGATAACGGGCCTTGCGCTGGCTGCCTTTATGGCAGGCAGCGCTTTTTCTGTTCAGGCCCGAAGCTATGACGATATTATTGAGTCAGGCTATATCACC
The DNA here is from genome assembly GCF_056160645.1 of Alteromonas sp. ABH4_456. Lineage (NCBI taxonomy): Bacteria > Pseudomonadati > Pseudomonadota > Gammaproteobacteria > Alteromonadales > Alteromonadaceae > Alteromonas > Alteromonas sp. ABH4_456. The sequence continues at coordinate 141,967 of NZ_JBSWXO010000002.1, forward strand.
ATTGCGGTCTACAATAATTTCCCCCCTTATTCTTTTCTGGACGATGAATCTCCTGCCGGTGTCGACATTGAAGTAGGAAAAGCCATCGCTGCAGGATTAGGTGTTGAGCCACGCTGGATGTGGATTAATGCCGATGAAAATCTGGAAGATGATTTACGACAGGCAGTATGGAAAGGCCATATCATTACCCGCCAGAAAGCGGATTTGATGTTGCGTGTTCCTTACGACCGTAAATTCAGTTACGGCATTGACGGATACGGTCTGCCCCGTAATGAAATGGTGGTGATGTTCGGCCCTTATCACCGTGAAAAATGGGCCCTTCTGAAGAACACTGAAAAAACTAATGGCATCGACACACTGGCGATTTTCCAGTACGAGAAAATTGCCGTGGAAATCGACTCACTTCCCGACACCTTTTTAGGTTCGACCATTGGCGGCCGTTTGCGCAAGAACATGGTACACACAACAACCACCTTCGATGGCATAGACCTGTTCAAAAAAGGGGAAGTCGCCGCAGTCGCGGGCATGCAATCTCAGCTGGAGTGGGCACAGCCAGCCACTGATACTTTCACTATCAATGCTACCGGTCTTGCAGCAATGAGCATTAAAGCCTGGGATATTGGTATGGCGGTGAAAACGGATTACCGGCAGTTGGCTTATTCTATTGAAGACATCACCGTCCCTATGATCGAAGACGGTCGTATGAAGGCCATTTTTGACGACTACAAAATTACCTACACGGTACCCGGGTTATACGCCGGAGAATAACCGGGATAACGGGGAGCGTGGTCCCGGCATCAACACGCTTCCCATTTTTATATTAGATATTTCCCGTCTTTTTCAGTACTGATTCATCCCCAAACACACTGTTCCGCGATCATCATGATTTGTTATGCAGACCACATATTCTATTGACCTGAGGTTATTTACCTGTGCTTCTCACCCTCCCTTTTTGACCCGTTTTTCAGGGTACTACTACCAAGGGAGTAAAAATGATAATCCAAGGTTTAATGGTTGTTAAAAAAACATTAGCTAATACTGACCATGTCGTCGTCCGAAGATGTTCTATGCTTAGGGTCCGGAGGGCGGATTAACAATAATGCAAGGCCGTAAGAAGAACGTTCCCAACTAATACAACTGTTTTTCAGACGAGCCGCTTGTGTAAAAAGGTGGAAAGACCACCGAAGCACCTGTTGAACTACTGGAGAAACCTGATGAAAAGTCGAACAGTTTCACGTCACCTGATTAGCTCTGCTGTCGGTCTGGCCTTGTCTCTTAGCACCTTAGGCGGTGTTCAGGCGGCAGGCGTTACCGATAAAGACATACTTAACGACGCTAAAACCACCGGCGATATTTTAAGCTATGGCATGGGCCCGCGCGGACAGCGCTTCAGCCCGCTGGACACACTGAATACCAAAAACGTTAAGAAAATGCACCCTGTGTGGGCTTTCTCGCTAGGCGGTGAGAAGCAGCGCGGTCAGGAATCACAGCCTCTGGTACACGATGGCGTGATGTTCGTAACAGGTTCTTATTCACGTATTTATGCCATTGACGTTAAAACCGGTGATGAGCTGTGGCAATACGAAGCCCGTCTGCCAGACGGCATCATGCCTTGCTGTGACGTTATCAACCGTGGTGCAGCACTGTATGACGACCTGGTTATCTTCGGTACGCTGGATGCGATTCTGGTCGCCCTTGACCAGAAAACCGGTAAAGTGAAATGGCGTAAGAAAATGGGTGACTATAAAGCAGGTTACTCATTCACTGCTGCGCCTATGATTGTTAAAGGCATGGTTGTAACAGGTATCTCTGGTGGTGAATTCGGTATCGTAGGTAAAGTTGAAGCCCGCGATGCGAAAACCGGTGAACTGGTATGGACCCGTCCGACTGTTGAAGGTCACATGGGTTACCTGAACGGTGAAGAAAACGGCATCACCGGTGGTGAAGCAAACAAAACCTGGACTGGCGACCTGTGGAAAACCGGTGGTGCAGCAACATGGCTTGGCGGCACCTACGACCCTGACCAGGATCTGATTTTCATGGGTACAGGTAACCCTGCACCATGGAACTCTCACTTACGTCCCGGCGACAACCTTTACTCTTCTTCACGTCTGGCTATCGATCCTGACACAGGAAAAATCGTTTGGCACTTCCAGACCACACCACATGACGGCTGGGATTTCGACGGCGTAAACGAATTGATTGCGTTTGACTACAAAGAAAAAGGTAAAACCGTCAAAGCGGCCGCAACGGCTGACCGTAATGGTTTCTTCTATGTACTAAACCGTGAAAACGGCGAATTCCTCCGTGGCTTCCCGTTCGTAAGCGGTATCACATGGGCTGAAGGCCTGAATGATGATGGTACGCCAATTTACAAAGAGGGCGGTCGCCCGGGTAACCCTGCTGAAAGCGAGAACGGTGAGAAAGGTGAAACGGTATTCTCAGTACCTTCATTCCTGGGTGGTAAGAACTGGATGCCTATGGCGTATAGCCAGGACACCGGTCTGTTCTACGTTCCGTCTAACGAATGGGGCATGGACATCTGGAACGAGCCGGTAAGCTATAAAAAAGGTGCAGCTTACCTGGGTTCTGGTTTCACTATCAAATCTGTTTACGAAGATCACATCGGTTCACTGAAAGCCATCGATCCTAAAACCGGTAAAACCGTTTGGGAATATAAAAACAACGCACCTCTGTGGGGCGGTGTTCTGGCCACTGCGGGTAACCTGGTCTTTACCGGTACACCTGAAGGCTATCTGATGGGCTTCGATGCCAAAACAGGTGAAGAAGTTTACCGGTTCAATACAGGTTCAGGCATCGTAGGCTCTCCGGTTACATGGGAAATGGACGGTGAGCAATACCTGAGTATCTTGTCTGGCTGGGGCGGCGCAGTACCTCTTTGGGGTGGTGAAGTTGCCAAACGCGTAAAAGACATCAACCAGGGCGGCACTGTCTGGACCTTCAAGTTGCCTCGCTCGTAACGCGGGCATCGTAGCAGGGCTTTGGTCCCACAACCCTGTTACGAGTTTTTCTTCAAAGAGCTGGTATGGACCTGACGCCGGCTCTTTTTTTAAGGACCCGCCTCATGACAGGATTCATCCATACTGCCTTTTTAAGAACCTTCTTCTTTATTTCACTCTGCTTTAGCGCATGTGCTGTTCTGGCTGAAGAAGTCAGTATCGATGATTCCCTTATTCAATCCATTTTTCCTAAAGCCACGCTCATTGGCGAAAAGCAAACCGGTGTCCCCGTGCAACCGGTTTATCAGTTACAGGAATTGCTGGGCTATGTATTTGCCAGTAACGACCTGGTGAATCTGCCGGGCTTTTCCGGCACCCGCATCAACCTGCTAATTGGCATCGACACCGCCGGAAATGTAAAAGGCATTCGGATAATTAATCACCACGAGCCCATTTTCCTGCACGGGCTCGGCCCGGAACCCATGCTCAATTTCATAAATCAGTATGAAGGTCTGAATGTGGGACAGCGGGTGATTGTGGATTCCGCCGCAAAGAATAATCCCGACGACCCCTCTACGGTGCATGTGGATGGCGTAACCAAGGCCACGGTGTCGGTGATCATCATCAATGACACCATTTTGTTGTCTTCGCTGAAAGTCGCACGTCAGTTATTGTCCGGGTTCGCCAGCTCCCCGCTGGCCACACCGAAAGAGATGTATGAAGAAAAAAGCTGGCAGCAGTTACTGGAAGAAGGTCTGGTTCGTCAATGGCGTATCAGCCAGCAGAACATGGCTGACGGCTTCAACATTGAGCTTGATACATTCCCCGGCGATACCTTTGACCTTTCCTACGATAACTTCGACGTGTATTACGCCTACCTGAACGCCCCGACTATCGGGCGTAATTTGTTGGGTGACAGCGAATATCAACGTTTAATGGGTATTCTCAAACCCAATGAGCAGGCATTTCTGGTGATGTCGGAAGGTTTCTTCAGCTACCAGGAAGACGACTTCAAACCCGGCACGGTAGCCAACCGCATTTCGCTGACGCAGAATGATTTGCCCTTCCCCATGCGGGATTTAAACTTCTACAGTTATGCCGACCAGCAATTGAGCGCAGGCATGCCTGAGAGCGACGATGTACAGGTATTCGTGGTAAACACCCAGTCCGGATTCAACCCCGGCGATACCATGTCGCTGAATCTGAACATTGATATTGCCCGCAACCACCTCATCCGCAATCAATTGCACCTGCATGACGACTACAGCCTGCCTGAAAACCTGTTTGATTTTGCCGAAGCCGCGGTAGAGGAAGCGCCGAAAGCGCCCTGGGTACGCATCTGGGAAAACCGCATCGTCGATATTTCGGTACTGGTGGTGAGCCTGATTCTGGTCACGTTGATTTTTATCTTTCAGCATCGATTATCGGCGAATGAGAAGCTATTCCGCCGGGTTCGCTGGAGCTTCCTGACCTACACACTGATTTTCATCGGCTGGCTGTGGCAGGGACAGCTTTCTATCGTCAATATTTATCCAATCTTGCAAAGTGTGATCAATGGTTTCGACATCAATATGTACCTGATGGACCCCATTTTGTTCGTCCTCTGGAGCTACGTATTCGTCAGTCTGTTTATTGTTGGTCGCGGTATTTTTTGTGGTTGGCTGTGCCCGTTTGGCGCACTGCAGGAAATGGTGGGCTGGGTGGCGAAAAAGCTGCGCATCCGTCAGAAGAAAGTGCCTTTCGACGCTCACAGTAAACTCTGGTGGGTTAAGTACGCCATTCTGATTGGCCTGGTAATCACCTCTTTCGCCTCAGTGAGGGTAGCTGAAATTGCCTCAGAAGTGGAACCGTTCAAAACCGCTATTACACTCCAGTTTGTGCGTACCTGGCCATTTGTGCTGTATGCGGTTGCCCTGCTGGTCGCCGGGCTTTGGATCAATAAATTCTACTGCCGCTATGTCTGCCCGTTGGGCGCTGGTTTAGCGGTGCTCGGTTACTTCCACGCCGGTGAATGGCTCACCCGTCGCAAGGCCTGTGGCAACCCCTGTACGCTCTGTCATCACAAATGCGACATCAAAGCCATCACGCCTAAAGGTGATATCAATTACAACGAGTGCGTGCAGTGTCTGGAGTGTATTGTTTATTACAACAACGATGATTTATGCCCACCGCTTAAGAAAGCAAAGCGGCAGGAGAAAGCGGGGCGCAATGAAAAACAGCGCAAAGGCGATGTAGAAATTTATACGCCGGCCTGATTTCTGCCAGGGCACTTTTTGTTATTCAGGCTTAGCAGCTTGAGGATCTTTTCGGTCCAACCAGCTTTTCAACAATGCAAAAGTAATGCGTGGCCGGTCGTTATAGAAACCGTGTGCACCACCTGGCACCACAGCCAGTTCTGCTCCCGGTGTCAGAGCCAGATAATCCTGTACGGTATCGATACGAGCTGAATCGTACTGGCCAATCATGAACAAAGTATTCATCGGGTCAATGTCTGCCAGTAAATGGGTGGCATCGTAGCTTTTCAGCACGCCAGTAGATGAAAACTCACTCGGTCCCCACATCTTGTTGTAGATAAGCGGATTAAAGCCGTTGCCGCCTACGTTCCCGTAATAGGCTCTGGCCGCTTCGGTGCCAATACCCCGAGTGTAATAAACAGAATAAAGTTTGGTGTAAGCCTTACGACAAACGTCGCCTTCCGGTGGCTTCGCTGATTCACACTGTTTCAGCGTTGCCTGTACGTCTTGCGGGGCGGCTTTTACCAGCAGGTTTGCATCCATGATCCAATGTGGCGTCGAAATAAACGTGCCTCCTAAAACCGTAGATACGGTGTACTGCGGATATTTAGCCGAGTATTCCAGAGCCAGCGCCGAGCCCCAGCTATGGCCCACAACATGCCATTTGCTCAGCCCCAGCGTTTTGCGGATAGTTTCCAGAGCATTAACGAAGCGTTCTACCCGCCAGTTGACCGGGTCATTTGGCTGCTCTGATTTACCGCTGTCGAGTTGATCGTACATTATTACCATACGGTCGTTGGCCAGCTCCGTCATACCGGCAAAGCCATTATGCGTGCCACCCGGACCACCGTGAATAAATATCACAGGTATCGCGTTTTTATGTTCAAGGCCATTTAAGCGCACATAAATTTCGCCGCCTTCTACCGGTACCATCAGTTCCTTTTCAGGCTGAGCCCAGGCTGCGGTTTCTGCCACCGAATTGAAAGACGTTACACAATAAGAGAGAACAGTGAGTACTGATAAAGCCACAGCTTTGGCTGATGACGGGAGTTTGAAGCGCATGAACTAATCCGGTTTGTAGTCGTTATTCTGGGAACAAAAAAAGGCGCTTAGAGTAGCAGATTATCCATTACCGGCACAAAGCGGTCAGCCGCACGTTTCAGACTGTCGGCAGTCAGCGCTTCAACACCGTACACCTCCACTTCACATTGGTGCTTTTCCCGCGCACGCTGAACCAGCAAATCAAAATCACCGTCGCCGGATACCAGTACAAGTACGTCGCAATATTCCGCTGCTTCCATCATATCCAGCGTTAGGCCCACGTCCCAATCGCCTTTGGCACTGCCGTCGGCGCGTTGGATAAACGGCTTAAGCTTCACCTCAAAGCCAATAGCCCTGAGAATATTCTGAAACTGTTTCTGCTTTTCGTCGTTACGATTGATGGCATACGCATTGGCAGTCATCACTTCCCTGTCGTGAGTCACCTCAGCCCAAAAACGGTTGTAGTCGAAGTTGCGCTTAAACGCACTGCGGGTGGTGTAATAGACGTTTTGTACATCGACAAAAATACCGGTTTTTTTCACAACAGACCTTAAATACTTAAATACTTAAATACTTAAATACTTAAATACTTAAATAGCGTTAACCATCAGCAAACCCGGAGCAACCTGCGTAGCGCATACTGACTATAAAGGTTGTCATTCTAACAAAAACGCTCTCTGTCCGTTGCAAAAGAAAACCTTATTTGCAGTTCATGTGAAAACAGGCAGAGTGATATAGGCGATGAATGATCCTTAGGAATTAGAAGCCATTTTCTCAACCAGATAATCCACAAACACCCTCACTCTGGCCGGCATGTGTCGCCCGCCAATAAACACAGCGTGGATAACTTCTTTGTCTTGTGGATTGAAGTCTTCCAGCAGTGGAACAAGTTGTCCCGATGCGAGCGCCTGTTCGATATGAAAGTTGCCGACCCGGGTAATGCCAATATCAGCCATGGTAAGTTCAACCAACGTTTCACCATTGTTAGACGTCATATTTCCTTCTATGGGCAAAATATAATCTTCACCATTTTCACGAAAAGGCCAGCCGGGCTCTATGCGCTGGAAGCTGAAATCCAGGCAATTAAAGTGCTTTAAGTCGGCGGGGGTTTCAGGTATACCCGCCTGCGCTAAATAATTGGGTGATGCGACCACAGTTCTGCCGGTTTCACCTAAGCGCCTGGCGGTTAAATTGCTGTCAGGTAAAGGACCAAAGCGTATTGCGACATCGATGTGTCCGTCGGCCACATTACTGATTTTATCGCTCACTTCGACTTCTATTTTGATGTTGGGATAGCGCTCTAAAAACTCTTTGTACAAGGGAATCATGGTTAGACGACTGTAAGCCGTTGCGGTACTCACTTTAATCAAACCGCTTGGGCTGGCGCGATCAGCAATGGCGCGCTCGGTCTCTTCGACATCTTTTAAAATCCGCCTGGCAGCCAGGGCGTAAGATTCGCCTTCACTGGTTAAGTAAAGTTTGCGGGTAGAACGGACAAGCAGCCGTACACCTAAACGCTTTTCTATGCGGGTCATCATCCGGCTCACTGCCGATGGTGTCAGGCCCAGTTCTCTTGCTGCTCCGCTTAAACTGCCGAGTGTCGCCACCGTTAAAAAGGTTTCCATTTCAGCCGTTTTATCAGCTTTAACTTGTTTCATTTGTGAATCCAATGCAAAACAGATTAGCTTCTCACCCCACTACTCGGTGATTCTTTATGTCGTTATATTCCCTAACATCATAAATAAACCTGAGTTCAACATGAAGATTAACTTTCCACTGATGGCACTGGCCATTGGTGCTTTTGGAATTGGTGTAACGGAATTCTCTCCTATGGGAATGTTGCCTGTGATAGCAGATGACTTAGGCGTCTCTATTCCAACAGCGGGCATTCTCATTAGTGCATATGCTTTCGGGGTACTGGTGGGTGCGCCGGTCATGACTTTACTGTTTGCCAATATGCCGCGCCGTCGCCTGCTGGTTTTGTCCATGGGCATTTTTACCCTGGGTAATTTAATGAGCGCGCTGGCCGACAGTTACAGCGCATTGATGATTAGCCGCATTATTACCTCGTTCAATCATGGCGTATTCTTTGGTGTTGGTGCTGTGGTAGCAACTCAGTTAGTGCCGCCGAATCAACGCGCCGGGGCGGTTGCGGCAATGTTTTCAGGGCTTACTATCGCGACCGTTGGCGGTGTGCCGCTGGCAAGCTTTGTAGGCACAACGCTGGGCTGGCGAAATGCGTTTCTGGGCATTGCGGCAATCGGCTTAGTGGCAATGATAGCCTTGCGCTTTAGTTTGCCTCCGTTGGTGAATCAGGAGAAGGCGAACATTCGTAATGAATTAGCCGTGTTAAGCAAGGGTTCTGTATTGGCAGCGCTCCTGTTAACAGTGGTAGGTGCCAGTTCTATGTTCACGGTATTTACCTACATCGCGCCTATTCTGCAACAAGAAACCCATGCTTCAACCACCTTTGTAACGGCCATGCTGGTGCTTTACGGCGTGGGGCTTGCAGTAGGCAATGTGCTGGGCGGACGCTATGCCGATCGCACTTTGTACGGCACGTTAATCGTGTCATTAATCGCGGTTATTCTGCTGCTGGTGATCTTTACCGTTACCATGTCTTCTTCCGTTATCGTTGTGCCACTGATTTTCCTTTGGGGCATTGCCAGCTTCGCTGTGGTTCCACCGCTGCAATCACTGGTGGTTCAGGAAGCCAGCGAAGCGCCGAATCTGGCATCGGCAATGAACATTGGTGCGTTCAATCTTGGCAATGCGGTTGGCGCAGCTTTAGGTGGCGGCGTTATAAGTGCAGGTCTTGGATTACCTGCGGTGGCCTTAGCTGGCGCAGGCACCGCACTACTTGGGCTACTCATGGTGTTAGTTGCCAGCAGAAAGAAAACAAGCTTTGCTTTAAGCACCTGGCCGGAATGAATAATTAGATAACCGGCCAGCAACAGGATGCACCTGCCTTTCGTGCAGATGCCTTCAAGGGGCTGACAAACTTCTTCTCTCCCATACAACTTCCATATCCATCTCTCCGGCTACCGCATCTTCGGCTAAATTTTCCGCACATCCGTCTCAAAACCGGGACTTTTACATTTCAGGGTTATAGCGTAGGCAATGCAACACTATAACATTACTAAAAATAACAAGGTTCGGGGAACACATGTCATCCAGAAGACAGTTTTTGAAATATTCAGCGGCATTTGCCGCATCATCTACCGCTTTATCTTTATCTGCTCAGCAATTTGAAAGTCCGCTTGGTTCAGCTGCAACCGTGGCCCGAGATGAGAACTTTTGGCAAGTCGTACGCAGTCAGTTTGATGTGCAAAACGACATCATCAATCTGGAACAGGGCTACTGGGGCAAAATGGCTAACCCGGTTCAGCAAGCCTTCTTTGACCACACGAAGAAGGTCAATCATGCCATGTCCTGGTACGTGCGTAAGCAGTATAAAGCCGATTTTCTTGCCGCGCGGAAGTCTGTTGCTGACGCTTTAAAAGTTAAAGATCATGAGATCATGCTGACCCGCAACGCCACTGAATCATTTGTGAATTTGCTCACTCAGTTCAATGATTTTAAGGCAGGTGATGAAATCTTGTGGGCAGATATCGATTACCCCGCCTACCAGGACATGATGGTCTGGTTAAGTGACAGCAGAAACGTTAAAGGTCACGAGTTATCACTTCCGGCCTCCGGTACAGATGATGATTATATTGATGTGTATCGCAAAGCATTTGAGCGCAATCCACGTATAAAACTGATGCTGCTTACTCATGTGAGCAATCAGCATGGCCTTGTTATGCCGGTTAAGCGTATTGCACAACTCGCGCGGGAACATGGCATCTATGTTATCTGTGATACCGCTCAGTCCTGGGGATTACTCGACTTCACGCCGGATGAACTTGGTGTCGACTGGGCAATTTTCAATTTGCACAAATGGATTGGTTCACCGGTGGGTGTAGGCGCTCTGTATATGCGGGAACAAACCTTAGCTCCTGTAATGCCCTTTCCGGGCGAAGACCCGGGCGACAATGACGTGGCTAACCGCGTACATCTTGCAACGTCTGACTTCGCCAGTTTCTTAAGCGTGCCGGATGCACTGGCATTTCACCACAAAATTGGCGGCAAAAATAAAGAAGCGCGGTTGCGGTATTTGTGGGAAAGCTGGACGCTACCGCTGAGGGAAAACCCTGAAGTTGAAATACTTGGCGCAGCCAGCTCAGCTAATGCATCTGGTATGGGTGGCTTTCGTTTAAAAGGCAAAACCAGCCCCGAAGAAAATCAGGCGTTACAAAAACGCCTGGAAGAAGAATTCGATATTTTTACCGTTGTCAGAAACGACTTATCCAGCGGCAGTAATATTAGGGTGACACCGCAAATTTTTACGCCGGTTGCCCACATGCAGAAGCTGGCAGAAGCGATCACCACAATCGCAGGCTGATAACAGGGCGCACCAGCGCCCTTGTTAAACGCCCTTCACCGTAATTGACGTGACATCCCGTGATACCGCCACGTCGCTGAGCAGTTCGACAAAGCGCCTCACCTGTTGCGATTGCACAGGGGCGGCTTCTGGCAACTCACAATGTAACGTGGCATCACTAAGACGCTCGTACACGACTTCCCGTCCACCAAGGTCAGCAAACTGACCGGCATTCCTGATACGGTAATAATCATTAGCCAGTGTGATGGCGGGCATTGTAAACAATCCTTCATCTGTAACGCGACTGACATTGGCACATACCAGCGTTTCCAGTGCGTCACCAACCGTTTTGCTTTGAATGAAAGTAGCCAGCGGCTTAGGCCATTCACGACCCACATAGCGCTGTCGCACCACTTCTTTTAAATGCGCGTCGGTAAATCGCAGATAGTCCGGTGCATCCAGAATGGTGTTATCCCAGTTTATCAGTCCCGCCTGCTTGCGGTATTGCCACTCTTTAGCATACACAGGGAACAAAGTATCAAAACGGGCAACTTGCTGCTGAATGATGGTATCTACCTGAGCGCTGCCATCATTGTTCAGGGTAACCACGCTGTAACCCGGCTGATAGGCAGCCAGCGACGGCACCTGCACATTCACCAGCCCGCCGGTGTCTTCAGGTTTTGCAATGTCGTACAGGTGCATGTGCCCTGCCATGTGCAGCCGCAATCCGAGATCAGAGAGGATCTGCGTTGTCGATGCTGACGGCATACGTTTTAGTTGCATACCGGTGTCTCCGAACAGCTCAGCCAGTTGTTTTTGTGTGTTGTCGTAGAAGTCCGCCATGGGAAAATGGCTGAATGCAATCAGGCGCTTGTCTAGCTCTTCTGCCCGCTTTACCACGCCGGCGATCCAGTCAATGAGCTCAGGTTTATAGTCCATCAGCGCGTTGTAACCTGCATTCCCTGAACCATTGAACTCCAGCGACGAAACCTTACCTTTGGGCGTGTACACATTGGCGTCGATAGCCAGTAACCAAAGGCCCTCTACCGGTTCAATCAAATAGCTGGCATCCGGCATAAAAATACAAGATTCCCCGTTCTCTTCAGTCGGGTTGCTCTTCTCGCCCGTATTGCTTTCCTCACTTCCGTTGCCGGGGTCGCACCAGCGCCAGCCGCGCTTACTGACATCGGCTGTCCCAAAGGGTGTTTCATACAACACATCCTGCGATGACGGGCTGAAGCCCTGTGATTTGAGGGTTTCCATGATGTCAGCGTAGCCCCATTCCCGCAGTGCATTGCTGCATTGCCATGCAGATTTATTCAGGCAATCAGGGTGATCAGGACTCATCACCGCCACTTCTTTACCGTTGCGATGCAAGAAGTCTTTCTTTCCTCCGGCACGGGAGAAGGGTCGCACGGGGTCGTGGTTGCCGGTAATGGCAAAAAAGCGCATGTCGTATTTGCCCGAGTATTCAGCCAGAATGTCAGCCAGCGCCTTCACATTGGCGGGCTGGCCGTCATCAGAAAAATCTCCGGGCAACGCCACCAGCTTAATACCTTTGGCAGCAATCTCATCCAGAGCTGCGCGAAAAACAAAGTAGTTTTCATTAAACAGCCGGGTACTGTTGAGCTGTGCCTGCATACTGCGCATCAACACCGGCGTTTGTGCTCCCTGCGAGCTGTCACCTGAGATCGGGGTATCAGCTATCAGTGGCAGTTCAGATGCATCCAAATCTTTAGCTGCAGCGAAGAAATCATGCAAGTGAATGTCTGCAAGAAAGGCAATTTTTACTTCCTGTTCTTTCTCCTGATAATTAGTTTCCGGCGTTTCCGTTTTTGCCACATCTACGTCGCAGCCAGAAAGTAACAACATGGCAACCGTGCCAGCCAGCCATCTCATCAACAATGCACTTCCCATTTTTAGTCCTGAAAGCTGATAAACCAAAGTTAAAAACACATAAAAACTGCGTCCCAATTCACATAGACGCACACTTTGAGAAAACGGGGACAAATATTACCCAATGTCACAAAAACTTCATCTGCAATGTGACAATTTTATGAATATTAATAGGTTAGCAAGTTTTTGTTGTCCCCGAAATTTTGTTTTTCGCATCTTCCTCACACATGACCTGTGAGAGAAAACCAATGCGACTTTTAACTACCCTGCTTTTATCCATTGCGGCCACGCAACCCACGTTTGCAGATGCGCTGACGGACTATCAATGGATTGGCTCGCACAACAGTTATAAGCAAGGTTTACCAGCGTCGGTTTATCAGTTTTTGGCCAAAAACAATCCGCGAGCTGCCAAACAAATTAATTACGGCCATGGCACTCTTGAAGCACAGCTGGATTCCGGTTTGCGTCAGTTAGAAATTGACGTGGTGAATGACCCCACAGGCAATCAATATGACAAACCGGAACTGGCCACTCGCCTTGGCGAAACCTGGCTAAGTAATGAGGCTCAACGGGAGCTGGCACGACCGGGTTTTAAGGTACTGCACATACCTCACGTTGATGTGCAATCTCACTGCACCGGTTTTGCCGCTTGCCTGAACAAGTTAAAACGCTGGTCTGAGGCCCATGCTGACCACTTCCCTGTCGTGGTACTGATGAACACCAAAGAGAACCAGCCTTCTTTTGTAAATAGCCCTGCGCCTGCGCCGTTCACCGCCGCCACTTATGACCAATTGAATGACGTCATCCGCACAGTATTAAAAGAGCGCGTAATCACCCCTGACGATATCCGTGGTGATTTCAGCTCTCTGCGCGAAGCTGTGCTTGAACGCGGCTGGCCCGACGCTGACAGCCTGCGCGGCAAATTTATCTTCGTGTTCGATGGCAACTTTGAACAAAACGCGCGCTTCATGGAAAACCATGCAGGACTGAAAGGTCGCGTGATGTTTGCCTCGTTACCAGCAAGCGATGATGGCGCCGCTTTCATGATCATCAACGCCCCGATCACGCAACACACTGAAATTAAACAGCGTGTGGCAGAGGGGTTTCTGGTTCGCACCCGTGCCGATGCTGACTTTAGTGCCAGCAATGAAGAAAAAACAGCGCAAAAAATGGCGGCGTTTACCAGTGGCGCGCAAATGATTTCCACCGATTTTTATCCGGGTTCCCCTCAGGCAAAACGTGACGGCCACGTCGTCAGTTTTGCCGATGGCGCCCTGCGCCGGAATAACCCGGTTTCCCAATAATTCACATCACTCGACATTAAAAAATAGGAACACACTATGACAACCACGTTTAAAAAACACGTATTGGCGGCTTCCGTCATCAGCGTATTAGGCTCCGTTTCTTCTGCTGCCATGGCGCAAGAACAAGCCAGTGCCGACGACATTGAAAAAATTGAAGTGTCAGGCTTTCGTAGCTCACTCATTAAAGCAAAAGATCTGAAAAAAGATGCGCTGGGCACACAAGATACTATTCTTGCAGAAGACATTGCCGACTTCCCCAGCCTGAACCTGGCAGAATCCCTGCAGCGTGTACCGGGTGTCACCATTACCCGTGAAGCCGGCGAAGGCCGTCAGATTTCATTACGAGGTCTAAATGCTGACTTTACGCAAGTACAACTAAACGGCATGGAAGCGCTGGGCACGTCTTCTTCACCCATGGACAGCCGCGGTACCACAAACAACTCACGTTCTTTCGACTTCAACATTTTTGCGTCTGAACTGTTTAACCAAATCGACGTGAAGAAATCATACTCTGCAGACATGGATGAAGGCGGTATCGGCGGTACTGTTGGTCTGCATACTGCCAAACCTTTTGATTATGACGGCTTTAAAGGTGCTATCAGTGCACAAGCGGGTCAAAATTCAAATACCGAGGACACCAGTCCGCGCATCGCGGCTCTGGTTTCGAATACCTGGGACAAGTTCGGCGCACTGTTCTCCATTGCATACAGCAACCGCGATACCAGCGAACAGGGCTATAACACCTATCGCTGGCGTCCTCGTGATGCTCAAGGTTCTGATATTTCTGCGTTATCAGCGGAAGATCAAGACGCGGTAAACAGTGGTGATTTGCGCTTCTCCCGTGGTAGTCGCTATTCTTTGTTTAACAGCGATCAAACCCGTCTGGGGGCAACGGTTGCTTTGCAATACCGTCCTACCAGCGACCTCTCGTTCGGCTTAGATGCGCTGTACGGCAAACTGGATAACAAGCGCTCTGAATTCCACCTGCAAAGCCGTGGTTCCAGCTCAACCGCATTAGGCTGCACCGGGCCGGACTACGATGACGGTGCGCGCTACTACTGCTCTGAACTAACTGACATTGAATACAACACTAATAGTGAAGTGGTGTACTCAGAATGGCAAAACACGGCGCTGCATTCAGAAAGCCGCGATCAAACAGCGAAAACAGAAATTACCCAATTTGTATTCAATGCAGACTGGACAGTGAACTCTGATTTATCGCTATCTGCACTTGCTGGTCACATGAAAAGCGAATATGAAGACAACAGCGCTAAAGTGTATCTTGAGTCCTTCGCCGACATGACACTGGATTTCCGCCCAGACCGTTTCTATGGCCAGAACACCTATATCAACGATTACGATCCGACTAACATCGATGAATTCCGCTACCATGAAATTGACCTGCTTGAAAACGAAGTAGAGAACAGTTTCGACGTGGCTAAAATCGATGCCGATTTTTTCCTGAATGATATCAGCAGCGTGAAGTTTGGGTTGTCGTATAAGAAGTTCAAACACATGGACAACTACCTGCAGACCAATAACCTGCTGCGCAGTGAATGGCAGTCGGGTGAAGTGTCTGACATAGTTGACCCTGCCACTGTGTACGTGAACAACGGGCACGAGCGTCAGTCGTGGCTGAGTACTGATGTGAACGCCGTGCTTGCCGACTTCAATATCGACCGCAATGGCACCATGAGCCGTACGCCAAACAAGGTGGAAGAAGAAACCAAAGCAGCGTACGCGCTTTACGATGTGAACATGCTGTTAGGCGATACCGAACTGCGAGCAAACTTTGGTGTGCGTTATTACGAAACAGAAATTGCGTCTACCGGCCTGGTTAACGACACCAATTACGTTACCATTGAGAGTGACTACGACGGTTTCCTGCCAGCGATGAACCTGGCGTGGTATGCCACCGACAATCTGGTTTTACGCGCAAGTGCAGGTAAAAACCTTACTCGCCCAACACTGAATAACCTGGCCGTTGGCGGGAGCATCAACACCGATCCGCTGGCCGGTTCAAGTGGTTTGTCTATCAGCTCTGGTAACCCGTCACTGCGGCCATTCGAAACCCTGAACATGGAAACCGGCGTTGAATACTATTTTGATGATGTAGGCTACGCAGCCCTGTCTTACTTCCGCAAAGATATCGACAACTTTATTGCCACCACCACCATTCCTACACCTTACGGTGAGACCGGTTATCCTTCAGCCCTGATTGAAGGCGCGGTAGACGAAAACGGCGTGGCGCAGTCTGCCAGCACGCTATACAACGTGTCGCAGCCGCAGAATCTGGAAGACAGCGATTTCAGCGGTTGGGAAGTGGCGTTCCAGCGCGATTTCGACTTCCTGCCAGCTCCATTTGATAAGCTAGGCGCGATTGCCAACTACACCTATGCGGATGGCGAGTCGGTACACAATGTGCTGGTAGACGGCGAAAACGTGCAGGTATCCCGTCCGTTCTATGGACTGTCGAAAAACACCTATAACTTAACGGTTTACTATGAAACAGAAACCTGGGGTGCACGCATATCTGCTGCTCATCGTGATGACTACCTGACACAGGTAGAAACTTCCAGTGATGATCAAGATGAAGCGGGTTTCCACGGCACGACTTACTATGACTTCTCTGCGTTCTACAACATTAACGAGAAACTGAAAGTGAGCCTGGAAGGCATTAACCTCAGCAATGAGCGTGAAGAGCAGTACTCTGACTCTGATGACCGCCTGTACAACACCACACTAAGTGGCCGTACTGTATATCTGGGCGTGACTTACGTTATGTAACGTTCTCACTGAACAACCCAAAAGGGCCGGTTTCACGGCCCTTTTTTGTTTGTATCTGTTTTGTTTTTACCTATCTAGCCTTGATACACATTTTGTGTAGTGATTCAAAAACGATACGTTACGCCAACGTAGTAATCCCGCCCGCTTAGCGTGGTGTTGTAAGGGCGGTGAGAAGAATCCGAATACTGAATTTCCCGTTGATTGGTGAGGTTTGTAGCTTCCAGTCGTAGCTCCCAGTTATCCGCCACATACCAGGCAACGACGGCATCAACATACACGCTTTCTTCAAAGCCGGTTTCGTCTTCATCCTGCAAAGTCTGGCTATCGACCCTTGCGAGATAGTCGTCGCGATAGGTAGCGGAAAGACGAATACTTAAATCGTAGCTTTCCCAGTATGCAGTGATGTTTGCCAGCCAGGGCGAAAGAAAGGGTAAGCTTTTTACCGACAGCATTTCGCCGGTATTGGCATTATGGTAAGTAAGATCGCCCTGGATGTAACTCACATTCCCCACCACACCAAGATGATATTGGGGCGACCATGGCCAGAGTGTCTCAAGCTGAACACTGGCTTCTACACCGTAAAGCCAGGTTTGCCGGGCATTCTGTGCAGTGACCAGTGTCACATTGTCGCTTGCAGATAGCGAAAACAAGCCTTCGTATTCCGGAAGCTGACTGATGAGTAAGTTATCACTTACATAAACTATGTAGTCATCCAGATACTTTGTAAAGGCGCTCACTGCAAACCGGTTGGTGTCGGAAAGATATCGCTCCCAGGCCACATCGATGTTGTAAGCACTGTAGGGTTTCAGGCTGTCGTTGTAGCCATAGAGCGTATTTTCTTCGCTGTCATAGCGTACAGCAGCGGCCAGATCATCTAACTGCGGGCGGCCCAGCGTTTTACTCACACTCAGACGCAATGTGTTGTCTGTGGCCAGTCGATAACGCAGATTCACCGCAGGTAGCCAATGGGTGTGACGCAGTGTGCGGTTGCGGGCGAACTCGCTGTCAGAATCGCTGACACGGGTTTGCTCGCTTTCAATGCGTAAGCCTGCATCCAGCAACCAGTTTCCCCAATCTGTGCTGAATGACGAATACAGCGCCAGGCGCTGCTCGATGATGTCGTCTTGTTCGGTGCTATATTCACTTTCAGCGGCAGCATGGGTGCCCTTCAGTGCACTTACCTCATTGGGCAATCCGAAATAACCAAATATCGCGTTGGTATTGAGTGTCAGCCAGTTCAGCTTTGGATGAGCAGTGAGAGGGGTGCTGTAGCTTTCAGGCACCGTGCTGTCTCGTTGCCCGCTTGCCCAGTCTGCAGACAGGAGATCCTGAATATCATAGAAATCGGTCTGATTGCGAAAATGAACCAGCTCAAGGCCGGTCTTCCAGGTCGTGTTATCAGTCGGCTTGTAGGCTACCGTGTAGCGGGCATTGAAAAAATCCGTAGTGGCGAAATAGGCTTCCGCGTCCAGCTCTTTCATTTGCCAGAAAGTGGGTTGCGTCAGGTCGTCCTGATAGGTGATGTCAGCAAAGCGATCGTCCTGACGATAATCCACCGTAATATCGGTTTCCCCTTCCATATAGGCCTTGTTGCTGAGGGGCATATCGTAGCGGGCATGCTCCCAGCCAATCACACCGCTGCCGGTTAGCGACTCTGCCCAATGATGCTCAAAATTCATCACCCATTGGTTGTAAATGGTGGCCACTTGCTGATAACGGCTCTCTGTGCCAACCTGGGCCTGTTCATAGGCCGCGTAGATCAGTTCGTTCTGGTCGTTCACAGCGGCATCAACGATGCGGGTTTCCCCTTCAATCACCGGAGTCGAATTAAAGCCTCTTGGATATAAGTGATACTCGTAACGCTCACCAGCCAAACGTCCGTGCAACCAATCCAGGGTAACGTGGGCAAAGTCGGTTTTATATTCAATGGAGGCTCCCACTCCGGCGCGGTCCATGTCACTCTGCCATACCGAGTAGCGATTCCCCCGAGGTATGGTTAACTCGCCATTTTGCCATGCACTGGCAAGCGCTGTTGGTAAGGCGGAGATATCCGCCCCATCAGGCGGAATACTGCGCCACCGAAAGGTATTTGCGCCCATTTCCTGATAAGAACGGGTGCCGTAGGCCACAGAGAACAATGCGCCCCAGTGACCACGGGTATTCGACACCATGGCAGATACCCGCTTCGATAATGCGTCGGTAAACTGGTTCTCACCGGTTTGGGCAGACAGGTTCCAGTGTAAACCGGGGTGGTCGAAAGGGTGCGCGGTTTTAAGCGCCACAATGCCTGCCATTCCCCCTGTGGGTAATTCAGCATCGTAGGTTTTCAGCACTTGTATTTCACTGAACAAATCGGTGGCAAACAAATTCAGATCGAAAGAACGGTCCCGCTGCTTCTGAAGTCTGCTATCCATGGGCGAATCGTTGTTCGCCAACACTATCATGCCGTTCAGGGTAACCAGGGTGAAATCCGGGTTGAGCCCCCGCAGCATGATTTGACGGCCTTCCCCAGCTTCACGGGTAATCGACATACCGGGAATACGCTGCATCGATTCAGCCAGGTTACGGTCTGGATAACTGGCAATATCGTTTGCTGCAATCACATCGGAAATCACGTGATTCTCACGCTTACGCTGACGGGAGACATCCAGCGAAGCCCGTAATCCGGTAACTGCCACCTCTTCAATAGGCGCTTGGGGGAGCGATTCATCTGCCGGACTAATTACGATACCCTCGGCGGTGATGCGGTATTGCAATCCCGCGGGATGTAGCAGCGCTTCTAAGGCTTGCGGCAAGGTAAACTGGCCATTCAACGCTGGGGTGCTCATGGCCGTATTAACTGCAGCGTCAGTGACAAAAGACTGACCAAACCGCTCAGAGAGCGCACGCAAGCTGTCTTTAAGCGGTTGGGATGCAATAAAAACAGGAACAGGAGACGATGAAGAAACCGCAGCGCAGGTGGGTAAGGCAATGCACAAACCTGTCGCCACTGCGATGGCAGTGAACGAGAAGCGAGATAGCGTTAACGGCTTAAACACTTTCACAACCCGCCCTGCTAGTCGGACACCGTTATGACGTAGGCGTCATCCTTTTCCTCCAGTGAAAGCCCATCTGTCTGCGCCAACAATCGCAGGCTTTTCCCTGCTTCATTAAGATTAAACCGTCCGCTAATGCGTTGGTTACCGTTCCCTAACACGTGCACCGGCTTATTCAGATAGCGGGACAATTGCTCGGTTACAATGCCAAGCGGCTGATTATCTACATCCAGCCAGCCACTTCGCCATTCAGGCAGCAGGCTGTCGTCGATTCGGAATGTACGGCGCCAGTTGCCATCTTCCAATATCACGCCCTCACCTTTCACCAGCGTGAGCGACTTGTCAGCAAACACACGAACAACACCTTCGTACACTCTGATCACGGTTTGATGCGCAAGCTTATCGATATCGAACGCGGTACCGACGACCTGCACCCTGGTGGTATCGACATTAACTACGAAGGGGCGCTCCGGAGCGTGGGCAATATCAAAATAAGCCTGTCCCCGGGTAAGGCTCACTTCACGCAACGCCTGCGTGTGATTCACCTGCAATGATGAATTGCCGCTCAGATAGACCACCGAGCCATCTCGCAACACGGCCGATTCAGTTGAGCCTGCGGGCGTTTCGACGGTCAGCGTCTGAACCTGAGCCACAGTCACTGGCGACTCTGCTTGACCGGCATTATTGTGTTGTAATCCCAACCAGATAACCAGTACTGCCGCCACCGCCATGCTGGCTGCAATGGCAAACCACGGGCGTGCTGTACGGCGTATTTCGACGACCTCAGACGCAGTGGTGGTTGTTTTATTGTTTCGCTGTCGGTTGACAAGCTGTATTGCTGCCGCAGCCACCTCGGGTTGGCCAATCGCCGCTGCAATGCGCGTGAAAGCTTGTTGATGTTCAGGCACAGCAAGCCACAGCGACAATTCAACCTTGCCCTTTTCGTCCAGTTCATCAAAACGATCAAACCAGTCTGCGGCCTGATCTAAATGATCTGCGTGTGTCATCTGTGCCTCTGTTACTTACATTCAATTATATAGATGGTGATTCTATGCTTTCGGGGACAAAAAGAATGATTATTCTGCCGATTCTGTCCAACCTGCTTCTTCCAGTTTGAGCGTAAGCTCTACCATGGCCCGGGTAAGGTGCTTTTTCACCGCTTCGACGCTCAAATCCAGCGCGGCGGCGATGTCATCCCGGCTCATACCGTCTACCCGCCGCATAACAAAAACCTCCCGGCGCAACGGCGACATTTGCGCCAATACGCTTTCAATAAACGCCAGTTTGCTTGCATTGTGATAATGGGTTTCGGGACTGTCGTTGGCGGCTTCCAGTTCTTCATTCTGCCAGTCCACGGCATTCGGCACGGCTTTACGCTGAAAATCATACAGCACCGACTTCGCCACGGTAATCATGTAGGCAAGTGGATTTTCCAGTTCGGCGAAGCGCACACTTTTACTGGTGCGCAGCAGGGTTTCCTGCAGCACGTCTTCGGCTACCACCGGATCATTGGTAAGCCCGCGGATAAACGCTTTTAACGCGCTGCGGGACTGAACGGCTGCCGGGTCGGTAATGCCCTGCCAGTCAGCCGGAGAGTTGCTTTCGTTCAATGTTGCCTTCGCTGAAGAAATGAGAGATGACAACATTAATGCAGATTTATGACAGTGAGATGATACTCAAACAGCAAACTTTAATCAGGAAAGCACAATACTCACTTCACAGCCATCAGCAGTAAAGCGATGCTGATAGGTCCAGCCAAGCTTGGCTGTGACCCTTTTTACCAGTTCCAGGCCGAGACCGTAACCTAATTCGTCGTTTCCTGCAGGATCATCACACTGTTCCGCATCGTCTTCACGGTTGACGATCGTCAGGGTATGACCAGACTGGCTGATGGTAACTGTACCACTTTGTGTATGCTGAAATGCGTTACGGATAAGGTTACCGCATACAATGCGAAGGGCTGTCGGCGAAATAGAGCAAACAGCCTCATCAGTGGCAAGTTCCACGTTCACCTGTTTTCCGGTAAGCAAATACTGTAAATCCTGCACCAGCGCAGACAACATCCCTCCCGGCTGAATGTCAGATACGGCCAGGTCATCGTGATCCTGACGGCTAAGCCAGAGCAGGGTTTCAGTAAGATCGGTCATAGTGTGGGAAGCATGGTCAATGCGACGGATGGCGTTTGCGCCTTTTGACGGCCCTTTTTCTTCCAGTTTATGCAACAGCTCCACACTGGAACGGATCACCGCAATAGGTGTGCGAAGTTCATGGCTGGCGTGGGAAACAAACTCCCGCTCTCTCACCAGTCCTTCCCGCACATGTTGCAGGCTGGAATGGACAATACCCGCCAGCTCATTAAGCTCCTGATATTTGAATTCCGGCACGGGTTGTTCCAGTGTTTGCTCATTAAGCCCCTGTGCCCATAACCGCAATCGCTCTACAGGTCTCGATACGCTGCGCAGCAGGATCATCAGCACCCCGGCGAATAACACCAGCACACCCAGCCCCAGGAGCATGGACCAGCCTTCATGGGAAATCATGAATTCAGGTTCGTCATCGAGTTTAAGAGAGTCAAACACCTGAGCTACGTACCGGTCGGGATATCTGCCATGACGATCGGCAATTTTTACCACAAATACGGCACTGGACGGCCTGAAGAAGATAAACGATCGCTCAACGGCTTTATGTAAATGAAATGGCCGGAGTTTGTCCGGGTTGAATTTTGATTTCACGCTGTCCGGAAAGTCCTTCCAGTCGGCGACAATGACAAAACTTAAGACTTTTTGAGGTTTGCCCGGCTCAACTTGTGCCTCTCTGGCGGCAGATATCATGGTGCCACGCATGACGCCGTCCATGCCGGCAAAAAAATTCATCATTGCGAGCACACTAAAACCTGAGATGACGACTGTTCCCATTACCAGCAGGGCAATGAGAATATAGCGTCTCAAACTCAGACTGAAGCCACGAACCATACTATTGCGCTCCGGAAACTAATTTGAAACCTACACCGGTGGCAGACTGCACATCCAAACCGCTTTCTTTCCCCAGTGCCTTTCTCAAATGATAAATATGTACTTTCAGGCTATTGGAGTCCGGCCGGTTTTCTCCCCACACGGCCTGGGACAGCATTTCACGGGATACCGGCGCAGGATACGCCCGCACCAGCTGCTCGAGTACGATAAACGCTGTAGGACTTATTTTCACCGGCTCACCTGCCAGCGTAGCCGTTTTTCCGTTCACATCAACACACAGTTCACCACATCTCAGTTGCTTTACCTGCCCGCTTCGTCGTAGCGACAGCGCCTGCAAACGTGCCACCAGCTCGGCCATGGCGAAGGGTTTTACCAGATAATCATCAGCACCTTTAGCAAACCCTGCCAGCTTGTCATCTAACTGATCCCGTGCGGTGAGCATGATAACCGGCGTATCGTCACCCTTTTCACGTAGCCGTTCACACACAGACAGACCATCCAGTCTCGGCAGATTAATATCCAGGATCACCACGGCATATTCGTTTTCAGCCAAAAAATTCAGCGCCGCCACACCGTTACTGGCATGATCGCAGTCGAAATCTTCCAGTGCCAGATAATCAACAATGTTCCCGGCTAAATCTAAATCGTCTTCAACCAGCAGTAATGTGGTCATCACGGTCTCCGAAACGTTTTTTTAAATGCTCACGGCCACGCACCATCAGGCTTCGCACATCTTCATTAATTAACACCAGTGCAGGAATTAACAACAGGGTGATGACAGTAGCAAACAGAATACCATAGCCCAGCGATGCTGCAGCAGGGATCAGAAACTGTGCCTGTTTCGAGGTTTCCCCGAGAATAGGATACAGCCCGGCAAACGTCGTCACGGATGTCAGTAATACTGCCCGCAGGCGGCTGCTACACGACTCGATAATGGCGTCCTGCACATCGGCACCAAAACGGCGTAACTCGTTATAACGGGAAACCAGCAGCAACGAATCGTTCACCACCACGCCGCTGAGGGCAAGAATACCGTTCAGAGACAACAGACTCATCATCAAACCGTTACTCCAGTGACCGAGGATAGCGCCTACCACACCAAAGGGGATTGCCATCATAATGATCACCGGCTGAACATAAGATTTAAGCGGAATGGCAAGCAAAGCGTAAATGGCCACCAGTGCCAGGATAAACACCGTTTCCATAGAGCTTTGTGTTTCTTCCTGCTGTTCTGCTTCACCGGCAAAATGCACTGACAAATCCGGATACTGGCGGGTAAGCACCGGCACCAGTTCACTGTTCAGTTTTTCCACCAGCTCAGTTGAGGTGATTTCATCACTGACAACGGATGCAGAGACAGTAAGCGCCCGCAAACCATCAATCCGCGTGATTTGTTTCTGCTGGCTGTCAGGAATAATACGGGCAACCACATCCAGCGGCACCACGGTACCGTCGTTCAAACGCACACGGGCGTTCAGAATATCAGCAGGGTTTGCGCGATCAGCTTCAGGGTAACGTACCCGCACTTTTACTTCGTTTTTATCGCGCAAATAGCGCTGTACAATTTCACCGCCAAATGCCCGCAGCAGCTGCTGTGACAAGCTCTTTGTGTCCATGCCCAGTGCGCGGCCCTGCGGCGTCAATTCGAAACGCAACATAGCTTCACCTGGCGTCAGTGAGCTTTCTACACTGTGCACACCATCGATGTTCGCCAGCGCCTCGCGGAATGAAGCTTCTGCTGCCGTCAGCGTACTGTCACTTATGCTCTTCAGCTCCACCTGGAAGGCGTTTACCATTTCCCTGCGGGACTGAATTTTTAATTGCTTCACCCCCTCAGGTTCACCGGCAAGCTCACGCCATTTCGACGCCAGTTCATCCAGCGAGTAAGGTTGACCCTCTGCCAGTGAAACAATGATGCTGCCACTCTGATCACCCGACGCCGTCACCTGCAAATTGGCGATGCCTGAACCTTCAAGGCCCAGATTGTTCATCAGAAAATCATCCGCTTGATTAAGCGTGTTTTCGAGCCGAGTCAGGTTTTTCTCGTTCTGACCGAAGCTGGCATCACTCTGCAACGTCATTGACGCTTCCACTGTGTCACCGGGCATACTGGGGAAAAAGCCTACCCGCACCACACCGTTCATTGGCATACCAATCACCAGAATAAACAGGGCGACAAACAGCATGACGGCGGCATAGCGATATTGAATGGCTTTGCGCAGTGCCGGCTGATACATCCGTTCGTTGAAGAAACTTAAGCCGCGATCAGCACCCCGCTGCACTTTGCCCCACAGATCAGCAATGCCCTTACGGGGTTTTCTGTGCGTAGGTAAATGGGCCAGGTGAGAAGGTAAAATGAGTTTTGATTCCACCACCGACAGCAGCAGACAGATGGTAACAATCATGCCGAACTGGGAATAAAGCTTACCCAGCCCGCCTTCCACGTTAGACAATGCAAAGAATGTCGCAACAGTCGTCAATACCCCGAATAATGTGGGTACGGCAACCCGCATGGTGCCTTTGATGGTGTTTTGCAGTGTGTCTCCGTATTTTTGCCTGGTGGCGTATACACTTTCCCCCACCACCACGGCGTCGTCCACCACGATACCCAGCGCCATAATAAACCCGAAGGTAGTCATTTCGTTGATGGTCATATCAACGAAGCTGTCAGTCATGAAAAACAGGGTACCAAAGAAGATAAACGGCAGACCGGCGGCCACCCAGAATGCCACGCGAAGATTCAGAAACACTGCCAGCGTGATAAATACAAGCACGATGCCGGACAGCGCATTTTTAGTCAGCAGGGCGAGACGGTCGGTAATCATGGTGCTGCGGTCATACCAGGTTTCCAGCTCTACGCCTTCCGGTAACAGACCCCGCTCATGCCACTCTTCTACCACGCTTTTCGCCTGTGCCACCATGTTCACCACATCGCCGTTTTCATCCATCACGATTTGGATCCCATAGCCGTTCACACCATTGTACCGGGCCAGCGTGTAGGCATCATCGGCAAACATGTCGGTCACGTCAGCCACATCACCGATTGTCAGGAATGTGCCGCTGTCGTCGGCCAGTAGCGGAATGTTGGCAAAGTCCTCTGCATAATAGGCCTGCTCAGAGGCTTTAAGCCGGATCACCTTCTCTTTGTTCCGCAGGCTGGTTGTGAGGGCGGTAGCCGACTCCTGATTAATGGTATCGGCGATATCAGACATGGTCAGTCCGTATGCCTGTAACTTAGCCTCATCAATTTCGATGGACATCATGGGGTCAATAAAATTAGGCGTACTGACCTCACGAATTTCGTCTTTGGCGAGTAAATCCCGCTCCAGCTGATCGCCCAGTTGTTGCAATGTGGCGTGGTCAGTATCACCGTAGAGCTGCACCCAAATCACGTGATCCTGCCGCCGTCCTTTGGAGATCACCGGCTTTTCTGCATCAGACGGAAAATTGAAGATACTGTCTACCTTGGTTTTCACGTCCGTAAGCAGCGTATCGAGATCGTAATCACTTTCCTTTTCAATCTGGACGTTACTGCCACTGGCCGTAGACGTAGAGGTAATGCGCTTAATCCCGGGCACACCTTCCAGCGCATTTTCGATGTTAATCGCAATGCCCTCTTCGGCCTGAACCGCGTCACCGCTGTCGTAGGTCATGGAAACATTGATAAAGCGGGGATCCATACTGGGGAAAGCCTCTTTACGGATATCACCCAAAGACGCCAGCCCGACAATGATCATTCCCAGCATTAACAGATTTGCCGCCACCGGGTTGCGGGCAAACCAGCCGATGATACTGCTGTTATTCGCCGCCATTGCCGACCTCCGCTACCGGATTTACTTTCATATTGACCAGGTAACTGTTCAGCGGCCGCACGACCACTTTCGCGCTCTCCATACCGGCAACCGGCGTAATGTAGGCATGACCGTTTTCCATAAACAACACCTGCGGGGTAAATTTATCCAGCGTGTTGCTTTGCGTGACGTACCAGACTTCCTGCTTCTGCGAAATCGCAGAAGACGGAATTTGCCACACATCCTGCCATTCACGGCCGGCAATTTCTGCCACCACATACGTACCAAAATACAGCGGAGATGCCTGAGCAAGCGGGTCGTTGACCACCACGATCGCGCTTCGCTGTCGGGATGTGGTGTCCAGATGCTGCTCTACCCGCTCAACCACACCTTCCCAGCGGGTTAAACCGTCCATGTCGGTCAGTGTGACCGGCCAGGGCGCTTGTTTCAGTGTCGCCGGTGACGGCAGATTGTTCCACTGTGTCGCTGACAGCGGTATGGCGATTTCTGCCACATTCGTGGCATACAATGCGGCAACTTCAGCGCCGGATTGCACAAAGCTGCCGGGCTGAATGCTACGGGTTACCACCACACTGTTAAACGGTGAAGTAATTTGAGTAAAGGCCAGATCACGCTGCGCTTGCGCCAGCGCTTTTTCTGCCTGGGCAACTGTAGCTTCTGCCGCAGCGAGTTGCGGTCCGCGCAGAACCAGAGAAGATGATGGCTCTCCTTCCAGTCCGGAGCGTTGCCATTCAGACAGTGCCTGCTGGCCCTGTAAGCGCTCTTCTTCCAGCGCTACTTTTGCGTCTTCCAGCGTAGCCTGTGCTGCCGCTACAGCCTGTTCATAATCGGTATTATCGATGGTGGCCAGTACATCCCCTTTATTAAACTGTGCGCCGGTTTCAAACCGTTTGCTCAGCGACTGTACCTGTCCGGATACCTGCGCAGATAACGTCAGATTAAAACGGGGGTTTACCTGACCGTAACCTTCTACATTGGCCTTATGAGACTTTGTAGCCACACTGACCACACCCACTTCAGGAATGGTAGTGGTTTGCTGTTGCCCTGCGCCCGGCATCCTGCCTGCCGGTGCAGCCTGTTGTGTCTTCTCGTTACCATTTTCTGTGCCGGCAGTCTCAGGCTTTGCCGCAGTAGCAGAAGACGGCGCGCCAGGCGGTCCCGGTGGTGCACCATTCCCACCAATTAACATAACAGCGAGAATGACCACGCAGACTGCGCCCAGAGTGATGAAAAGGGTTTTACGTTGCTGACTCATGACGATACTCCAAGGCCGAGTGCCAGCCCTAAATCGATACGGTTTGAAAGTTGATTGCGCTGAAGCTGAACCAGTTGTGCTTCCAGAGAATAGGTAGTCTGGGTAACTGACAATAAATCGAGAATATCACTCAGCCCCTGACGATACTGACTGGTGTAGTTGTCCTGACTACGCCGTGAATTGCTGTAAGCCTGACTGATATGCTGTTGCCGGCGCTGATAGCTGTTTTCCAGATCCAGTGTTGCCTGCACTTCCTGTACCGCGGTAAGCAGTGTGTCCTGATAGTTCCACCAGCTGTTCAGTGTATCCAGCTCTGCCAGCGCGATATTTGCCCGCAGCTCACCGCCCTGAAACAGCGGTGCCGTAATACTGCTCAGTAAGCTCCACACGGGGTCTTTGAACAACGACAGCGCGGGTGTTGTACCAGAGTCACTCAGGGCTGCGGTAATATTCAGTGACGGCAATAATTGCTTGTACGCCACTTTTTCAGAGGATTCGTTAGCTTTAATCTGATAATACGCCGCCATCAGATCAGGACGCCGCGCCAGGTCCTGTTCCGGTAACGCAGCCAGCGGCAACACCACATCGGGGAACGACTCGCTGATGGCAACATCAGCCAGTGACATATCGCTGCGCCCCAGCAAGACCGCCAGTGCACGTTTTGAACTGGCCAGATTATTTTCATATTCAGCAATATTGGCCCGTGACGTTGCACTGCTGGTACGGGCTGTATCTAAATCTGCCAGCGTGCCCAGACCGGTACGGTAACGGTTTAAAATGATGCTCTCGCTGTTCTCAAGCGCGGCCAGCTTCTTCTTTTCAATATCCAGAATTTTCTGCTGGCTGATGATATCCAGGTAACCCTGCATCACACTGGCCGCCAGCGTGGCCCTTGCCGACTGCAACGCCGCCGCATTACTGCGGGTAGTAAAAGCCGCGGCATCAACACTGTCACCGATGCGGTTCCAGATATCAATTTCCCAACTGACATTCACCGAAGCACTGTAGGAGGTGTCAGTATTTTCACTGTTATTACCGGACAAGCTGGCCGATGCCTGTGGCAGGCGGGACGCATTGGCAGATGTCTCCCGTATTTTTGATTGCTTCAGTGTAATGAGTGTTTGCTGCAAACCGGGGTTATGCGCTATCGCTTCATCCACCAGCGCCTGCACGGCTTCTACCGGCAACAACTGGTCAAGACTGGCCGTTCTCACAGCGGAGTCTGACTGAGGCAACCAGGAAACCGTGTTCCCCATTTCCTCAGTCACCCGTTCACTTAATGCATTATCAGTAGTGTCTCCGGTGCTGGCACACCCCGACAGTATTAATGCGATGCTCACTGTGAGCACCGGCAAATTCCTCTTCATTACTACACCCAGTTTACTCGTATGCTGCAACATTACATCAGGCAGGGTTAAGGCCGGGTTAACGCCGGGATTGCGCCGTTTAACATGAGCCAGTCAGAACCCGGGCGGGTGAAATTACACGGGGCATAGGATAAACTTGCGCGGTTGTTGAATTAGCAGGTTTTATTCATTGGATACTTTAATCACCCCCCTTTCTGAACTCATTAAAATTGCCGTTGCGCCGGTATTTTTACTTGCCGGTATCGCCGGCTTTCTGAACGTGATGTCTGGCCGTCTGGGTCGTATTTCCGACCGCGTACGGGTAGCTGAACGGAATATCCAAACCTTTGCTGATGCTGAGCGGATCCAGAAAAATAAACGTGAAATTATTATGCTGTGGCGAAGAGTGGGGGTGATTAACTGGGCGATCGGCCTGTGTGTGACCGCAGGTTTACTGGTGTGCTCGGTGATTGTTACTTTGTTTTCCGGTGAATTATGGCGCATCAATCTCGATACGCTGGTCATCACACTGTTTATTCTGGCAATGGCGTCACTGATATCAGCCTTACTGGTATTTCTGGTAGAGGTGCGGCTTGCTACCAAAACCATCGAATATACCCGTAACGTACACTGAAAATGCGGGCTGACTGACAGCATTGCGCTGTCAGTCCTTACTGCTTATGTCCAGGAAACGATACCGGCAGCACTAAAATACGCAAGATAAGCGGCAACCATCAGCTGCAGCACAATGAATATCAGCACAAAACCCTTCAGCCAACGGGATGCATCTGAACGGCTGTAAATTACCGTTTGAATACAGGCACACTGTCACCGGCAGCACTGAGAGCAGGGAAAAGCATAATAAAAGCGAGCCAGCACATCGCCGGCAGACGGGAAAGACGGGTCATACAAATATCCTTTTGCAAATTGTAATTCTTTTACTGGTCAGTCCCGGACCAAAGACACCGCTATCTTTGCTGCTCAGAGAACAGCATCAATCCATATCGACAATCTGATCCTTGCCTGAATATTTAGCACGGTATAACCGCGCATCAGCTTTCTCTACCAGTTGTTCCAGATTCTGCATCTCTTCCGCACACACGCCTATGCTGCAGGTAAGATTGAGACGATGCTCGGTGAACTCATGCTCGCGGACTTTTGTCAGAAAGAGATTTAAATCGTCCAGCAAAGCAGCGTAATCGCGGGTGGAAATCACTGTGAATTCCTCGCCGCCATAGCGGGCATAGAGATCTTTACCGAAACAATCTCCCATCAGACTGGCAAATTCCTGCAGCAGATGGTCGCCTGCTTTGTGTCCGTAGGTATCATTAACCGGTTTAAAGTCATCAACGTCAATCATGGCTACGGTAAGCCCGCCCAGACGCCCTTCATTTTTGAACAGTGCTTCACCCTGTTCAAACAGGTAGCGCCGGTTGTACGTTTTTGTCAGTGCATCCAGATTCGCAGAATCACGGATGGTAACCAGCATCTCCTGGGCTTCGAGGTTTTGTAGCACCCGGCAGAAGAACTCTTCGTGATAAAACGGCTTACTCAGGAAGTCATTTGCGCCGCTTTTAATGAACTTGGCGGATAACACACTGTTACCGTTGGCAGATAAACCAATAAACACCAGGTCCTGGAAGTTACGATCCTGACGCACGGCTTTAACCAGTTCAAAGCCGTCCATATTCGGCATCATGTAGTCAGAGATAACCAGCTTGATATCCGGATTTTCAGCCAGTACCTGCAACGCTTCCACTCCGTCAAATGCTGACAACACCTGAAAACGGAATTTACGCAGAAAAGCACATAAGTAAGAGTTGCTGGTAGTGGAATCATCAACCACCAGTACTTTGGTGGTCAGATTTTTACGCAGGCGGTCAATCAGCTTGATAACCTGCATGTAAGAATAGCGGGATTCTTTGGTTATGTAGTCCAGTACGCCTTTGTCGATGAGAGAGGTACGTAATGTTTCATCAAAGTTACCGGTCAGTACGGCCGTGGGTACGTCATGAGAGAGCATCAGCTCTACGATTTCACCACGCGGAGCGTCGGGCAAATTCAGGTCGACAATCGCTGCCAGAAATTCTTCGCCGCTGTCCAGCTTTTGCCTTGCTTCAGCATAATCCGAACACAGCACACTGTGAAAGTGGGGGTTATCTTCCACCAGCTTATTTAAAATTTTACGGACTATCTGACTGTCTTCGACAACGAGAATTTTAAACATAACTACAACCTGAACAACTTGTCATACCAGCATAACCAATAAAAAAGAATAATGCGTTAACAAAATACGAAAGTTATACTGATGTATAACCTTCGCAGCCATTAATCTTCCCTGGCTAATGCGTCGAGTACAGCAAACAATACGTTTGCACCCACCCGCGACACTTCCTGATCGTAGATATGTTCTACATTTACGCCTTCCTGCCCGCCGGCAAGATCGCTGATTGCACGAATTATAACCCAATCTACATCATTTATCGTGCAAACCTGACCGACTGCAGCAGATTCCATTTCTGTCACTTCGGCCTTGAATACATCACGTGTCCACTGGCGGTATTCGCGGTTATCCAGAAATACCGAACCTGTCACGCCGTTACCGCCTACCGTTAATCTTGCTTTGCGTTCGCCCAGAATCATCTGGTCCGGTAAGGCCAGCATGGCACTTCTTGCTGCATCCAGCAAACGGGGGGTCGCAGAGAAATAAGCCGTATCCACCGGCTCATCCAGGCCGTCTTTAATGATCAGCACTTCGTCGGGCTGGATGAAGTGAAAGTTCTTGTATGCCGGCAGATGCGGGTCCACTTGTCTGCGCTCCGGCTGTTCTTGCAAAAATCTGGCGTAATATTCGGGCAACACGTAATTGCCCGGGTTTTGCTTATCCGGATTGGTGTACACGCTTTCATCATGATAGTACCAGCGCTCAGGCACGATCACGTCACCGGGCTGCCAGTCAGGATTCACCGCGCCGGCAATCCCCATGTACACCACCTGTTTCACAGGAAAATAATCGAAAGCCATCTGCATGGTCAGTGCAGCATTGGCGATACTCATGCCCGTCGCAAATACAAGAATGGGTTCATCATGGTATTTACCTATACGGTAAGTCACACCTTTGTACTTCACGACCTGCGTGATCTGAGCGCCGGGATCAGCCTCGATACGGCCCAGAATCCCCTTCATTTCAGGCCCGTATGCCACCACCACGGCAGTAAAACCTTCCTGTTGAAACTGCTTTGGTCCGAAAGCTTCTGTTGAAAGCGTGTTATCTGCGGGGGCTACTACGGCGGGCGTTGCACAGCCACCCAGCATCAGCAACGAAAATAATGCAAAAACCAGTGAGCGGGCACCGGTGATGGAAAGGGTCATAGATAAAATCCGGATGTGTAAAAAGAATTAAGGATTTTAAGCGGAAATACTAAAGAAACACAATGCGCAGTTACCCCGTCAGTGAGCGGTAACTGCGCTGCCATTTAGCAAAAAATAAATGGTTTACAGAGGTAATACTTCCATTACCAGAACGAACATACCACGGCGTTTCTGCGCCGGTGCTTTTGCGTTGTCATCTTCAAACTCAGCTTCCAGCCAGTACATGCCCGGTTCCTCAAAGGTAACTGCAATCTGGCCGTCAGCGTCAGTTGTAAGGTTCATCGCATCGTCAGTATCACGATACTTTTCACCGTCTTTTACAATAGTCACTTTCGTGCCGGTGGCTGCACCGCCATCCATCAGAAATCCAAGGCTGATTTCTTCACCGGTATACAGGTCATTCGGATGCGTTTTACCATCCAGCTCTAGGCCTTTACCTGAAGGTTTGATGGCATCTTCTGAAGGTTCACCCAGAGTAGCAAATACATTAATACGGCGTGATGATTCGACCACTTCCAGACCGTCTGCTTTTTTCGGTACTGCTTTGTTGAATTCTTCCAGCGTGCCGGTTTTACCGCGACCGGGCCACATCTGGCGCTTACCGTCTGCGTCTTTCCAGAATGCCATCAGCGACTGGGATGCTGTTTCAACACGGTACGTGCCTTCTTCCTTCACATTGATGTCGAAAACACTGCGGTAGCGCAGTTTCTGTTCGTGCTGCTTCGCCACTTCTTTACCGGAAGGCGAAGTTACCGTAATACCTTCTGTGCCCAGTGCGAAGTGATCAGGGGTAAAAATGCCATTTGCCACTGCAGCATCGAAGCTGATCCACTCGTCATCGCCGGACACAACAGTGGTTGTCGGCTTAATCCATGCACGGTGAGCCAGTGCCGGTGTTGCGATTAAAGACAAAGCAACAACGCCGGTACCGATCAGATGTTTAATTTTCATTTATGGCTCCAAAGTTAATTCAATTTCAGACAGTTCCTGCTCACCTTCTGCAACCTGATGTTGCGATGCAGAAACAGGCAATGTGACAGGCACGCTTAATACTTCACGGCCACCCAGTTCCCGGGCAGCTTCAACGTACAGGGTGTATTCTCCGGCAGGAATATCATCGAACTGTCCTGACAAGTCGATGGTGTGCTCACCGGGACGACGGGTAGCACCACTTACACCGTCCATAGGTAAATCGGCACTGCGGCCACTGCGACGCCACCACAGGCGCAAATCTTTCAGCCATTTTTCGCCTTTACCGTTTTCCATTTCCACGTCATACCATACGGCGACGTCTTTTACCCGTTTCTGCTTCGCATCAGCCAGCCAGACGGCAACATAAGGTGCATGGTATTCAGCCACAGATAAACGGGGCAAGGTAACCTTTACTTCACTGGCATGAGACACAACAGGAAAAACAGCGAGAGATAGAGACAGAACGGCACCAGCTAACCCACGGCGTTTTGCTGATGACAATTGGCGTACCACGGTACATCCCATTAACAGACACTCCTTAAATGAACAATTTTAATGTCAGCGCACATTCATATTCCCGGTATATTCCGGGTCGGAATCTTCCCCTTTCTCCTGATAAGCCCGCCGGAACAAGCTATTTATCCCGTTGTCCTACAGATTGAACGTGATGGAATCGACTCTTTCAGCCCGCACCCTTATTCTGGCTGAGTAAGGATTATCAAGAAATGAGAATTATTTCCATTTAGACTAAACTGACTCGCATGAATTCTCAACTCATTTCTTCTGAGATTTCACAGGAATCATTCGCTATATGAACACCAAGCTTCTCCGTTCGCTGCAAATTTTCGTTGAAGTTGCTAATACCAGCAACATGAGTATCGCAGCCAAAAAACTTCACATGACCGTGTCTGCCATCAGCCAGCAGTTGCGCAAACTGGAACAGGAAATCGGACTCAGTCTGTTTAACCGTAACACCAGACACATCAGCCTGACAGAGGCCGGTCACATTTATTATAAAACCAGCATGGAACTTATCCGTGTAGCAGAAGAGGCTCAGCACCAGATTGAGCAACTTCAGGAAACACCCTCAGGCCGCTTACGTATTGTCGCGCCGGAAGGGTTCGGTGGTGGTCTGCTGAGTAAACCTTTGCAGGCATTACTGTCTGAATTTCCGAAAATTAAAGTGGCACTGGAATTAACCAGCCAGACTACTGATGTCATTGCCAGCGGTGCGGATCTTGCGATTTCATTGCAGGAAGTAAACGACGTCAATCTGCACTGCCGTCATCTGGCCACCTGGGATCTGATTGTCTGTGTGGCAGCAAATCATCCGCTGGCAGATCTGGATACCGTTAACAGTACTGATCTGGCACCCCATGCGTATATTTCTCATCCGGGAATGCGGGATTATGTGGAATCACAGGAAGGAAAAGATAAAGCGCTCCCTAATCCGCCCCGTCTGATGGTGGACTCGGTACAAGCTTTGATCCGTCTGACTCTGGATGGTCTTGGTTATGCCGTGCTGCCTGAGCCGGAAGTCAGAGAGTACATTGAAACTGGCAAACTGGTAAACATTCTGCCTGAATGGAAAGCGTCGAAATATGATGTCTACGCGGTTGCACCGAAGCATGATGCAACACCAGTAAAAACACTGGCTGCGGTTAAGTGTTTGCAGGAATCTTTTTCACTGATATAGAACGCTTTGTTCTAAATGAAAAAAGGCCGGTTAAACCGGCCTTTTTTCATTTATTGGCGTAAACGGGGTGAGATACCGCTTTGTTCACTAGTTGTGAAGTTCGTGTGCCCCGTGCCTTATAGCGATATTGCTTACCGGTACGGGTTTCATTTTCAGCCCGGCTTTCGCCTGTTTTAATGGCTTTTCCACGTTTACGTTGAATTTTGATCGTATCAAGACACATAGTTATCACTCCTGACTAACTTAGACATGCCTGAGCTATTCGCCCGCGGTCGTTAAACCGCGCATATTGTATAGCCCGGGATGATAATCCTTACTGCCGGTTTGTCGCTCAGTTTATGCTGACTGGCGCATCCGGAAATTCATACTCACTGTTGATAAAGCACATTTCAGACCAGACTGATTTTTGACACATGCCTCATTCTCCCGAAACGCCCGTATGGTCAAGCTTTGAGCAAAACCATCTGGTATAACATCTTTCCTCAAACTGGATTTTTAACCGCGAATAAAGGATGATAGCGGCACTTTCGAATGTAAAATTGGCATAGCAGTGTGTATGCCTTTACCATTTATCTATTACCAGGACTTAGGGAACTTCTATGTATAAATTGGTACTTATCCGTCACGGCGAAAGTCAGTGGAATCTGGAAAACCGCTTCACTGGCTGGCACGATGTGGATTTGACTGAAACCGGCGTTGCGCAAGCACAGAACGCGGGTAAACTGATGAAAGATGCAGGCTTTGAGTTTGACATCGCTTATACCTCTGTACTGCTGCGCGCAATCAAAACACTGAACATCGCGCTGGAAGAAATGGGACAGCATTACCTGCCTGTACAACGCCACTGGCGCCTGAACGAACGTCACTACGGTGGTCTGACAGGTCTGGATAAAGCAGAAACTGCAGCAAAACATGGTGAAGATCAGGTGAAAATCTGGCGTCGCAGCTTCGACGTACCACCTCCGGCAGTTGAAGAAAGTAGCGAACACTTCCCGGGCCACGACCGTCGTTACAGCCATGTTGATCCAAGCATTCTGCCCCGCGCAGAGAGTCTGGCGCTGACCATCGACCGCGTACTGCCGTACTGGCATGACGTTATCCGTCCGACCATTCAGGATGGCAAACGCGTTGTTATTGCCGCTCACGGTAACAGCCTGCGCGCGCTGGTTAAGTATCTGGACGGAATGTCAGAAGAAGAAGTACTGGAACTGAACATCCCTACCGGTGTACCTCTGGTATACGAACTGGATGCCGATCTGAAACCAATTTCTAAAGAATACCTGGGCGACCCTGAAGCGATCAAAGCGATGATGGATGCCGTTGCCAAACAAGGTAAAGCGAAGTAATTCTTATCTATCAGGCACACGCTGAAAGACAGCGTGTGCCTTATCTTCATTCTTAAGCTTTTCTTAAGTTTCTGTCTGTATGATTCCATCTGATTCGCAGTACAACGTTATGTTGAAGAGGAACTCAGTTGGATCTTTCTGTCATTATTC
The DNA here is from genome assembly GCF_056160645.1 of Alteromonas sp. ABH4_456. Taxonomy (NCBI): domain Bacteria; kingdom Pseudomonadati; phylum Pseudomonadota; class Gammaproteobacteria; order Alteromonadales; family Alteromonadaceae; genus Alteromonas; species Alteromonas sp. ABH4_456. The sequence continues at coordinate 178,568 of NZ_JBSWXO010000002.1, forward strand.
CTGCCAAAAATGAGCAGGACAATATTGCCCCTCTCGTTGAAGAACTTATTCAGACTCCCGGTCTGCAATGCCTTTACGAAATTATTTATGTTGATGATGGCAGTACTGATGACACCGCCGGCAGGATACTGGCTGTGAGCAGAACCGCTTCTGTGCCTGTACGACTCATCCGGCACAAACGCTCTGTGGGACAAAGCACCGCCATATTTACCGGCGTAGCCCATGCAAGTGGAAAACTGATTGTCACCCTTGACGCTGACGGCCAGAACAATCCTGCTGATATACCCGCCATGCTGAAAGCCGCTGCTGCATTTTCTGATTCAGAACATTTCTGTATCGCCGGTTACCGCAAAGCCCGTAAAGATACAGCCTGGAAGCGATTTCAATCAAAAGTCGCCAACAAGATTCGCAGCTCACTGCTTGGTGATGACACACCTGATACCGGATGCGGGCTGAAAGTTTTTCCCGCAGAAACATTCAGACGCCTGCCGTATTTTGATCACATGCACCGGTTCTTACCTGCCCTCATCCGCCGGATGGGCGGTAAAATTGTGGTTATTGAAGTCTCACACCGCGACCGTCAAACCGGTACATCCAAATACAATATGCTGGGCCGTCTGGGTGTAGGGATAGTGGATTTATTTGGTGTGCTCTGGCTGCAAAAACGCTGCAAACATGCGGACATCATCAGTGAATAACCCAGCCGGGAAATTCACTGTGTCGCAGATCAGGCCAGTCTTACTTAAGCTCTTTTTTGTTGTGCTGATAATCTGTGGTGTGAGCTATGCCATTGATGTTCTGCCTTCTTTTTCCGAATTTAACCAGCAGTGGATTGATGCGCACACCCGCAATAACGGCCTTAAGGGTGCTTTGCTGTTTTTAGTAGTTGCTGTCTGCTTACTCTCTGTCGGCGTGCCGAGGCAAGGTGTTGCCTTTCTCGGCGGCTATGCATTCGGGTTCACTGAGGGCTTTGTGTATTCAACCCTTGCTGCAACAGCGAGCTGCTCCCTTTGCTTTCTTGTCTCGCGCCTGCTTGCCCGGAAACTTGTACAGCGACTGTTCCCGGTAAAAATTATCAGGATCAGTAGCTTCCTGTCCGGCCAGACCTTTTTGAAAGCCTTTGTGATTCGCTTGCTACCGCTGGGTAACAACTTAATTACCAATGTAATAGCCGGAGTAAAGACGGTTAAACCCCTGCCTTTCATTACAGGATCTGCACTGGGTTATATGCCGCAAATGGCAATCTTCGCGCTGATGGGTAAAGGTATCGTCGTACAGTCAGGTTGGAAACTCGCTTTCAGTGTGTGCATGCTGGGTGTCTCAATGCTGCTCAGCATCTATCTGTATCGTCGCTACAAAACAGATAAAATGTTGAATAACTCTCCGCCTTCCTGTCCGGCAAAGTCAGCTCACAGCAGTACGTCATACAGGGCAGAGGTAAAGTAAATCATGTGCAGCACAAAAGCGGTCTCTCAGCCATCAACAGCATGGCTGGCGCATCCTTACTTACCCTGGCTTTTCTTTTTGTTCTCAGCAGTGCTTATACTGGCCGGTACCGGTTTACGCTCCCCATGGCCCGCAGATGAGCCCAGGTTTGCCCTTATCTCAAAAGAAATGGTGGAGTCGGGGCAATGGCTCTTTCCACTAAGGGGCGGCGAGTATTATCCGGATAAGCCACCCGTTTTTATGTGGTCTATCGCGGTGTTCTATGCGCTTACCGGCTCACTGAAGCTGGCCTTTCTGCTTCCGTCCGCCCTCTGCAGCTTACTGACTTTATTTTTGGTGTATAACCTGGGAAGCCGGTTATGGAACAGGCAAACCGGTCTGGTAGCAGCAGCAACTTTGTTGTTCAGTTTTCAATTCGTCTTGCAGGCAAAGTCTGCACAGATTGATGCGATGGAGACATGCTGGATTACCCTCGGTTGCTACGGTATGTTGCGCTTCATGCTGACAGAGCGGCGCTGGCGCTGGTACTTCACGGCCTTCTTTTTCATGGGCGTGGGAGTGATAACCAAAGGGGTCGGATTTCTGCCTGTATTCATGCTGATCCCTTATGCGTTATATGTTTTCAGGTTTAAGCAAAGCGGAACGACTTCTTTTCGTGATATTGGCAAATGGCTCGCCGGCCCGGCGATTATGCTTGTCACTATCGGCTTGTGGTTAGTTCCCATGTTACTGGTTGTCGACAACAGTCATGACCCGTTGCTGCAACAGTACCGTGACAACATCCTGTTCCGCCAGACAGTCACCCGTTATGCAGACTCCTGGCACCATATCAAACCATTCTGGTATTACGTGCTCAATGTGATACCCGCATTCTGGATGCCCTTAAGTGTTGCATTACCCTGGTTGGTCCCGAACTGGATAAAAGCACTCCGTGCCGGTGACGGCAGAATACTTATTCCGCTGGGCTGGGTATTGCTGGTTTTGATTTTCTTCAGCATCAGTCCGGGCAAACGGGGAGTGTATATATTGCCGGCACTTCCTATGCTGGCACTGATTGCCAGTCCATACGTTACAGAGATTGTAAAACGTAGCGGGTTTAACAGGTTAGTCACAGTTATCATCAGCGCACTTTCTCTGGTGTTGCTAACGGCAGGTGTTGCCGGACTTACCGGTGTCGAAAAGTTACTCACATTGCAGGAAAAATTTGAGGTTACGCCCTGGTGGTGGTTTATCTTTACCGGCAGTTGCGGGCTGGTAACCGTGCTTTTTGTTCGCGGAAAGAATACTCCGTTGCGCTGGCCGGTTTTTATGTCCTTATTGTGGGTTTCATGGAGCACATGGGGATATGTGCTGTTGGAAAATGTGAAAACACCGGTTAATGTTTACGACAATATCCGTGCGCACCATGGCGATAACATCGAAGTCGGCCTGGTAGATTTTGCTGAACAATTTATATTATTTTCGCCATATCCGGTTACCCATTTTGGCTTTCACACACCCACTGAAAAACAACTGGCCAAAGCCTACGTATGGCTGGAAGAAAACCCCTCCCGGTTTGTTCTTACAAGCAAAAATAATCTGAAGGGGCTGTGTTTTGACTCAGAGAAAGCAGAGCCTGCCGGTTATGCACACCGTAACGAATGGGTTTTATTGTCGTCTGACAGCAAACTGGGGCAGTGTACAATTTCCGCTGACGGGATCCCTGAATACCATTACCGGCCGGCAGCCAGGTAATGCTGGTTACCAGAAACTGTCCACCACACTCAGAATTGCCTGCCAGGCAGGTTTTACAGACGGATAGGTACCGTCCTGCCGTAAACCGTTGTGCTGGCGGTTTGTCAGCATAATGACAATCAGATCATCGTCAGGCCGGAACATCAGTTGAGTACCGGTAAAGCCGGCATGACCGAAGCTTTCCCGTCCCTCCCCGTCTTCGTAACGCCAGAAACCCAGCGCCTGACCTGTATCGTAAGGCGTATTCAGAAACGCAGCCAGCGTCTCAGGCCCGGTCAGCATGGCGTTACCATAACCACCACCGTTGAGCAGCGTCTGGCAATAGATTGCCAGATCCGGCAGAGCAGAAAACAGACCGGCATGACCTGCCACACCTTCCAGTGCGTACCAGGCGTTGCCGTCGTTCACCTCGCCAGTTAACGTGTAATCGCGGTAGCTATCGAAATTGCGCTCAAAAGGCGGATTTTCTACTACAGGGTATGGTGTGGATGAATTTACCATGTGTTGCTCGTAGGGATTGCCCTGCGACGTGGCGGCGATATTATCCAGCCAGCTTTCCGGTGGTAAATAGCGGGTTCTGTTCATGCCCAGAGGACGATGAACGAACGTGTATACGTAGTCGTTAAGCGGCATTTTACTGATCTGTTCAACGATTTTACCCAGTAACATAAAACCAATATCAGAATATGCCCGTTTTTCAGCAATCCCGTAACGTCGTTCCAGCGACGCCAGCCAGGCGAAGACAGAATCACGGCTTTGCCTTTTGTGCAGCCAGAGTGGTTGCCACTCCCATAGGCCGCTGCGGTGGGTCAGCAGTTGCTGCACAGTGATACCGGCTTTATCTGTTTGACTGAAGCCGGGCAGCAAGTCGCCCAACGTGTCGTCCAGTGACAACCGGTGTTCACTGACCAGATGCATCACCGCAGCAGTGGTAGAGACCACCTTCGTCACGGACGCCAAATCAAAAACCGTGTCTGCCGTGACCTTGCGGGGAGATGACAGCGAATGCAGACGCCCGGAGTTCATTAACTGATACTTCGCCATACCCTGCCCCGCGGAATACAGCACCTTGCCTTGTCTGGCGACAAGGAGAGCGACGCCGGGAAACAGGTGTTTATCGGGGTCAGTGCCAATAAATGGCTGCAACGTTTGTTGCAATGCCTTTCTTTGCGCGGCGTTTAATCCTTCTTCAGGACTTGCAAATTCCAGTTCCGGATAGTCTACCGACACCGCTACATCGCCGGTTTTCACCTGTACTGACAGTGCATTTTCACCGGTTTTCACCGCATCTTTACTGGTCAGTATATATTGCGCATTTTCAGCCGGATCCAGTGTGCCGTCAAAGACCACCCGGTCATTCACTTTAATGCGCGCTTCGCTGACAACAGCCGGCATAATACGCAATCTGGCGTGGTCACCGGGCACTGAAAATACACCAGTGAGAGGTGTTGAGGTTGCTTCAGACTGCAATACCAGTTGCCCCTGCAACTGTGCGGCATGGGCTGACACACTGGTCGCCATGCCGATAACAGCGGCTTTCAGAAACATCCGGAATGGTTTAGTCATGAGCCCCGGGCGTGCTTACCTCGTCCAGAGATACCGGGATCCCGCCCTGCGGCTTTAACATGCCGGTAAGTACTCTCACCAGGCTGTCCATCGTGCCGCCAGTATAGGGCGCGTCAGGTTCATCAGACAGGGCATACACATTGGCGTTATAAGTCGCCAGCACCGCATCGCTGAAGGTATTCAGTTGCATGGCGTCGTAAGGCATCCGCAAATACACCAGGATACTGCGTTTTCCTGTTTCTTTGACTTGTTCGAGTAATGAAGGCAATAAAGCCTGCGCCTCATCAAACCCCATGATCTGCTTTTTATTAACATCCATATCTTCCATACCGCCCAGTTCTACCAGACTGGGCGCCGGTGTCATGCTGCCAACCACTACGGTATCTGCCTGCGCCATGGCACTGTCCAGCGAAGGCCTGTTAAGTTGCTGCAAGCTCATGCAGGTAACCTGCTGCTGCGGACGGTACAGTGACATGTGATAAGACACCGCACGGCATACGGTTTCTTCCGGCATAAGGACCAGTACGTTGCCGGTTTCCGGAATGACAAAGTCAGCAGGTTTGCCTTTAACAACCGCGATGGCAGCATCGGCAAGTAACTGGGCACGACGCTTGTTGTCTGCCAGAGAAGCCGCCAGTTTTTCAGGTGACGGGGTAAAGTGTGCAGCCAGCCCGAAGTCAGCTTTTGTTTTCCGGATCCTTGCGGCAGATTCTGCAATTAACTCTCTGTCGAGCTCACCCTGCAATACCTTTTGTGTAAGGGCATCGAGTAATTCATTGAAGGCGCGGATACCACTGTCACTGTGGACCGGCAGTGGCATCACGACGATATCCGTACCGGCAGAAAATGAAGCCGCTACCGCATCAGTCTGGTCAAAGAATTTTGCGATGCCGGCCATGTTCATGGCATCAGACACGATGAGCCCTTTAAAACCCAGCTCATCACGCAGGATCCCGGAGAGGATTTTTTTCGACAATGTCGCCGGCTTAATTTGTAGCTGACCGGACTTGTCGTTGAGTTTACTGTCATCTAATTGCGGATACTGAATATGCGCCGTCATTACCATGGCCGGCGACACCTCACGGATAATCGTTTTAAACGGGTACAAGTCCACCGCATCAATTATTTCGCGGCTGTGATCGACCACCGGCAATGCCAGATGGCTGTCTGTGTGAGTATCACCATGGCCGGGAAAGTGCTTCAGTGTGGCCAGAATCCCCTGCGACTGCATGGCTTCAACCTGCGCTTCGCCGGCCTGCGCCACCACTTTCGGATCCTGCCCGAAAGAACGCACGTTAATGACAGGATTCGCCAGATTGGCGTTTACATCCACATTGGGAGCGAAGTTGGTATTAATACCTAACAGCTTAAGCTCCTGCGCCATGATTTCAGCGCTTTCACGGGCAAAGCGGGTACCATGTTTTCCGATGGTTGCGCCAATCGCCATATTGCCGGCAAAGTCAGTTGTGAAGACCCGCGGAGTTCTGAATACACGCCCCCCTTCCTGATCAACGGCAATAAACAGCGGCTCTCCGTCACTTTTCCCCGTCGCAGCCTGCTGCAAATCGCTGGTCAGCGAGGCAATCTGGCCTGGCCAGGATAAGTTTTCACTGAACAAAATGACGCCGCCCACGCCGGACTCAGCGACGAAGTCTTTTAACTCCTGCGGTAAAACCGTTACCGGCTCGCGGCATTTTTCTTCGTTGCCGGCACAAAAATAGCGGAAGTCAGGCATGAGTTTTTGCGCAATATCGCGCCGTATACTTTGCGTATCAGTGTCAGCAGTCATAGCATTAGCAGGAGTCAGGTTAAGGCAGCTTAAGCATACCGCTATTTGAAAATATCGTCTGCTCAAGTGGCGGATTAGTGGCATAGAATATCTGTACCCCGATAGTCAGTAATCGTAATTCAGGAATTGGCTGAGAGATTTTTTATCCCATGTTACATTTTTGATCAAGAATATTTTATTTTTATATGCTAGGTTTGTCATGTGTATTTGCCCTGAAACCTGCTTCCGGATAAGTAGTAAAAAGCGGTTTCCGGCACCCTGTACCGGCACAAATACCTAACCGGCAAAAGATGATTATGAATAAATTTATTGAGCGCCTGTACCATATTGGTAGCAAACCACAGCGAAAAATTCTCGGACTAATGAGCGGTACATCGCTGGACGGCCTGGATATCGCCTTGTGTAACATCACTGGCTCAGGAAAAGAGACTGAAGCCCGTATCGAGAGGTTTATGACTGTCGATTATGACGTCAAATTCCGCCAGGCAATTCAACGTGTATTTGCAAAGCGTGATGTAGACTTGCAGGAAGTCACGTTACTGAATGCGTGGGTTGGCGAATATCATGCGTCTTTAATCAATAAGGCATTGAACCAGTGGCAAGTGGGTAAAGAAGAAATCGACTGTATTGCCAGTCACGGTCAGACCATTTATCACTGCCCGCGGGAACAGCACGGTTTGCCTGAATACGGCAACGGCACATTACAAATCGGCGATGGTGACCGGATTGCTACAGGCACCGGCATTATTACACTCTCTGATTTTCGTCAGAAACACATCGCCGCAGGTGGTGAAGGCGCGCCACTGGCGGTTTACGGAGATTTCCTCGTATTCAGCCACGAACAGGAAAACCGTGTTTTACTGAACATCGGCGGCATCGCCAATTTCACCTGGCTGCCCGCAGGTAATCATCCCGCTAAAGTATTCAGCACCGATATCGGCCCGGGCAATACCATCATTGATGCCTTTGTATCCCGGCACTATGCACGGCAGCGCTTCGATAAAGACGGCGCCATCGCATTGTCAGGAAACGTGAATGAAAATCTGCTTAATGAATTGCTACGCCATGATTTCTTTTCCTGTCCTGTGCCGAAAACCACCGGACCCGAGGTATTCAACCTGGATTATCTGAATCAGGCACGATTACACAGTCAAACCCTGTACATTCCTAACGAAGACGTTATAGCAACACTGACAGCATTTACTGCTAAAGCGATTGCCCACGGCATTATCATGACTGCCACCAGTACATCAGCGATAATGGTGTACGTGAGCGGGGGCGGCGCGCGAAATAAAGCACTCATGGCAGCTATCGCGGATGAACTGCCGGACTTTATCAGTCTTAAAAATTTGTCTGAACTGGGCATAGATGCTGATGCGAAAGAAGCCCTGCTATTTGCCATTCTCGCCAATGAAACGCTGGCCGGCAGCCCTTGCTTTGAAGGCAATCTGTTCGGTATTCCCAATACCAACATGGGGAAAATAAGCCTGCCATAGACGAGTGTTCAACACGGGTTTACGTCAGCACAGGTTTACGGGTAGCAGTGTGACAGGGAAAAGAGCGTGCCCGGTGAAGGGCACTAAGTATTTGTTATTCCCTTAGCCGATATTCTTTCCGCGCATTCGCTGCAACGTACCGTCTTTATCTATGATGTGATGTTTAAGCGCCCCCGCCACATGAAGAATGATGGCTGCGATGAGCAGATAGCCCACTATCTCGTGCACTTCACCTGCCACCTCTGAAAGGCCTTCGTTTCTTGGCAGCACATCCTGAGGATTAACGGGGTCATGGTTAGCGGGAAATAAATCAAACCCGAAAAACGGAACGTTATGCCCGCCCATCGATGACATGATGATGCCGGACACTGGCAGGATAAGCGTACCGGGGATCAGTACCCAGTGAATCACACCGGCCAGCATATGCTCCCACGCTTTATAGTTTCCCGCCGGCACCGGCCAGCCATTTTTCACCCGCCATACGGCACGGGCAAAAGCAAATACCAGAACGACCACACCAAAAGATTTGTGTAACGGATACAGGCTGTAGTCATGATTCTCTGTCATGTAAATACCGACAGCTAATAAAGCGATCATCAATATCGCCACTATCCAGTGAAGAGACACGGTGATTTTACTGAACTGAAATTTCGAATCTGCACTCATAGGCTTTCCCATCCTTATAATTTGGGGTCTGAGTTAAACCGGACCGGGCGGTCAGACACGCTACTAAAGTCTGATATTTAATGCATATTTATACCTATAATAACCACTTTAAAAGCATGGAAATAGATAAATTTCATTTTATTTCAGCTAATTAAGTAAAACTAAACTTTTGACTAACTCACATAGCTGCCGAATAAAAGTACCATAAATATGAATACTAATAACAATGCGCGAGAAATGAGATGTTAGCTTTTAAGTCTACATACGAAAAAGAAATCGCCGGATTAACACAGGCGATTAACGAACATAAAGCCTTTTCTGACGCAGTAAAACGTCACAATGCCTACGTTATTTTCACGCCGGATGGCAACGTGATTGAATGCAATCAGATCTTTTCGTCTATTTTCGGTTTTCAAGGCAGTGATTTGATTGGTCAGCACCACAGTGCACTGTGTTTCAGTGAGCTAACAAACAGTACCGCTTATGCAGCATTTTGGCGTGACTTGCGCGACGGCCATGCCCAAACCGGTCAGTTTCACCGTAAACACCGCAGTGGTGAAGGTGTGTGGTTGGAGGCTTCTTATGAACCCATTCTGGATGAAAACGGAAAAGTAACTGCAGTACTTAAAATTTGCTGCGACATCACTGAGCAAAAAGAAACAGCAGAAGCCAACAAAGCGATTTCTGATGCCCTGGACCGTTCAATGGCAGTGATTGAATTTACCCCGGACGGCACAATCCTTAACGCAAACGGGAATTTTCTGGCCACCGTGGGCTACAGCCTGAACCAGATTCAGGGTCAGCATCACCGCATGTTCTGCTACGAAGATTTCTACATCGACAATCCTAATTTCTGGGACATTCTCGCAGCGGGCAATTTCCAGTCCGGCCAGTTTAAACGCAAGAATGCAGCGGGCGAAGTGCTGTGGCTTGAAGCCACGTACAATCCCATTTATTCCGCTGATGGCAGAGTTTATAAAGTTATCAAGTTTGCCTCAGACATCACACAAAAAGTGATTGAACAAAGTAACATTGCCAGTGCATCAGAGCACGCGGTGTCGATTTCAGAAGAAACGTCACAAATTGCATTACGGGGAACAGAATCACTGACCAATTCCGTGGATGTATTTAACGCCACTTTGAAAGAAGTTGATCAGGCAAACGTACTGATTGAGCAACTGACTGCCCAGTCAGCCAACATTGAGTCCATCGTTTCTACCATCCGCAGCATTGCTGATCAAACCAACCTGCTGGCGCTGAATGCGGCTATCGAGGCAGCCCGTGCCGGCGATCAGGGACGTGGCTTTGCCGTGGTAGCAGACGAAGTACGCCAACTGGCTAAACGCACCAGTGATTCCACGGTAGAGATTGAATCAGTAGTAGGTGAAAACAAAGGTCTGGCGCAGCAAGCCAGTGAGAAAATGACCGAAGTGAAATCCAAAGTTGACCTGAATGCTGAGCAAATCGGCAGTGTGCAGGCTGTGATGGATGAAATATATCAGGGTGCGGTAAGCGTAACAGAAAACGTTGCCCGTATCATGAACCAGTAAGTCCAACCGACTAGGGGCAAGGACGCCCCGAACTTCGGGACGCCATACCGTATGACTACGACGTTTTATGGTGCCATGTGGATCACAGAACGGATGCTCTTTCCTTCGTGCATCAAATCAAACGCTTCGTTGATTTCTCCCAATGGCATAGTGTGGGTGATGAAGTCATTCAGGGCGAATTTACCCGCCAGATAATCTTCAACAATGCCGGGCAGTTGCGAACGACCTTTTACGCCGCCAAATGCAGTACCACGCCATACACGACCGGTCACTAACTGGAACGGGCGGGTTGAAATTTCCTGGCCGGCACCGGCTACACCGATGATCACTGATTCACCCCAACCTTTGTGGCAACATTCCAGTGCAGAGCGCATCACATTCACGTTGCCGATACATTCAAAAGAATAATCAACGCCGCCGTCGGTTAGTTCAACAATCACCTCCTGTACCGGCTTGTCATAGTCTTTAGGGTTGATGCAGTCAGTCGCCCCTAATTTCTTAGCCAGTTCAAACTTGGATTCATTCAAATCGATACCGATAATGCGGCCTGCTCCCGCCATGGTTGCACCGATAATGGCAGATAAGCCAATACCGCCAAGTCCGAAGATAGCAACGGTGTCACCTTCCTGAACTTTCGCCGTATTGAGTACCGCGCCCATACCTGTGGTCACACCGCAACCCAGCAGGCACACTTCTTCCAGTGGCGCATCAGGATTAACTTTAGCCAGCGAAATTTCAGGCAGAACGGTGTACTCGGAGAACGTGGAGCAACCCATATAATGATAAATTGGCTTACCATTACAACTGAAACGGGTTGTACCGTCAGGCATCAAACCTTTCCCCTGAGTTTCACGTACCGCGCTGCATAAATTGGTTTTACCTGATGTACAGAATTTACATTCTCCGCACTCGGCGGTGTAAAGCGGGATAACATGGTCGCCCACTTTCAGAGAGGTTACCCCTTCGCCAACTGACTCAACAATACCACCGCCTTCGTGGCCCATGATGGCAGGAAATACGCCTTCAGGATCCTCACCCGACAGGGTAAACGCGTCGGTGTGACACACGCCTGTGGCAAGAATTTTTACCCGCACTTCACCCGCTTTAGGTGGTGCAACCTGAATTTCTTCAATAGACAGCGGCGCTTTCGCTTCCCACGCTACCGCGGCTTTACAAGTAATTACGTCAGCCATGTTGTTTTATCCTTTATTCGATGTGTGTCGCACTATTCTAAACAGTCGCAGTTATGTAACAATACACGCAATATGAAAATCACTTTTTCATAAATGCAATAATAGACCCATTTACCAGCAGGGCTTTATGAACAGAGACGGTATTGTTGAATTTGTGGCGGTTGTTGAGCAGCGCAGCTTTACGCTGGCAGCGAAAAAACTGCGTATCTCTACCGCAAAAGTAAGCCGCCAGGTCAGTGCACTGGAAACCCGTCTGTCATCGAGGCTGTTAAACCGCACCACCCGTGTGGTGACGCCGACAGAGCTTGGTCAGCAGTTCTATCATCAATGCCGTCACATTCTCGACCAGCTTGATGACGCAGAACGTTTCGTCTCCGAACAACAGCTCACGCCTTCAGGTAAACTCATGCTTACTGCCCCCGTAACTTACGGTGAGCGGATCATCGCACCGGTCGTTAATGACTTTCTTACGCTGCATCCCCGCATTGAGGTCAGCCTGAATCTGACAAATCAGGTTGTGGACTTAGTACAGGAAAACTACGATCTGGCTATCCGGCTTGGTCACCTCGAGAGCTCATCACTGATTGCACGCCGGTTAGGCTCGCGGACGTTATTCACCTGTGCCTCACCGGAATACTTTGAGCAGCATGGCCTGCCTCAGTCGGTAGCCGACCTTGCCAGACATCAGTGCATTGCCGGCACATCGGCCCACTGGCAATTTAATGTAAATGGCAGAGTCGTCACCTACCGGCTTCCTAACGCACGACTGCGTTGCAACAGTGGCGTGGGGATCCGCGATGCAGCACGCAAGCATCTGGGCATCATTCAACTGCCTGATTATTATGTCGCTGATGATATCGAAGCTGGCCGTCTGAAAGTGATACTGCCGGCCCAACAAATCGATGATGACGGGATATGGGCGGTATACCCGCAAACCCGTCATGTATCAACCAAAGTCCGGTTATTGCTGGACTATCTGGTTACCCGCTTAGGCCCCGGCGCGTAAATCGGCACCACAGGGCCGGCTTTGCCGGTTCACGCCTTATGCCGGAATTCCCGGTTCAGGGCTTTCAGGTTCGGGTTCAGGGGGCTGTCCCGTAATGCTGGCAATAAGGTCTGCCGCATTTTTATGTCGGAATGCACGATACTCTTCCCAGTCAAATGACTTCAGAAACGCCACAGCCGCATCACAGCCATTTACAATCAGTTTTTCTTTGTCTTCCGGCGACATATCAAAGTCGAGCCAGCCAATGTCTGTTGTATCAATTTCCTTCACCACCCGGTTGTAGTCTTCAAAATGCTCATGGCGGTATTCTTTATCAGTGTTGCCTTTGGCAATATCCACCACATTAGAGATAAAGTTCAGCAGCGATGAGTTGTCGAAGCGATCTACATCAAAGCCCAGCTTGGCACCGAATGTGGGCATTGAAGGCACCTTGCTGGGTTTCGCGTGAAATTCGTCAAAGGGAAAATTTGATAACAGGCCGCCATCGACGAAGGACACCGACTCGCCATACTTCTGAGGGTCTTTCAGCGTCACCGAAAAATCCCGTTGAAGCCGGTCTTTCACATCGCTGTAAGGGGGGATGTTTGTCAGCGTGAAGGGATCAAAAAAGATGGGAATAGACATGCTGGCACGGGCAAAATCTGCAACGGGCGCATCGTTTTCCGGGCGGTAGAATAAATCGGCGTCTTTAGGAAAGGTCACCTCAACACCCACGGCCATACAACTGGCTTTTACTGCCAGTCCGCCGAACGGGGCGGATTTATCATATGCGAACCGCGACGGATGGTTCAGGGTAACCGTTTCCGGCAGTGTCCATTTGGATGCCAGGCCGGTGAGATGAGACGCGCCGAAAGGCTTCAATACTTTACGTTCCATCCAGTCGTAAAAGGTTTGACCGGGGTTTAACCCCCGCTTTGCTTTCAGCCGTTTGTAACCGGAAATTACACCCTTCGTCCAGCGCCAGCCTTTGCTGAACATATTACCGCCACCGGGATTCTGCACCACATCCCTGACGGCTTTAGGTCCGTCGACAAAACTGAAAAATGCCACTTCATCCAGCACATCTGCAATCGCCATGGTTTTAGGCTGATCCGGTGTACCGGCTGCACTCAGCCCTATCGCATTGATTGCACCGGCAGACGTGCCGGCTATTTTACGAAAACGAACATTGCACTGTTCAAGCACATAGGTATAGCCCACGAGGCCAAGCCCGAGCATGCCGCCGCCTTCCATCACAAGGTCGACGAAATAGTACTTTTCACCGTCTTTTTCGAAATATACATCTGACCAGGCTTTGCTTTTCAACTCAGCCGGGATTGAATAGACCGACAATATGTCCTTCACAGACTTAGCCGGTGTAGTTTGCGCGTTCATTACAGCCTCCCTGTCCATAATTTGTTCAATATGCTAACGCAGGGTAGGATTAATGCAATGGTCATTCTGTACTAAGCCAATACCATTTATGAATAAAACCGTCTCTGAGATTGAATTAAGACACAGAACCCTGCGTTTACCCCCCGGTGAAAATGCGCCACTGATTGGTTCAAAGCAGCACTACCGGGAAGAACTGAAAAAGTGGCAGAAAAAACTGCTGCATGTTCAGCAGGCCATTTATCACCAGAAAAAACGGGCAATTGTGGTTTTCGAGGGCTGGGATGCATCCGGTAAGGGCGGCGCCATCAGGCGTCTGACCGGCCATCTGGATCCCAGAGGGTTTGCCGTGCACCCCATTGCAGCCCCCACCACTGAAGAACAGGGAAGGCACTATTTATACCGGTTTCAGACAAGGTTACCCAAGCTCGGTCGTATCGCCATTTTCGACCGTTCCTGGTATGGTAGGGTACTGGTGGAAAGAGTGGAACAACTGACACCTGATGATGCCTGGCAACGTGCCTACCGGGAAATTAATGAGTTTGAACGGATGTTGTCTGATGATGGCGTCCGCATCATTAAGCTGTTTTTACACATCTCTCCCAACGAGCAGCTACGCCGCTTCGAAGAGCGGCTGCACAATCCCTACAAACGCTGGAAGCTTACAGAAGAAGATATCCGCAACCGCAGTAAGTGGACTGATTACGCATCAGCAACCGAAGACATGTTTGATGAGACGGATACCCGCCCGGCTCCCTGGCACCTGATACAGGCAGAACACAAATGGTATGCACGGGTGGAAGTTTTAAAGAAGGTTGTGAAGGCATTGCGAAAAGGCACCGACATCACACCACCGCCACCGGATGAGAAACTCATCCGTCTGGCAGAGCAAAAATTGGGGATAAGCGTGCCGGATACAGACATGCCGGAGCCGCAACAGTCAGAGCAGGATAACTAAAACGTCAGCTTGTATTTCTCAAGCTGGTAGTAGTAAGGAAGCGCTTGCTCACAAACTTCCTGTAATGTCTCTGAAAGTACCGGTACAGGTTTCCGTGCCGTGGCTTTAAGCCCGGTACTTGCCCACACCGCATTGTACCAGTGCTCTGCCCAGACGCCGTCAGCTTTGTTGCCGCCAGCCGGCCAGCTGAGCATGCCCGCATCGTAAGGTATCCCGATGGCTTCACACAGCGCCTTCAGCCCCGTCGCCGGGTCAGTCAGCAAATCGTCACTGTCAATCACCACCGGCGGTTCGCCGTTCAGCGTCATCTGGCGGTTAAATAACTCCGCTTGCTGACGGATGCCGATATCATCCAGCACCGGCTTTTCCCGTTTTTCATTGTAGCTGGCAATCACCCTTGCCGGATGACGTAGCAGAAACACGTTAATCACATCGTCTGTCCAGGCCAGCGGAAATGCCGGTAACATGTGATGTGACATGTGCTTCTGATAGAAAATATCTTTACCGTCAGGGACCGGACCCAGGCATTGCGCAATAACCTCAGAAGCACGCTGTGGTTGCGATGCCAGTATCGCTTCCTGCATCGGGTGCACTTCCCCGCTTTCCTTCAGATACGCCGCGTAAAAGGGCTCGTCAACTACCGCGCAGTCGCTGCGGGCGGCAAACGCATACATCATCGCTGTCGATAAGTTTCTGGGGCCGGACCACATAGCAATACGCATCAGTGTGTCTCCTTAACCAGTTGATAATATGCCTCTCTTATCTGCTGCGTGACCGGTCCCGGGTGCACATCGCCAATTGCTCTGCCATCAATGTGGGATACCGGCGTCTGTGCGCCAAACGTGCCGGTAAGGAAGGCCTCGTCAGCACCATAGGTTTCAACCAGCGAGTAATTACGCTGATGCACCTTCAGTCCAATCCGCTCACACACGTCGATCACTTTCTGCCGGGTAATACCGTTCATGCTGTAATCGCCGGTAGAGGTCCAGACCTCGCCTTTTCGTACAATAAAGAAATTACAGGCGTTGGTGGTGTTTACAAACCCGTTTACATCCAGCATCAGCGCTTCATCGGCACCGGCTTTTTCGGCGGCAATACAGGCCAGTATGCAATTGAGCTTGGAATGAGAGTTGAGTTTAGGATCCTGCGTCATGGGCAGGCCACGCATATGCGGCACAGTAGCCAGCTTGATAGGCCGCGCAATGGACGCTTTGGAGTGCTCACAGATGATAACCAGCGTGGGACCGTGCACAGAAAGCGCCGGATGCTGAAACGGCTTTTTCTTTTTGCCCCGGGTAAACATCAGCCGTGCATGTACATCGGTATGCATGTTATTGGCTTTACGGGTGGCTTCCAGCGCCTCTGTAACCTGCGCCCTGGTCATGCCTAAATCCATGTCGACCACTTTTGCAGCTTCAAAAAGCCGGTCCATATGCTCATCCAGAAAAGCCCATTTGCCGTCGTATAACCGCAAGCCTTCCCAGATGCCGTCACCTAACATAAAGCCACTGTCGTATACCGACACTTTGGCTTCGTCGCGGTGAACAATGTCACCGTTCACATAAATGAGAATATCATCATTACGCGCATCTTCCGCTGCGGTATGGGTAGAGACATCCGCCATACTCATTGATTGTTTTTCCTTTTTTTGTACAGCCAGAAAAACAAAAATACCGGCTGACGACCCGTAAAGTAAAGTCGTACCGCCGGTATTTGCGATGATATTAAGCGATGATTAGTTAAACAGATCTTTCAGCTTGTCTTTGCCTTTCTCCATTAACTTCTCTTTTTCTTCATCGATTTTTTCCTGCACTTTCTCTTTGGCTTTTTCTGCCAGCACTTTTTTCGCTTCTGCTTTTGCCTGTTTGATGGCGTTATCCAGCATCTGATTTACGATAGCCGCACCGACCTGATCAGCCGGTAAACCGTCAGGCTGACCAATGGCACCGGCACTGAACGTTGGCAGAGTGACTTCATACGCTTTTTTATCAATTTTGAAATCACCGGTTTCCAGGTTTTCAAAATTCAGTTTCAGCTTCGCGTTACTCACCGTTACCGCATCCACAATCAGTTTTGGCGCCGGAGCGGAAGATGGCTCTGCAGGCTGGCTGTCGCCCTGGGGCAGGTTAGCCATCAAATTCTTTTTAATGACCATCAGGTTGCCCTGTCCGGATGCATCTACTTCGTACAGGATTTCCGGACCGTCTACAGTCACTTCCTGAATGCGGTAAGGCTCTTCGGTAGCCCCTGCGAGATCTAATGTCACACCGTCAAGGCTGAACGCGTCTTCTTCACTGAATCCGTCAGGATTTTCCACATCAATGTCAGTGATAGTCAGGCGTCCGTCACTGAAAGACAAATCCACAGCCGACACGGTAACCGGCGTAGCCAGATATTTTGTACCCTGTGTTTCAATTTGTTCGCGGATAAAGTCATTGGCACCACTGGCCAGATAAACCACACCGCCGGCAATCACCACAATAACCAGCAATAAAATAACCAGAACTTTCTTCATTACTTCTCCCTGCATAAATGAGATTAAATACCGCACGGTTCACGGCATTTGCGCGTATTCCCTGTATCAGTGTTTGAACGACTGCTTTACACGGTTTACGGCGTTTAGGTTTTCCATACGACCACTGCCTGTTATTGTGATCACAACACTGCATCAGACAACGTCTTTTTGCAGTCACAAGACTAATTTGAAGAGTAAAGGAAAGCAATGAATAAACTCTCATGGGTGCTGGCATCAGCACCGCTGTTATTTGCTTGCTCCCAGCCGGCAGACAACACCACAACGACAGAATCAAAACCAGCCAGTGCACAACACACTGAGCACCAATCCACGATGGCATCAGGTACGGATTATCATTCATTTTCGAACCCTGACGCAGTGCGGGTAACACATTTGGATCTGGATTTAACCGCAGACTTCGACAACCGTGAGCTTACCGGTACAGTAACGCTGGACTTCGACCGTATTCAACCGGATGCGGACACGTTAATCGTTGATACCCGCGCACTGGATATCAAACAGGTAACCGCAAATGGTAAAGCCGTTGAATTTACCCTGGGTGAAGAGGACGAAAATCTGGGTTCTCCCCTGTCGATAGCCTTACCTGCATCGGCCAGTGCTGTCACTATCGACTATGTGACTTCACCGGAAGCATCCGGCGTGCAGTGGCTTACTCCGGCACAGACTCAGGGCAAAGAACATCCGTTCCTGTTCACTCAGGCTCAGGCCATTCATGCGCGCAGTTTCATTCCGCTGCAGGATTCACCTCAGGTCAGAGTCACTTACGACGCCCGTATTCATACTCCGGCAGATTTGCTGGCAGTCATGAGTGCGTCGAATGACCCCGATACGCCCCGTGACGGCGATTACAGCTTTACCATGCCTCAGCCTGTACCTTCTTACCTGATTGCTCTTGCCATTGGTCACCTTGAGTTCAAACCTATGGGTGAACGTACCGGCGTGTACGCCGAGCCTGAAATTCTCGATGCAGCCGCCGCCGAGTTTGAAGATACGGAAAGCATGCTGGAGCTGACAGAAAAAACCTACGGCCCCTACAGCTGGGACCGTTATGACCTGCTGATCCTGCCACCCTCCTTTCCTTTTGGTGGTATGGAAAATCCCCGTCTGTCATTCATCACCCCTACGGTGATTGCCGGCGACAAAAGTCTGGTTTCCCTGATTGCCCATGAGCTGGCGCACAGCTGGTCGGGTAATACTGTGACCAACGCCACCTGGCGGGATTTGTGGCTGAATGAGGGTTTTACCACCTATCTGACTTACCGCATTATGGAAATGTTGTACGGTACAGACCGCTTTAACATGGAGGCGGTACTGGGCTATCAAAGCCTTGAAGCAGATATCGCTGCGCTGCCGGCCAATGATGAAATACTTGCGGTAGATTTACGCGGGCGCAACCCTGACGATGTATTTTCGGATATCCCTTACGAGAAAGGTGCGCTGTTTCTCCGTGAACTGGAGCAAAAGGTAGGGCGCGACAACTTCGACGCTTTCCTGATGCAATACTTTAAGCATTTTGCTTTCCAAAGTATCACCACAGACACCTTCATGGCGTATCTGGAAGACACGCTGCTGAAACAATATCCGGACAAGCTCGACAAGCAACGCATTGAAGAATGGGTGTTTAAGCCGGGCATTCCTGATGGTGCACCTGTGCCGGCGTCTGATGCCTTTGATAAAGTGGACAGTCAGCGCACTGCCTGGTTAAATGGCGATAAGCCTGCTGCAGACATCAAAACAGCAAACTGGACAACCCACGAATGGCTGTATTTCCTGAATAACATGCCTTCTTCACTGTCTGCTGCGCAGTTAAAAGATCTGGATTCTGCCTTTGATCTTACCAACAGCCATAATAACGAAATTGCGCACAGCTGGCTGATGATTGCCGTACAGAATGAATACAAGCCGGCCTGGCCCCGTTTGCATGATTACCTGGTTGAAATAGGCCGCAATAAGCTGGTGAAACCGCTCTACCGGGCGCTGTCGCAAACACCGGAAGGGAAAGCGTTTGCGAAAAAGGCATTTGAAGAAGCAAAACCCGGCTATCACCCGCTGACGGTGCATGCGAATGAAGGCTTCGTAGAGGACTGACATCCTTATTTAGCATTAAATAAATGTCAGAAGGCCGTATCAGCGTAACGTGATACGGCTTTTTTTATCACTTTTGTTCTGAAAACGCCGCCCGTCAGCCTTCTTTATAACCAAAGCGAACAAAAACCTTCCCTGATAAAATGTTAAAAACTATAGCCACATGTTTATTTTATGTTAATACTAAGAGTGTACGTTCTTTGACCAGCAGGAGTGTTGACTATGAGCAATCACATATGGGGACTGATCCATCATCCCGATAAAGAATGGCGTTCCATTAATGAAGAACATGAAACGGTCAGCCATTTATATACCCACCATGTACTTTGGTACGCGCTTATCCCCGTGGTTTGTTCCTTCATCGGCACCACACAGTTTGGCTGGACTTTTGGCGGTGAGGAAGTCTTTCAGGTTTCTGTCGCCAGCGGACTGGTGCTGGGCGCCGCATTCTATGCATTAATTTTATTAGCCGTAGCTGCGGTTGGCAGTATTATTCACTGGATGGCAAGACGATTCCCTGAACGCCCGTCACGGGCAGAATGCATCGTATTTGCCGGCTACACAGCAACCCCGTTATTCATGAGCGGCGTGTTTGCTATTTACCCAGTGTTCTGGCTTTGCGTAACAGCAGTGGCAGCGGGCCTGGTGTACACGGCTTATCTGCTTTATGCGGGTACGCCAAGCTTCCTGGGTATCAGCCATAAAGAGGGCTTTATCCTTTCCACGTCGACGCTCTGCATGGGTGTGCTGGTGCTGGAAGCCTTAATGATAGTGGCCGTTGCTCTGTGGAGCATGGGCTCGGAGCACAGCATTATGTGGTACTTCTTCCACTAGCATTAAGTGCATTATTCATCACGGATTGAACAATAGTTTCATTCCTCTGTTACTGCGGGCCCCGGGCCCGCTTTTTTTGATTCAGGCTCCGGGTGCAGTTACGCCTGTTGCGGCAACTATTTTCTATCCGCCGAACACCTGGTCAGTCAGTGCCAGTGCGGCTTCAACGGTATCATCCATATCGTAGTATCTGTAGTCTGCCAGCCGCCCGCCGAAGAGGTACTTAGCTGCATTTTCAGGCTTTGCCGCCAGCGCTTTGTATTCTGCCAGCATAGCGTTATTTCTGGCATCGTTGATGGGGTAGTAAGGTTCGTTATCTTTGCTGAATTCATGTGGAAACTCCCGCGTTATCACGGTTTTTTCCTGTTTACCTAATTCAAAATGCTTGTGTTCAATAATGCGTGTCCAGGGCACTTCAGCTTCGGTGTAGTTAATTACCGCGTTACCCTGATAATTCTCGCAGTCCAGTACTTCGGTTTCAAAATGCAGGCTGCGGTATTCCAGCTCCCCTAAGCACTTATCAAAAAATTCATCAATTTTGCCGGTATAGAGCACTTTACCGGCCAGCGCTTCCCAATCCTCACGATTTTCAAAGAAGTTCACACCGGTTCTCACTTCTATACCTTCGAGCAGCCCGTCAATCAGCGCGTTGTAGCCGCCATGAGGGATCCCCTGATAAAGGTCGTCAAAGTAGTTATTGTCGAAAGTAAACCGGAATGGCAAACGTTTAATGATGAAGGACGGGATCTGCGTCGCCGGTCGCCCCCATTGCTTTTCCGTATAGCCTTTAATGAGTGTTTCGTACAAATCTTTGCCACCGAGATATAACGCCTGCTCTTCCAGATTTTGGGGCTCAGTTTGACGGTAAGGGGCACGTTGCTCTTCAATTTTTGCCTTTGCCTCTGCAGGGGTAGTGACTCCCCACAACTGGTAAAAGGTATTCATATTAAATGGCAGGTTATAAAGCTTGTTGCGGTAATTCGCGACAGGAGAATTCACATAGCGGTTGAAGCTGACAAACTGATTCACATAATCCCATACCCGCTGATTACTGGTGTGAAAGATATGTGCGCCGTACTTGTGCACATTGATGCCTGCCACGTTTTCACAATAAATATTACCGCCTTTGTGATCACGCTTATCAATGATCAGAACGGACTTCCCGGCAAGGCGCGCTTCTCTGGCAAACACGGCACCGAACAGGCCCGCACCGACAATCAGATAATCATATTGTTGTTTTGTCATCAGACAATCCGCTGTTTTGTATATCCGTTAACAGTATATACCCAAAGTTGTTGAAAAGACTGCGCTATCAGGCAAACAGCCCTTTCATAAAATCATAAAAGGCTTCGGTTTTGCGTGTGGTTAAGCTGTTCTGCGGCTTGAGAAACCATACCGGCGCATCATTATCTGCCAGTGCTTCCGGTAATACTTCCACCAGCTGCCCGCGGGCTAATTCATCTTTAACCGCAATATAAGACTTGATCCCCAAACCGTGACCGGCCAGCACAGCCTGCGTCATATTGTCGGAATTAGACACGGTAAACCGCGCGTTCACATTCAGTGTCCGGCTGTGTTCGCCTTCCTGTATTTTCAACTGGCGCTGCCAGGGAAGTACAACCCAGCGGTGATTTGCTAAATCATCAATACTGCGGGGATGGCCGGCCCGGGCCAGATATTCAGGTGCAGCGCACAACAAACGGGTATTGTTCACCAGCTTTCGGGCAAGTAAACCCGAATCAGCCAATTTGCCCACCCGGATTGCTACATCCTGCTTATCTTCAACCACATTGACGAATTGATCGTTGATTAGAAAATCCAGCTTTAAATCCGGATACGCCTGCTCGAATTCCATCAGTTTTGGCATCACAAACTTAGAAAACACCCACGGCGGCATGGTAACCCGCAGAATACCGCTAATAGATGAGCGCCGGGCACCAATCTGATATTCCGCATCCTTTAATGCTTCCAGAATGTCCCCCACCCGTCGATAAAACACCTCGCCCGCCGGCGACAACCCAAACTTTCGGCTGTCACGGAATATCAGTACCGTCGATAACGCCTTTTCCAGCTTACTTAACCGCAGGCTTACTGTGGCAGGTGACACTTGCTGCGCTGACGCAGCAGCTTGAATTCCCTTGCTTTCCACAATGGCGATAAAGGTTTCTAGTTCATTCAGGCTATACATAATTTAAAAATATTAAACGTAGGTTTCAATTTACAATGCTTCTTTTAAGAAATTAAAACAATAAAATCGCTATGTACACCATCATCGTAGGAACAAACATTGCGACACATATTTTTTATAGCCATCACCCTTCTATTTACAGGTATAAACAACGCGGAGGCTAAGACCATGCCCTCACAACCCAAAGTGATTATTTTTGACGTTAACGAAACCCTTCTGGATATGGAAGCAATGCGCGAATCGGTAGGCGAAGCCCTCAATGGTCAGCAATCATTACTTCCCCTGTGGTTCTCAACCATGTTGCACCACTCACTGGTATCCACCGTCTCAGGGGAATACCAGGACTTCGGAAAAATAGGCGTGGCAGCTTTAATGATGGTGGCAGAAACCAATGGCATTGACATCACGGAAGAACAAGCAAAAACAAGGATTGTGACGCCACTGCTCAGTTTACCGCCACACCCTGACGTAAAATCAGGGCTGAGGGATTTAAAAGCACAAGGCTATAAGATTGTCAGTTTAACCAACTCGTCCAACTACGGTGTGAAAACACAGTTTGAAAATGCTGGCCTGACAAACTTTTTTGACGCCCGATACAGCATCGAAGATATTCAGATCTATAAACCCGATGTTCGCGCCTATGCCTGGGCGCTGAAGCAATTGGGTGTTAAACCCGAAGAAGCCTTGATGGTAGCGGCTCACGGCTGGGATATCGCCGGTGCAAAAGCGGCAGGCCTGCAAGCCGCCTTCGTTAGCCGTCCAGGTAAAGCCCTTTATCCTCTGGCACAGAAGCCTGATTATGTAGTTAAGGACTTAGGCCAATTGCTAGAAATTCTCGACAAGCAGTACGGCCAGTAAATTGAGAAATCTGAATTAAGACAACCGGCCCAGGCTTACGACCAACCTGTGGCCGGATACTAAAAACGCAGGACGTATATTCACAAATAACTACAAATTCTTTACCTCTAAACATAATAAATTAAACTAAAGTCTAAACACATAAATTACTAGACTGAATGCAATGTTTAAAAATCTTAGGTTAGGGGTGAAAATCGGTTCTGGTTTTGGTGTCGTGATGCTGCTGATGTCGTTAGTCTTAGGGATGACTATTTTCGCACTTATGTATGCAGATTCAGGCATAAAGACCTATCGGGGTTTGGCAACCAGTACAAACCTGGCGGGACGACTACAAGCCAACATGCTACTAGTACGAATGAATGTAAAAGATTTTCTTATTACCAGTAGTGACAAAGATGTTGAAGAATTCAACGAGTATGTGCACCGCATGGATGGTTTTTTGAATCAAGCTGAAGGATCAATTCAAGTTCCCCAGCAAATATCAAAAATTGAGAAAATCAGAGAATTAATAACGCAATACAAAGAGGCATTTCCGAAAGTCGTTGAGGCCACGCGTCAGAAAGATAAAATCCGCGACGAACAACTTTATGCTTACGGTCAATCAATGGGCGATTTAATATCGAGCATTGTAGGGTCTGCGTATCGAGACGGTGATACCGATGCGGCATTCTTTGCGTCTGAAGTATTGCAAACGTTACTCAATGGCAGGTTACAAGTTTACCGATTTTTGCAAATGGGCAATATTAAGGACTATGAGCGTGCGTCCCAGATATTGAATGCACAGTTAACCGAGAAATTAAACGCGTTAGGTGTACAAATTCAAAACCCTCAACGCCGGGAACAGTTGGACCAGATAAAACAAATTCAACGAGACTATCTCGCCGCACTAAATCAAGCGCGCGATCTCATAATTTATCGCGCTGACATTGTTGACAATACGCTAGATGCTATCGGTCCCGAGGTAGCAATGCTGGCTGAAGATGTTAAATTATCCATTATGGCAGAGCAGGATTCCATCGGTCCGAAACTCAAAGCAAGTACCGAGAACAGTATTTTGTACTCCGTCATTATTGCTATCATTGCGCTTTCAGCAGGCATTATTGCCGCACTGAAAATTACCCAAAATATCGTTAAACCGTTAAGACACGCCGTAGATTCAGCCAACCAACTCGCACAAGGCGATCTGCGGGTTAACGTCACCCCAAATAGTCGCGACGAAACCGGACAACTGCTTACCGCCATACAAAACATGGCTGCTAAATTAAGAGAGATGATTTCAACTATTTCAGCGGCCAGTTTGGAGCTTTCCTCCGCATCCGAAGAATTAGCAGTTATTACTGAGCAAACGAGCAAGGGAATCGCCAAACAGCAAACCGAAACCGAGATGGTTGCCACATCGATGCACCAGATGACCACTACCGTCGTGAGCGTTGCAAATGACGCATCACACGCTGCCGATGCAGCAAAGCAGGCAAGTCAGGAAGCCATTGAAGGCGGAAAGGTAGTTGAAAATACGATTAGCTCTATTAATGCACTGTCAGAGAATGTGCGGCGATCAGCCCAGGAACTCAGTAAGGTGCAGCAAGATGTTGTTAATATTAGTTCAATTCTAAGTGTTATCCGAAGCATAGCCGAACAAACGAACCTGCTGGCTCTCAATGCTGCAATTGAAGCGGCGCGCGCCGGAGAACAAGGCAGAGGATTCTCAGTCGTTGCCGATGAAGTCCGTTCACTTGCATCAAGAACCCAGGGCTCTACAGCGCAAATTCAAACCATTATTGAGCAACTACAAACGGGTACGCAGTCAACAGTGGACGTCATGTCCCAAAGCGAGGAAGAAGCGGGTCGCTGCGTGCTCCAATCGGAAAAGGCCAATACTGCTCTTCTCGCCATCAATGACAGAATAGCGGTAATTAGCGATATGAACACGCAAATCGCTAGCGCGGCGGAGGAACAAAGTACTGTGGCAGAAAGCACTAATCAAAGCATAATGTCTGTCAAAGAGGTCGCCGAAGAGAATACGGAGGCTTCTAAGCAAACTCGCTCTTCTACAAATGAGATAGCAACATTAGCCGTGTCGTTAAATACTCTCGTTACTCAATTTAAACTATAAGACGCTAAAACATCAGGCCGAGACTCACCACGAATCTGCGGCCAAATTCCTCGGTCTTCATCAAGGCCGAGGCCTCACCTGTTGCGACCGTACGCTCGACTGTCTCATTGGTGGCATTGTAAATATCCATACGCAACGTCGCGTTGGCTGAGAATAGCCAGTTCAAACTAAGGTCAACGCCGGTATATTGATCCACGTAAACATCCGCATTGTTGGTTAAATCCCGGTGTTCAAGAAAGCGACTTCGATAGTTAATATTGACGGCCGCCTGCCATGCACGCCAACTGGATAACAGCCTTACATTCCCCGTCCAGTCATATACGCCTTCTGCAGGCCAGAATACTTTGGTAGCAGCTTGTTGTATGGACGATATCTGTGCTGTAGTGACCCGTGTTACTGTTGCCGACAGGCGATGCTGAAGTTGCTGATTGTTAGGTTGTCCAAAGGCAATTTCAGCCCCCGCCTGTACGCCTCTAATCCGTCCCTTACTATTGTTGGTTCGTTGCAGAGTTTCATACTCTGTACCACGGTAATCAAGAGTAAGCGCTTGCTCCGATATATAATCAGTGAGGTGGTGGGAGAATGCCAGCAACTCAGCATGCGTGTTTTGACTATTTACGTTCACAGATGTGGTGAAAGTATCTGCGACGACAGGTTTAAGCAGAGGATTTCCGGCTTCGGCATAGGGTAGCTCGCCGGAGTTCACATGGATTTTCGGGTTTAAATCTGAATAGTTCGGTCTGTTGAGTGAGCGGGTGTACCCTGCACGCCATTGCCAGTGCGGCGTAAATTGCCACTTCACCGCAACAGAGGGCAGCCAGGCGCTGTCGGTGCGAACGAACTGCTGTGCCATAACACTTCCCTGGTCGTTGATACCGGACCCAGTCGTCTCACTTTCTGTGTGACTGTAACGCACGCCGCTCTCAATCACGAGATCCGGCCCGTTATTCATAGCACCAAACGGCCGCCAGATAGCCGATAAATACGCCTCCATAGCGGTAAACCTAACTGCATAGCTATTCAGCAAATCATTCACTGAGGCCTGACCATCAGCAGGAAAAGACTACGAGATATCGTATAACTGGAACAAATCACTTTTGGGAATGAGCCACGCCTGTCCGAATGTAAAAAACGCCGCATCGAATCCGTTGGGAAGAGGCATCAGCCACCGACCATCCAAATCCGGTAATGCCGACAGTGCCGCTTCACTTAATTGAATGTCCCTGCGTGTGTACCTGTGCTTTTGCGTGGCATCTAACCACCCGGCTTGAATTTTTGACAAACGACCAGCACCCTGGGGCGTATACGCTACGTCGCCGCCCCACTCTGTCGCCGAATTCTCAACACTGATCCGCCGTTTACTCATTTGCGTGATATGGGAATAGCTGCTGACAAGTCCGGTATTTTCATTAACAACAAACTGATTGAGCCGATAACCTGACACATCCACATCCACCCGGGCAGGTTGCATTGCTACGTGCACCCGCGAAATAGGGTCGCGGGTGTTGCTGGTTGCGAGGCTCTGGCTGTAAAAAGGCGTAACAGTGAGGGGCAGACTGTCACTTTTCCATTCTAGCGACGCCTGAAAGGTATCTGTGGCATAGTCGAGTGTTGACTCCTCTCGGGTAGATTTCATCTCTGCGCGACTGAAATGAAGAGCAGAAATGCTGTTGTTCTGTCCCGTCACGGCAGTTGCCTGCTCATTCACAGGGCTCACCGACAGCCGGTGTTCATCGAAGGAAAAACCGGTATCCGAGCGCAGCCATAAAAGTGATGTTCGCAATGCGTCCAAAGGCTGCCAGACCACGTTGGCGTAGTAAGTTGCCCGGGTACGGTCTTCGTTTTCGATAGTCAGTGCCAGACCGTCTGTGGGGACCAGTGTATTGTCTGCCAACCCCTGCCACTGAAACTGTTCCGGTGCGCCACCGTTTTCACCCCAGTGCCAGGTTTCAAATTGATACTGACGCTGCAAACGGTTCTCGTAATTCATCCGGAATACCGCACCCAGCGTGCCGCTGTGGCTACGCAGGTTACCGATTGCGGCAAAGCCAGGCTGATAATTGATGCCGGCCTCCGGTGATGCCGCGGTAAGGCGGACCTGCGCACTGTCAAATTCATAAGCCAGGGGATCATCACTTAATAAATCCACCGTTGCACCAGCCGCACCGGCGGGCTGAGCGGTTGCAGCGGTTTTGAACATGGTCACCTGATTAAACAATCCGGCGCTTAACGTATCAAAACGATATTGCTGACCGTATTGGTTGGAATTGCGTATATTTTCTGTATTCGCCAGACGGTGCCCGTTAAGCAGTGTCATCTGATATTCCGCACTTAAGCCCATCGCATTGATGTTAAGTGCTTCACCGCGATCACGGGTGATACTCAGTCCGGGCAAGGCCTGCAGCGCCTCGGCTAAATTTCCTGCTGGCAGGCGGTTTAGCATAGCCCCGACCAGTACCGCTCTCTCCCCTACCGCCTCAGACTTGATTTGTCTGGCATACCGGGTGGCATTGTCATAATGCTGATTGTAAGCCTCAGGCGAGGTCGTCGACATGTGCCCGGTCACCATCACCTCTTCCAAGGCAATGCTGTCTTCACCTGACTGCGCATTGCGGTTTGCAGGTGTCTCAGCGGGCTTGATGATGATGCCTGACTCAGTATGTTGCCATACGAGGCCCAGCGGATGCAGACAGGCAGAAAGCTGTATCTGTAAAGGCTGCGACGTATCGTAACAGCGCTGTATCTCACTATCAGAAAGCGTGTTGAAAGCGCTGTTACTTACGGTATGAGCAGAGTAAATGACAGGAACAGAAAACTGTTCAGACAATGCGGTAAGTCTGGCAGGCAGACTTACGGGGCCAGTGATGGTTGATGACGGAGCGGGAAATTCAGTAACGGAGCCGGCGGCAAACAATAAACGGGGCAGCAAGGCCATCGATATTGCTGTCAGTCCTGCCCTTACCCACATGAATCCGAATCACTCTTAATGCTTAGCTAATTAATCCAAAACAGTGTGAAGTGATTAAATGAAAGATTTATGACAACAGCCGGCGCTGCTGCCATCAACCGCACTGAATACGCTAAATTGCAGCTATTTGCCGTTTTCCGGCTTCGCCAGCACAATACTGTCCTCGTATTCATGCATCGCCAGACCGTTCATTTGTGCTAACAACCTGGCGGAACCGGCAATGTCAGCGGCTTTAAAGCGGCCACTGATATGTGCGGCATTATCATCAACGTGCTGCAAAACAACGGGTTTGTTGCTATAGCGGTTCAGTTGATAAAGCGCGTCATTTAACGACACATTGTTCAGGTCAATCCAGCCTGCCTGCCAGTCAGGTTCTGTTGCCGTAAAGGCTGACACGGTAATGCCCCGGGCCGTCACACTGGCACGCTGTCCTTTAATCAGTTCCACACGGTCACTGCCGTCGGGCATAGACACAGCGACTTTACCGTGAAAAACGTCAATTTGCGTTTGCGAGAGTGATTTATCCACATTAAACGCCGTACCTAACACCTGAATATTGGCGTTACCTGTCTCTATGGTAAATGGTCTGGCTTCGTCTCTGGCCACTTCAAAGTACGCCTCACCTTTGGTTAACTTTGCCTGGCGGCGTCCGGATGACTCCGCAAAGTGCAGGCTGGCCCCGCGGTTCATGGCCACCTCAGAGCCGTCAGACAGTTTTATATCTTGTGCATCAACGCTGCTGAATGTCTGCGGTGACGCATAAACCACTTTCACCGGCGGCTCATCAGGGAATGATTGTTCCTGAATAACGTACCAGCCAATAACGCCTGCACAAAAGCATGCTGCCAATCCGCCTAACCATGTCCACATTGATGCATTGCGCGACGTCGTGTGAGACTGATGATCAGCCAGCGCCTCCAGTAAGGCGGGATCGTCCCAGATAGCTTGCTTAATCGCATCGTTTCCGGCGTCATGGTTTTTATTTATTTCTGTCATAGTAATTTGACCTGCTGTCGTACTGTAACGACGACTCAAATGCCGGAACGGGGACGGGGCTTATCAGAAAAACGCGCCTCTATGGCAATTTTTAATGCATCCATTGCACGGGTAATGTGTTTCTTTACCGTTTCTTCATTGAGTCCAAGGGTGGTTGCGATATGTTGTCTGCTTTCATTTTGCAGTCTGCGACGGATAAAAATATCCCGGCGCAGCGGCGACATTTCGCTTAATACCTGTTTGTACAGGGCAACACGCTGCTGATTGTCCAGCATGGTTTCCAGAGACACCGCTTCGCATTGCGGCTCATGCTCAAGCTCTGCCGGAGCACGTTGTTGCTCCCGGTGATGATCGATAACCAGATGCTGCGCCATGCGATAGCCATAGGCCAGCGGATTATCCAGATGTTCATGAAAGCTGGTATTCATAGCCTTCACCAGTAATTTCTGAAACAGATCATCTGCGTCAGCACGTTGCCCTACCGCTTTTATCAGATAGTTTTTCACAGCGTCCTGATTTGCCATCAGGCATTGCAGCAGAACACGATTCTGCTTAGCACAATGCTCAGGCATGTTCATATTCGCAGCCTGCATCTGCGCAGGTTCAGCGCTGTCAGTGGTTTTGGCCAGTGCCATAGTTACTCGGTTCTCAGTAAAGTTCAGACAAAACGGGTCACGTTTAAGACGGGCATAATACGTGATCGGGGACAGCTTTTTATATGACATTTCAATGACATATTTATGAATCCCTTGTCTTTAAACTGACACAAAAACTTCACCATAAAATTCGTCCCCGAGGCGTTTTTCCTGTCGTCATGGTTGGCGAATTTCAAAAATTAGTCGCAAAGACATTTACAGGAAAACACACTCATGAAAAAACGCTTATTCCCGTTGTCGCCACTTGCTCTGGCACTGAGCACCCTGATCACCGGCACTGTTGTTGCGCAGGAAGCCCCGCAGGAAAAGGACGATAGTGTTGAGAAAATCGAGGTAACAGGCAGCTACGTGAAGAGCCTTGAAAAGGCGATTGATATCAAACGTACCACGGTTGGCTTTTCTGACTCGATTGTAGCTTCGGATATTGCTGACTTCCCCGAGCAAAACCTGGCTGAAGCGCTACAACGTATGCCCGGTGTTACCATTGAGCGAAACAAGGGTTTAGGTCAGCGCGTTAATGTACGCAGCCTGCCGACTGAGTTTACTTTTGTGTCTATTAACAACCTTGCTACTGCGTCAGGCAGCGGCGGCCGTGATGTTGAATTCGACAGCTTTGCTTCTGAAATTATCCAAAGTGTTACCGTTAAGAAATCGCCGACGGCTGCAGATGAAGAAGGGGGTATCGCCGGTTCTGTCGCTATCAGTACAGCCCGCCCGTTTGACTATGACGGCCGCCAGATTGTTACCTCCGTTGAAGGCGCCTACAACGATATTTCGGAAGAAACAGATCCTAAATTCTCATTCCTGGCCAGCGACACTATGGGTGACTGGGGCGCGTTAGTGTCTTTTGCCTATTCAGAACGTACCAACCGCACAGACAGCAACTCAGGCATTAATTTCCGTCCGCTTTCGCGCTTTTTAGAAAAATCAGGCTCATCACAGTGGCAATCAGACCAGGCTGCTGATGTACTGGCCCGCGATACCGGCATCACGATTGCTGACCGCTTCGACAGTGACGAAACCAGCCGCGTTGTATTTATTGATAAAGTGGGTGACCGCTCTTACTTGAGCGAGCAGGAAAAATGGGGCGCCACGGCATCTGTTCAGTATAAGCCTTCACGGGATTTCAGCTTAACCTTCGACAGCATGTGGAGCACCTTCGATAACCACGAAGACGAATATGATGCGGCAGCGTATTCCGCCTCAAGTATCAGTTCGTTAGAGCGTATCAATGCTTACGACAGCACGACATTAGCAGATTACGGAATGACGGTGCTGACTGATGTAGATTATGCTGCCACACAGCACGAATTTTTGAGTAAAGAGTACAGCCGTACTACGGATTATCAGCAATACAGCCTGACTATGGACTGGCAGTTTGGTGAGTGGGATGTTTACGGCGTTGTGGGTTACAGCGGTGCTGAGAAGACCGAGGAATCCACCAACCTGAAGCATACGGCTTATCGCCCTACCCGTACCCGTTACACCAGCACAGGCGGTGAAACCATTGCCAGCGATAACCCTGAATCCTTCGATATGTACAACTCGCCGGAAGCGTACACCTTCGATTACTACGAAGTGAATCTTGAGGACATTTCAGACGACAAGTACGCCGCCCAGCTGGATTTCACCCGTAATATGGATTTAAATTTCTTCCCTGCGCTGGCAAAAGTGCAGTTTGGCGGACGCTATACGGATAAATCGAAAACCCGTGATTACGGTACTAACCGCGTAACCGGACCGGCTGAGGGGGACTCGTCATGGGTAGGCACCCGCACACTGGCTGACAGCGACTTAACCACCATTTCTGACTTAGTGTCGGGCGGTGAGTATTTACCGGAAGTGGCCTCAAAATCAGACTGGGCACAAATTTCAAATGCCTACGCCCGCAGCGAAATGCGCTACGACGGCTTTGCAGTGGATTTTGAACCGGATCAATTCTACGAAGTAGAAGAGAAGGCAACGGCGTTGTACGTGATGGCGGACTTCGAGTTTGATATTGGCAACATGCCGGCTTCACTGAACACGGGTTTGCGTTATATTGATACTGACGTAAATTCATCAGGTTACCACCAGGTACAGAATGACGATGGCTCAACCGGCTATACCTCTGCGCCAGTCTCCAAATCCGGTAATTACAAAGAAACCCTGCCAAGTGTGAACTTCACGCTGGATATTACCGACGAGTTATTGTTCCGTGCTGCCGCGTCAGAAACCTTCATCCGCCCGGCACTGACTGACATCGCTTACAAACGTACCGTGAGCTTAAATGAGTTTAAATACCGCGACGGTAACCCGGATCTGAAACCTACCTATGCTGACCAGTGGGAAGTGGGACTGGAATATTATCTGGAAGAAGGTGGTTTGCTGGCCGTATCTTACTTTGAAAAAGAAATCGAAGGCGTTGTGCGTGAATCACTCACCGGCGTGGTAACAGGTGTGACCAAGTACAACGACAACGGCACTATTGACGGTGTTTACGACTTCGACGTTTACCAGAAAGTTAACGCTGAAGGTTCCTATGATGTCAGTGGTCTGGAATTTATCGTTCAGGTGCCTTTCGCCCGTTTCCATGACGTGCTCGACGGGTTTGGTGTGAATGCCAACTACACAACGCTGGATAACTCTTTAACAGGCGCTTCTGATTTAGGTATTCCTACGCCGCCGGAAGGACTGGCTGACGAAACCTATAACGTGACGTTCTACTACGAAGACGACGTATTTGATGCCCGCGTGTCTTACAACTACAAAGACAAGTACGTGGAATATATCGAGCGTGACATGTATCCGGTATACCGCGATGCCTACGGCCAGTACGATGTGTCTTTAGGCTATCGCATCAACGAAACCTTCAAAGTGACGCTGGAAGGCATCAACATTACTGACGAAGCCACCAAAGGTTACACCATGGACCCGGCCTTCCCGACCATGTATGAGTTCTCCGGTCGCCGCGTCTCTCTCGGCCTGCGGGGTAACTTCTAAGTTTACTGCGTGTTTCTTCCCTGAAACTGTTAGCCGGGCATTGCCCGGCTTTTTTATCTGACCCTTTGAGCAGGCTTGCGTCTGATTTTCAGATGTATAGTACATTTGTTGGCTGCCAGACTTTATGATCCCGATGAGAAACGACAACCAGTACACGGGCTTTTTCACAAATTGCTGCGGCCACATGCTTTTCGGTTGCCTCATCCAGAGCAGATGTTGCCTCATCGAGTACCAGAACCGGTGCATCTTTAAGTAAAGCCCGCGCTAAAGCGATTCTTTGTTTCTCCCCACCGGAAAGTGTGTCCCCCATGTTTCCTGTTTGCTGATAAATGCCTTCAGGGGAGCGGTCAATGACATCGCCCAACTGTACGAGACGCGCCAGACGCTCAATGGTGTAATCATCAGCATCCGGTTTACCAAGCCGGATATTGTCGGCGATGGTCCCGGAAAATATGGATGAATTTTGAGGGACATAGGCAAAGTACCCGCTAAGTTTATCCCGTTCTATTAATGGAAGAGGCACATTGCCCAATAGAATTTTACCTTGTCCGGGATCCTCAAATCGCATGATGCAATTGAGTAGTGTGGTTTTGCCTGATCCACTGTCACCTGATATCAGCCAGCGCTCTCCCGGTTTTATTGTTACGCTGATACTTTGTTTGTGAGCATCAAGCCGCACGCCTTCTATCGTCAGAACACTGTTGTCCGGTTGTTTGCTAATTAAAGGATCCGGCTCATCTATTGTCGGAGAGCTATCAAAAAGACGGAATTGTGCAATGGCGGCACGCTGATCATTCATACTGAGAACCGCCAAAGCCAGACTATCCAGAGGAGCAGTTGCACGCATGCTTAATATAAGCAGCGCTAAGGTAAACTCTGCAGAAACATGGGAAGTGAAGCAATATATTAATATGCCAGCTACGGGCAGACACCCTCCCGCAGCAGCAGTGAACGTCGACCACGCAGCGTTGCGGCTAATTTTTCTTAACAGGGTGTCCTGTAACGCCCAACTTTGCGAAATGCGGGAGGTCGCAGTCTGATAACCTCCGGCAGTACGCAAAAGCTCCAGGTGCCCGACGAGCTCTAATGCTGTTTGATTGACTTGCTGATTAGTTTCGCTCCGCCGGATGTCTGCATGTTTAAGCTTTCTTTGCGAGAAACCCAGCATTAAAAATGCAACTGCAAGCAGTCCCGATAAAACCAGCATCATTGCAACATCCGCTAAGAACCCGACGCCAATTATGATCACTAGGCTAACAACCGGTCCGTGGATAAATACCTGAAGTTGATGTGCCGGTATGCTCATAAAGCCGGGGATATTGCGGCAAACAATGGTATTGAGGAGGGCTTTCTTATCCGAAGTAAACCACTTAATTTTCGTTAAGTGTAGTCTTTCTCCAACCAGCAAATACAGTTTACCGGCCAACGCGGCACCGGCCCTGAAGCCGGATCGTGATGCTAAAACAATGCTTAAAATCGCCAGAACAGCACAAGCCAGTACCCTTTCAGGCGTTTGATGTTGCATAATCGCCATAACCAGTAAAAGGTAGGTCACCGCCTCTAAAATTGCAGCTGTTGCCCAGCCTGCCGCTGAAGGAATAAGAAGACGTGTCACCGCCGTTTTCAAACTCAGCGTTTTCATCAGCAAACTCCCTCCAGGTAATAATCGTTCATTGATAGCTTTACATCGCCCTGAGACGCCATGTCATTGTCATGTGTAACGATCACGATGATTTGTTGCTTGTCATTGGCTTCTTGCTTTAGCTCAGCCAAAATAGCCATCGCCGAGCTCCGCTCCAGTGCAGAGGTAGGTTCATCGAGTAAAACGATACGGTGTTCAGACAGAAAACTACGGGCAATATTGACGCGCTGCGCTTCTCCGCCGGACAGTGACTGGGCAGAAGTATTCAGTGACTTATTAAGCCGGGCGCGTTGTAAAGCACGCTGCATAGCTTTTTCATCTGCATCTGGTGCAGTCAGCGCCAGGTTATCGGCAATGGTGCAGGGCAGCACGTCTCTGCTTTGTGGTATTAACAAAATAGATTGCTGACGGGACAACGGATTGAGGTGCTCAACATGTCTTCCTGCAATCACTATTTCGCCGCTCTTCAGTGTTTCGAAGCCGGCAATCAACCGCAATAGAGTCGACTTACCGCTACCGCTCCTTCCGGTAATGACACCTACCTGCCCGGCAAAAAAGGTGACATTCAGGGGTCTGATTCGACAAACGTCACCGACAGTGGGAATCACACCAGATATAGTTAGTTCAAAATGCTCTGTATCTTCTAACGTTTCATCACCACCGATTAATTCGGGTTGTTTCAAACAATTGTCAATTCTCTTTAATGCATTTCTGCCACTGGCCACGTAGTCCAGGCCATGCCCTAATTTTAGCGCAGGCGTAACCAGAGCCAGACTGAATAGCAGAACAATAGCCAATACCTCAACAGGCCAGTCGTACCCGATGCTATAGACAATTGCATAAGTGCCCACTGCTTGCAGTAGTGCCGTTGCGATAGCAACCACGGTCGCCACGCTGCCGACCCGTTTAGCGATACTGTCAGTAAAGCGCGAGGCGGCGCTTTTATACTGGTATAACGCACCGGCCCGCTCATCGTAAATGCGAAAAACGGCGGCCCCCTGGCTGTAGTCCTGAATAACGGTGGACATATTTTCCAGTTCTCCCATCATCAACTCGCCGTTTCTCGCAGCAAGCTTTGGCACAACTATCAGGTAAACCAATATCGCCAGAAGCCCCGGAACAAGGGTGAGCAGGACGACCGCCCCGGCGGTTTTGATAAGTATCACGACAGATATGACGGGGATCACCAAAAAAGTGACGAATTCCGCGGGTAAGTGCGCCATCATATGATGCAAAGCTTCTATGTCTTCGACGAGCAGTTGCTTTAATTTTTCACGTTTAAACTCCGCCAGCTTACCCGCCGGTAATCTCACCAGATGGTTAGCTACAATCTCTCTTATTTTTCCGGAAAAAGTCGTTTCCATCACATGACTTAGCCACGAAGCGAAAGCTGAAAGCAAGGCTGAGGCGGTCCAGAATAGCGTCATTAAACCTACCCACTTTATATCCGGATCCACAATAAGCTTTACGGCAAACCACAAGGCTGCAAGATTCGCAAGCCCTGACGAAGTGGACAATATAACCGAAACGATTAGTGCCGGAAGTGCATCATAAAATGCCGCTTTTAATGACGAATGAATTTTCATGAATGAAAGCATCAGGAGACCTTGCGTGAAAATCGAGCCCAGAATCTCAATCCGTGCCACCTACACCAAAACCCAACTAACCACTTGAAAATTTCATGTATTCCATTTTCACTCTGAGAGTTTCCGGATACTTTCATAATGACGCTGACCTTATTTCTGATATCACTTTAACTGACAGGCGAGACATTATCGGGGTGAAAAATTATTTTTTCAACATAGTGTTGATAAATAATTTTTTGAGCTTTAACATTATTGCGAATTATTCGTATTGCTTTTTATTGGGTATAAAGGAGTTGCATAAATGCCCGGAATTATTGAATGTCAGTTCAAATTGAAACTGCTGGCCGGCTCAGTAGCCGTGTTATTTGCTACCAGTACTGTTGCAAATGAGAGTTCACATCCGTCATTTCCTTCAGACGGCAGTGAAAGTGACGACGGCGTGGAATCTATTGTTATCTACGGACAGAAAATAGAGCGGACGATGAAAGATACCGCCAGCTCAGTGTCGGTTATCGGTGCCGGTGATCTGCACAAGAATGCAGATCAGTCGACAATTTCTGAAGTGATTAACGGTATACCCAACGTTATATACGCAGGCAGTACAGACGCGCCTATTATTCGGGGAACGGATACGAAAGGACCAGTAAGTGCCGGAAATGCCTATCTGGCTAAGCCTGTGCCAGGAGCCACCATCAGTCTTGATGGCAGATACCTGACCCCGGCAGAGTTAAGCCTTGGGGCAGCAGGCGTATGGGATGTTGGTTCAATTGAAGTTTACCGCGGCCCGCAAACAACCAGTCAGGGCGCAAACAGTATTGCAGGTGCTGTTGTAATCAATACGCGTAACCCAAGTTCAACGCCTGAATTTGCATTTCAGGCTCTGGCCGGAAGCCGCGATAAACAGCGCTTTTCAGCTATGGCCTCGGGCGCTGTTGGTAGTGATATTTCTGCTAGAGTCAGTGTTGATTACAGTAGCCGGGACACCTTCGTAAAGTACGTTAATGCTGATTTTACAGCGGATAACTTTGATTTCGGCTTTAAAAACAAAAATATCCGGGCAAAGGTGCGATGGGAGCCTCAGCAATTCAGTAATTTTTCTGCAATGTTGACGTATTCAACGACTGAAGCCGACCGGCCAAGTAGCGAGGTCGTTTCCGAGCCCTATGACGATTTAGAAAACGGAGCCCTTTATCAGGATAATCAACAGGTAAAAAACGATGTTGGCATACTCGATGTAGAGTACGAGTTTGATAACGGTGCAGTGTTATCAAATCAATTACAATATTCAAAAGGATACTTCGACTTTGTTTTCGCTCCCCCGTATGAGGGGACAGCTAATCGAGACAACACCAACTTCTCTAACGAATTGCGACTGAATTACGGAGACAGCTCATCTGAACTTAGCGGTGTGGCGGGTCTCTTCTATTTCAACGATAAGACGAACAATCAGTTGGACAACACTTTTGGTAATGCCGATGCGGATATTCAGCAAGAAAGCATTGCGCCATTTGCAGAGCTTGTCTGGCGCCCCGACACCCGCTGGATGATTTCTGGTGCACTTCGATATCAGGTAGATGCCATTACCCATGACGGCATCAATAGCTATGTGCCGGATGTGGAGCATCATTACGATAAAACATTCAATGCGCTGCTGCCCAAGTTAACCGTTTCTTACGATATCACTGACGATATCCTGTTAGGCGCATTAGTCAGTAAGGGCTATATACCTGGAGGGACCGGCGTGAATTTTCGGGGAGGCGAATACTACAGCTTTGAGGCTGAATACGCCTGGAACTATGAAATGTATACTCGCATGGCATTGCTTGAAGAGCGGCTGATTATTAACAGCAATGTATTTTATACACGCTTTACTGATTCTCAACGCTCAGTGACAGACTATTTAGATGGCCGCGCCTTTGGCGCCGTCATTATCAATGCGGATGAAGCTAAGTCTTATGGCCTTGAGTTAGATTTGAGTTTTGAAGCTACCGATAATATTAAACTCACCGGTGCACTCGGCCTGCTACACAGTGAAATAAGTGAATTTAACGACTATCGTGGCGAGCAGTTTGTAGGCATGGAAATCAGTAAATCCCCGGGTTACATGTATAGCTTAGGGGTCGATTTTACAATTACAGATGCACTGAAGGTGAATGCAGGTCTTCGTCACGTCGACAGTTATTTTTCTTCTGACACCAATGAGGTTGATCTGAGGGTAGACGCTTACACCACAGTCAACGTCAATGCGACATATCAATTTAACCAAAACATCGAAACCTTCGCGTACGCCCGCAACTTAACGGATGAGATCGCGCCTGTTGCCAAAGTTGCAGATCGCAGCACTGGCGGCATTAACGCGTACTTGCTGGAGCCAAGAGAGCTGGGGGTCGGGATACGGGTAAAGTATTAGCGAGTCGGGTGTACTCCGGAGGGCGGGATATGCAGTCAGTTAAAATAGCCGTTAGAATAGCTTTTTTTAAACCGGAATTAGTAAAGCTATGACAGACGCTTCAGAACAGGCTGCCCCCCGGCGTCCCCGTGGACGCCCCAGGAAAATATCTCGCGACGCTATTGCGCGTGCAGCCCTGACAATTGGTATTGAGAACGCCACGATTCCTGCGATTGCCGCGCATTTGAAGGTCGATCATTCGTCTCTTTATCATCATGTGAAAGGACGAAACGATCTGATCAGTGTTGCGGCAGAGTTGGCCATTGAAGAACTGGAG
The DNA here is from genome assembly GCF_056160645.1 of Alteromonas sp. ABH4_456. NCBI lineage: Bacteria > Pseudomonadati > Pseudomonadota > Gammaproteobacteria > Alteromonadales > Alteromonadaceae > Alteromonas > Alteromonas sp. ABH4_456. The sequence goes on from NZ_JBSWXO010000002.1 coordinate 217,513, forward strand.
TGGCGTCCACCGGCAGCGACAAGCTGGCGTGACGAATTGATTGTTCTAACTGATGCGTTGTGGGCGCTTTACGACCGTAATCCTGGTTTGGCCGATGCAATTCACCGGGCTGATATCACGCCATCGTCGGGAATTCACTCTTTTGCTGAGTCTGTGAAAAAGTTGCAAGACCAGGGCTTCTCACTGGATAACGCGCTGGTGGCCGTCGACATGCTTGTGGATATGGTTGGCGAGTGCTTTCTGGGATGGTGGGCAACAACGAAAACGGAACCCGATGGACGTACCCGCAAGGCACGAATTATCGAAATCTGGCAATCAGAGGCGGAAAACGTCCCGGAAAATGCCGGGCAGATTAACGGCATGATAGACATCATGTCCCGCGGCTCCCGTCTCTGGTGGGAACGAAAACGTGATCTGGTATTAGATGGCATTGCTGTATCCCATGCCAGAACCACCGAAACACAACAACAGAGTAAAACATAGCGCTATCTTCAGATAAAACCTGTCCGTAGCGCTTTCAATAAGGGCTGGTTTTCTTTGAAAGTAGTAGTGGCACTTTTGTGCCTTTTTATTTTGTGTGTGCTATCGCTGTTGCTTGGTGCGAAAACCACATCGCTATCAGAATTTTTAGCACTATCAGACAATTCCTGGCTAGTGCTATCCGCGAGTCGAATTCCACGGTTGCTTGCTCTGCTTTGTGCAGGGACAGGGCTTGCAATATGCGGTGTCATTCTCCAGCAAATCGTGCAGAACCGCTTTATTGAACCCGCCACATGCGGTGGGCTGGACGCCGCTAAGTTAGGTATTCTGGTTACCATCACTATCGCTCCGGAAGCCGGTTTGAGCGGTAGAATGGCAGGTGCACTTATCTTTGCATTACTCGCCTGTTGCCTCTTTATTTTTATCATCCGCTGTTTGCAATTTAAAAACGCAGTTCTTGTGCCGGTTGTCGGACTAATGTTTGGTAGCGTGCTCAGTGCGGGGGCAGAATTTTATGCCTTTCAGCACAATATTATGCAAAGTATGCAGGGATGGCTGCTGGGCGATTTTTCAAAAGTCGTTCAGGGTAACTACGAAATCATTTACCTCATTCTGCCGGTCATTGCGCTTACCTACCTCTATGCACAGCGCTTTACGATTGTGGGCATGGGAGAAGGCATGGCAAGTAGTCTTGGCCTGCACTATTTCAACTTCATTGCTCTCGGATTAATGCTGGTGGCAATCACCATTGCCGTCACTGTCATCACCGTTGGCAGTATTCCCTTTGTCGGACTCATTGTGCCTAACCTGGTTGCTATGCGGTATGGCGATAACCTCCAGCGCACGTTGCCCATTATTGCATTCTTTGGGGGAACACTATTACTTCTCTGCGATCTACTTGGGCGTATTCTCGCATACCCGTTTGAAATCCCGATAGGTATTACGGCCAGTTGTCTTGGCGGCCTGACTTTTCTGTATGTAGCGTGGAAGACAAAATGAAGCTGAGTTTAGTTCAAGCGGGTATCTGTATTGCCTTGGGTTCTTTGAGCCTGTTTTTTTTACTGTATGGCTCAAACCTGGATTTCGAGTATGTAATCCCCAACCGGGCTATACGGTTGAGCACCATGTTTCTTGCCGGCGTCAGTGTGGCTTTTGCATCCATCTTATTTCAAACAATCAGTAATAACAGAATACTCACACCGTCTGTTATGGGGTATGAAGGCGTTTATGTCTTATTACAAGCGCTGCTTATATTAGTCTTAGGCACAGCAAGCAGTGTCATCATTGATATGCAGAGTAACTTTCTACTATCCATACTCGTTTTATTGTTGTACTCCTTTGCACTTCAGCGATGGCTATTCAGTGGCGACAGGCAGAATATTTATTTCTTACTGTTAGTGGGGCTGGTACTCACAGTGATCCTGCGTAGTTTCAGTCAATTGCTGGAGTACTCGATCAATCCCGGCGAGTTCTCGGTGCTACAGAGTTTCAGTCTTACATCATTCAATCGCGCTCAACCCGACCAATTGTGGATTGCACTATTACTGGTTAGCGGTGTGAGCGGGTGCATCTGGCGATACCGTAAAGTGCTCGATGTGCTCTTGCTAGGAAGAGAGCAAGCGATTTCTCTGGGGATCAATTATCACAACGTGATACGACTCCAGTTGGGGCTCATCGCCATTCTGGTTGCGGTTTCCACCAGCCTGGTTGGGCCCACAGCATTTATGGGGGTATTCGTTGCCAACATCGCCTATGCATGTCCCAAACATGCTAATCATCAGGCTATTTTGCTTACCGGTGCAAGCATCGCCGTGTCGGTTATGCTCTGTGCACAAATTTTGGTAGAGCACCTTTTCAATTATAAAACCAGCGCAGGCCTTCTGATTAACCTGTTTTGCGGATTGTACTTTTTTATCTTACTTGTCAGGCCCGGGAGAATAGCGTGATAAAAGCAGTAAGCGTAACGAAATCATACGGTGACAAAGTGGTACTAAACAATGTGACAGCAGAGTTTCCCGCAGGCCAGGTGACTTCCCTTATTGGTCCGAACGGAGCCGGTAAAAGCACACTACTGATGACACTGGGAAAGTTACTCAACGCTGATTCGGGCGACGTGACGCTTAACGGACAATCTATTGAAAGTATACCGGCTAACAAATATGCCTGTCAGGTCGCCACTATGCGCCAGTTCCAGCAGCTCAATTTACGCCTGACAGTCAGGGACTTAGTGGCATTCGGGCGCTTTCCATACAGTAAGGGCAACTTAACGAAAAAGGACTTTAGCGCCATTGATGAAGCTATCGAACTGTTAGCGCTAAAGCCTATCGCAAATACATTCATCGATGAACTCAGTGGGGGGCAGCGTCAAATGGCCTTTCTGGCACTGGCACTTGCACAGCAAACGGACTACCTGCTACTTGATGAGCCGCTGAACAACCTGGATATGAAGCATGCGGTAAACATCATGCAAACACTCCGCTACCTGACCGACGAAAAGCAAAAAACGGTGATTTTAGTCGTGCACGACATTAATTTTGCCGCCAGTTATTCAGACCGGATTATTGCGATGAAGCAAGGCATGGTGCATAGCACAGGTACGGTGAAAGAGGTGGTGACAGAGGCTAATCTGGAACAACTCTTCGACCTTAAGTTAGAGCTGGTTACTACCCGAAAAGGCACACTCTGCAATTTTTTCAATGTTGAATAAAAGGACACTATCCATGACACGGAAAATTTATCCCAGACTAAAAAATAACATGATACTCCTGTTGAGCTTGCTGATCCTCGTAGCCTGCGATGGTAAGCGAGTATCCAGTGAGTTTCAGGAAACGACAGCAATGAATGAAAGTGCTGCGGAGTTCAAAGCACTGACAGTTACCCATGATTTGGGCACAACCACTATTACAAGACGCCCTGTTCGTGTAGCGGCTCTGGATATGAACGAAGTGGATGCGCTAGCCCGTCTGGAGGTTGATATTGTTGGTATGCCCAAAGACTTTGTACCGCATTTTCTTGAAAGGTATGGCAACGACGGGGACATTGCTGACTTAGGTGCCATTGTGCAACCGAACATGGAGCGTATATATGCACTTAAACCTGATCTCGTGTTGATATCACCAATGCAGGCAAATCACTACGATGCCTTATCAAACCTGGCGCCGACCATTCTATTAGACGTAGATTATCAGCAAAGTAAGCAAAACCACTTTGAAGCTGTAGGGAAGCACCTGTTGTTTTTAGGTGAACTGTTTGATAAGAAATCGCGGGCACAACAAATAGTCGATGCACTGAATCACAAGTTGTCGCTGGCACAAGAGAAAATTGCAGCGCGGCCGGAAAAAGCCATGGTGGTTTTACACAATAATGGTGCGTTCCGCTTTCTCGGCGTAAATTCGCGTTACGGATTTGTATTCAATGTGCTGGGTGTGAAGCCAGCTAAAATGTCTGACAAGGAAGGGGTTCACGGCCAGCCAGTGTCCAGTGAGTTCTTACTGGAAAATAATCCTGATATTCTCTATGTAGTAGATCGAACGGCCGTTATGGAAGGGCGCCCGACGCTCGATAAAAGTGCGATTGCGAATCCTTTAATTGAACAAACTAATGCGTGGAAAAACAATAATATTGTCTTTGTCGATCCCGATGCCTGGTACATAACTGCCGCAAGCGTAAGTTCACTTGAAATAATTATTGATGATGTACTCAGGGGGTACAATGACTGATATTCAGAATACAGAGTAACTAGCAGTAACGTTACGGAGAGCTCAACTCGATATAAGGTGTGATTTGATCTGACCGGGCATAAAACAAGCCCGGTCCTATAGTGAAAATATTAATACGCCCGCTACAACCAAACCTCCACTTCAACACCGATGATACGCGGCGCATCAAGCGGACTGTAAAATAATCCGTCGGTGCCAAAAGCCATGTTTTCTATGGCAAGCCCGCTGGCAATTCGCTCGTCTGTCAGATTTTCGCCAAACACTCTCACAGCAGTCTGACCGTTATCGTATCCTAACTGTAATCCCAGCGTTGTGACCGCCCGCTGGACGGCGTCGCCTTTTGCCCGCAGCGCGGTATTTCCGGTAAAGTTAGCTTCAGCTCTGACATAAAAGTTCTCATCCAATTCATACCGGACAGCCACTCCGGCATCATAGTCGGGAACAAACTGAACCGCCTGTCCCGCAGCATTCAGTGACTCACTAATCTGAAGATCGGTGTATTCAGCGTCCACAAACCCGTAGTGGCTATTTATAGAGAGCGAGTCAACCGGCCGCCAGACCATTTCAAGTTCAGCGCCTTTGCTTTCAACTGAGGCGGCAGAGCCGATATAATCCGAGCTGACAGGGCGACCATTCGCATCGGTAGCGACCTGAATCTCCTGCCAGTTATCTGATTCTATAAAAAATAGTGCGCCGGAAGAGCGCCACTTTCTGTCTGCGGACATCCACTTGAAACCGACTTCTCTGCTGAGCAGCGTTTCACTGTCATAAAACAATATGCTGTCATCTACCACATCGTCCTGTATGGCAGTAAGGTTGAATCCGCCCGGAATATAGCCCTTTGAAACTGACGCATGAAAAGACAGGTTGCGATTAAATTGGTATAAAGCGCTGATGCGTGGCAGCCAGTTTTCAAAGGTGTTCGAAAGGTCCGCATCCTGATAGTAGGTAATGGCTCCAAGACCTAAATCCAGCGCGCCGGCGGTTTGTACCGCAGATCTTTCTGCATGCTCATAACGCAACCCTGCGCCAAATTTAAGCTTATCAGTTACATACCAGTTCAATGATCCAAAGAGGCTCTTGTCTTCACCTTCTTTGTACTGCAGAGGTGCTGCCAGATAGCTGTCGAGATCGCCGCTGCCCATAAACGTCGACTTAGTGTTTTCTTCACTTTCCGCGTAATAGGACATGCCAACGATATAATCGAACACGTTATTTTCGGGCGAGCTGTAGCGCAGCTCTAAGTTTTTGTAGTCTTCGCTTTTTTCTTCGCGTCCGGACACGTACGGTGTGGCAGTAAGATCAAAATCCAGCCCTTTGGAGTCTTCTTCCAGAGTACGATAAGATGCGGCCAGATCAATGTTGCCAAGATCAGTCTCATAGGTCACACTCACACCGGCTACAAATTCTTCCGAATTGGTATATTTGGGCGCATCTTCTAACGCCGTCCACTTATCAATCTTGCGTTCCCCGTTCATCGTGTCTGCATATAACTGATTGTACAGATTGATATTTAGCGGCACATATTGCTGCACGAACAGACCCGGTGCATCCTCATCAAGCCAATAGGACGTTGCGTTAACGGTAAGTGCGTCAGTTGGCGTCCATTGCAGCTTACCCTGAACGAAGTTCTCTTTAATTTCACCGCTTTCGCCCGTGGATGTCCCCTCATTTTTTACGTAGGCATCCTCCATCGATGTACTGAACGCCACGGATCCACTAAGTGAATTTTGAGCCAGTGGGCCGCCGACGAATCCGGTTCCCACATATCCCTGGCCAGAGGCGTAACTTGAAGCCGACACACGGTAGTTCTGTTCCATGACTTCCGAAGGTGTTTTTGTGGTAACTAAGATGAGACCTGACTCTGAATTTGCACCGTAAAGCGTTCCCTGCGGGCCGCGAAGCACCTCGATGGAGTCAACCTGACTAAGTACTGAGTTACTTAGCTCACGAAACGGAATGCCATCTATGTACACCGCGGCTCTGTTAACAACAAACGGATTGGACTCAACGCCACGAATGGTAATGTAAATACTACCCGTCTGCCCTGACTCGTTAAATTGGACGTTGGGAACAAGCTCATCTATCCGGGTAAAATCACGTATTCTCGCTTCATCAATCATTTTTGAATCGATAACCGTTACCGAAACATCGGCTTTTAACAGCTCCGTCCCCCGCTTAGTCCCCTTAACCACAATTTTCTCAATAGCATCTCCGCCATCAGAACCCTCGCCGTCTTTATGCTGTTTTTCTATACGTTCAGGTTCATCTTTTCCGGTAGATATTGCATACTCGCTGGATATCGCTGCGAAAGAAATGAAAGCCAGCCCGAGGCCAGAAGATACAGATAGCGTTTTTGTTAGCCGTCTCTTTTCAAACATACTGATGATATTCCCTTACTGATTGCAAAGTGACGTAGTTTAAAAAGCCGCTGAATGAATACCGCTCCAAAATGTCCCACCACTCCATTTTGGTATATTTATTATTTTTACCAGGTGAAACAAATGGATAACGGAAACCTTATTGTCGACAGCCTGAAAAGTAGCACTGCACAACCGGCTATAGTGAGTCTGGCCTGTGAGAGCGCTGTACTCGTTCGCTCACACTTCCCGGCAACTGCAGGAAAAATGGTTGCGGGAAGACATCTCAAAATCGGGGTTTGCTTGTCTGATGGTGGTATCGTCAAATATGGAAATCGATCGTGGCGCTGGAAGAAAAGGAGTATTTTGATCACTGCTCCCCACGAAAGTGCTGAGTTTTCTTCTCCTGATGTCAATATGCTGGGCATTGCCATTGATACTGAGAGGTTTTGTAGTATTTGCCAGTCAACGAGTTGCTATCAATCTACTGTGCTGGAAGATGAAATAATCAGTTCTGTGGCGATAGCAATGTGGGAATGTGCTGAACGGCAAGATACGTACTCAGCTTTCCTGGAAGAGGGCATTGTCGTTATTTTGCGACGCATCGCTGAGTTATCTAAAAACCACGCGCAACACCAGTCCGCATCACAACTGAGTCCACGGCAATTAACTTGCCTTTCTGAGTATATTCAGAGGCAGATTGAGCAGGAAATCAGAACAGACGAACTCGCTGAACTTTTAGGTATGGGGGCCAAGCAGTTTTATCGAGCAATCGAAAGCACCACTGGAACAACGCCTTACAAGTATATTCTGATAAATAGAATGAAAGAAGCCAAACGGTACTTACAGCAGGGACACAGTGTTACACAAGTTGCTGGTATGGTGGGGTACAGTAATCCGAGTAAGTTTGCTGCTGCATTCGCACGCGTGGTCGGGTGTACTCCATCTCACTGGAAGCAAAAGAATCCCAGTCACTACTATTTACTGTCTTAATGGTTCAAAGAGCTGTGTTAGCGACTTCTTCATAAACCTTGTGATTTGAACAGGGACAAACAATGAACACATTGACTTGATAATGATTATCATTAAGATTGCGTGGCGGAGTACACCACGGATGGCCCTTTTGTCTTACTCAAAGAAACTGGAATCATTATACTATGTCTATGGCGAGCGTCTTCGGGCCTACGTTACCCGAAAGCTATATCGTAATTTTAATTCCAGAGAAGATGCTGATGATGTAGTGAGTGAATCTTTCCTACGTTATTCCATAAAGTTAAAGAGCGAGGAACCAAAGGAGCCCGGCGCTTATTTATTTAGTATTGCAAATAAGGTCATCTGGGGAAAACGAGAAAAAAGACAGGATCACGTTTCATTTACCGAAAGTGAGCATGAAAACGGTTTTGTAACCGCGGGCCCGGAAGATACGCTACAGCCTTGCCAGGAAGTTAAGGCGCTAATCGGTGCACTGAATCAGTTATCTCACAAACAAAGAGACATTTTTATACTACGACGGGTTCATGGTTTAAGCCATGAAGAAATCGCTGACAGGTATCAGATGTCGAAGGTCGCTGTAGAAAGGCAAATTACCCGCGCATTCAGGCATTGTCGAGAGGAAATGCGCAAAAATACAGGACAGAATCGATAATGGGAAGCCCTCATGACACCGACAATGCAAGCAGGTGTGATCAATCTGAAACGGTGAACGCTAAGGCTGAAGAATGGGTGGTTATAATGACCGCACCTTCTGTACCGGTGAGCGATAAGAGGGCTTTTAAAAGCTGGTACACTGAAAACGAGCATAATAAAGCTGCTTATGATGCTGCAATTGCAGAGTGGTACGAGCTGCCATTTGAAGCTGCTGCAGAACATATTCCAAAGTCAGCACCGGCGTTTTCAACATCGAGGTTCCGCTTCCGACAGATGCTGATGCCCGTTGCCGCTACAATATTCATTGTGTTAATCATCGCCGGTCTACTACAGCCCTATCAATCCGGCTCATCTCAGGAAATGGCAAGTTACCGTACTCAAGTCGGGGAAAAGCAGGTAATTACATTGCCAGATGATTCTATTGTTACGCTTAATACCAACTCTCACATTACCGTTTCCTACACCGAAAATTATCGCCGTATTGACTTGTTGCACGGTGAAGCGCTATTTAATGTCACTAAAGCCCGCGATAAACCATTTTTAGTCAACACTCACAATGGAATCATTCGCGTTACCGGCACTGTTTTTTCTGTAACATCTTATACTTCCGACAAAACCGCCGTAGCGGTAGAGCACGGTAGTGTAAAAGTGCAGGTTAAAGAGAGAAAGTGGTCAAAGGCAATACTGAAAGGGGATCAATTGATTGAGATTACCGGGAATGCATTGGGGCAGATTACTCAAGTAGATTCAGAAGCTTATCTTGCCTGGCAAAATGGTTGGCTGGTATTCGACAGAACCCCGTTACATCAGGTGGTGGCGCAACTTCAAACTTATTCCGCTTCACAAATCAGCATAGATGCTTCAGACATTGCCGAACTGCCCATTTCCGGAAGCTTCTCAGCAAGAGATGTTGAAGCCGTGCTTCGGGGAATAGAGCATGTTCATCCGATAAAAGTGACAGTGTTAGATAACGGACAGGTAAAAATTGCAAAAAAATAGTTGTTAGGTTTTCTGCAGAATCGAACTCTCTATATGTGTGAATAAGAATTATTGCCTTTTAAAAAACACACATGGAGTTTTTATGCAGCAAATACGCTTCGACATCAGGAAAAAAATCGTTGTCAGCGCAATAGTCAGCAGTTTATTTTTTAGTCTGCCCAGTATCGCTCAGATGCCAGACTCAAATAAGAACGATGTTTCTACAAAAAATGTACCTTTCAATTTCGCGCTGCCTTCAGGAAATATACTAAAGACAGCGGGAAAAATTTCTTCACTCACAGGACAACAAATCATTCTGGAGCCGGACATTGCTTCCAGTTTGCAAACACCGGAAATTGAAGGTTCTTATACATTAACGGCGCTTTTGAATAAGCTGCTCCCACCGCTGGGATTGTCTTACCGACAGGTATCTGAGAACACCATAGTTATCAAACATAGGGTTGAGCAGTCAAAAAGTAGTCAACAGCCGACCTCGCCTCAGTATATGGAAAAGCCTGACGACATTGAGACAATTGTTGTGACAGGTTCATATACCGTACAGTCGATGAACGGCGCGACTGGCCTGCATATGGCTCTGCGTGAAACGCCTCAGTCAGTCAGTATTGTTACCTCGCAAATGATTGATGACTTTGCACTCAATGATATGGTTTCCCTGCTTAAAAACGTTCCCGGAATATCTGTGCGGGGAAATGCATCAGAACAACACGATATATTCGTGCGCGGTTTTAAGATGGATGCAGGCATTCAGGTTGACGGTATGATGACTAAAACAGCCGCTTCTGGTACCACAGATCCTCTTGGACAGAGCATTGACCCGGTGATTGCAGAGCGGGTAGAGGTTCTTAAAGGCGCAGCTGGCATTCTCAGCGGTATGGGAGAACCGTCAGCGACAGTGAATATGATTCGTAAGCGACCTACTGCAGATACTCAGGCTTATGTACTCGGTCGCGTTGGTCGCTGGGATACTTACCGGGTCGAGGCCGATGTCTCCGGGTCGTTAAATAGTTCGGGTAGTATACGGGGGCGGGCGGTCGCAGCCTATCAGGATAACGATACTTTCCGGGATAACTATGCCAGTGAAAAATCGATTTTCTACGGTATTGTCGAATCCGATTTATCAGATTTTACTCGCATGTCTGTTTCGTTAGATTATGTTGATTCCGACAATACCGGTGCTTATACCTATTCTTCTAATCCTGCCTTTTTTACAGATGGCACCCCTCTGAATGCTCCCCGGTCATTTAACACTGCCCAGCCGTGGCATTACAGTAAAGCCAATGAGCTAAGCGCGATGACGGAATTGCAGCATGAGTTTTCAAATGGTTGGAACCTGCATGCTTCTTATCGCTATTCCGATGGTGATTTAGACGGTATGAACGGTGGAATAGGACCTTTGATAGACAAAGAAACCGGCGCATTTTATTCGCCTTATGCGGATGGCGGCTACATTTCTGCGCGGGACAGAACATCCCGTACAGAAAGTATCAATATGTATATGACGGGTGATTTCGAGTTGTTCAGCAAAGAGCATGAGTTTGTGGCCGGCTATAGTTCAAATTCGAACAAACTCGGCATAGACAGCAGAAGTTACGAAGATGCGGGCATTTATAATTATTATACAGGCGCCTATCTAGTAGAACCTGATTTTTCATCACCAGACTCTGTCTCATACTCCAGAGAAAAGCAAACACAGGAAGGTTATTACGGCACCCTGAGATTCCATGTTTCCGAACCGTTAACGATTATGGCTGGTGGACGAGTCAGTAACTGGGAGAACATCAGATATGGTGATATCAGTCTGGGAGGCATATCACAGAGCTTTGAAATAAAAGACGACAACATTTATACGCCCTATGCAGGGATCGTATATGACATTAACAGCTACGCCTCGGTCTACTCTAGCTACACGGGCATTTTCCTCCCTGTTCGTAGTCGCGGCGCAGATGGAATGGTACTTCCATCTACGGAAGGACTAAGCTATGAAGCCGGAGTCAAGCTGGCTTTTTACGATAATCGTCTGAATATTTCCAGCGCGGTCTATCGCTCCGAAAAAGACAATGTCGCTCAGTTTGCCAACCTAGGTCGCCTGCCGAGTGGTGATTGGATTTATATGAGTATTGATGGGGTGAAGACTGACGGATTTGAAGTTGAAATTGCGGGAGAAATTACGCCTCGCTGGAACATCAACGCAGGTTACACCTATAACGATGCTGAAGACGAATCAGGCACTCCCAGGGATACTCAGATCCCTCAACACCTGTTCAAGCTCACTTCAATTTACCAGCTAACAGGTAGTTTTGAAGGCTTATCTGTCGGGGCCAGCATAAAATGGCAAAATTCAACCTATGAGGACAGCGGCTCATTAACAGTTCCTGATGGCTCACTGGTATCTCTTTACCAAGAGCAGCCCGCCTATACCCTTGTCGATCTTATGGCAAATTACCGTGTATCTGAATCACTGCTTGTTGCTCTGAATGTTACCAATTTGTTTGACGAAACCTACAACCGTTCAATGTGGGGTTACAGCGATTACGGCGAGCCATTAAATATAGCTGCTAGTGTGAGATGGAATTTCTGATCCTCTAAAAGCAACATTTCTGTGCCGGTCATCTTAGGATTGCCGGCGATTTTTCATCTTTATCTTCGCTAAAAATCAGGAGTTTTTGTGCGACCAAAGTTCAGGGATAACATGGCATGGCTGCATACATGGTCAGGTCTGGTCGTTGGGTGGATCCTATACGCCATTTTTTTAACTGGCACGCTGGCCTATTTCCAAAATGAAATTACCGAATGGATGCAGCCTGAGCTCTCAGTGAAAGCCAGGCCTGAAACGGCACTTGAGCAAGCACAGGCGTATCTTGAGAAAAATGCTATGAATACCGAGGGCTGGTTTATCGCCCTGCCTCACGAACGCTATCCACTAACGCAGCTATTCTGGAGAAATAAAGAGCCGGACGGCAACGGCCGTAATTTCACTATTCTTACCTTGGACGGTAATGGGGAAGAGACAAAATTACGTGATTCTGAAGGGGGGATGTTTCTATACCGCTTTCATTTCGATCTGCACTATATACCAGCGTTATACGCACGATGGATAGTCGGGTTCTGTAGCATGTTCATGCTGGTGGCTATCGTTACTGGTATCGTCATACATAAGAAAATATTCAAAGATTTCTTCTCATTTCAGCCGGGTAAGGGGCCAAGAAGCTGGATGGATGCACATACCGTGACGTCCGTGCTCGCATTACCCTTTCATCTCATGATTACTTATACTGGACTCGTTACACTGATGTTCATGTATTTAAACTGGTCCGTCTCTTTAGCTTATGAAGACCGGGGCACCCTGTTTGACGAGTTGTTTAGTCAATCGACACCGCCTGAAGCGGCAGGGGAACCCGGCAATATGGTCTCTTTGCAATCGTTGTACAATGATGCGCTTCGGCGGGCTCCGGATATCACTATCACTAATATGCAAATTGTTAATCCTGGTGATGCCAATGCTCAGGTCATGCTCAGAGAAAGTGAACGGGGTAAACTCGTTGCACAAAAGCGTACGTTCCTCTATGCAGCGACTTCCGGTAAATTACTTCAATACAGTGATTCTGATATTGCTTCCGAAATTACCCGACAGACGATGGTCAATCTTCATGCCGGGCGTTTCGCAAGCCCCGGACTTCGCTGGTTATATTTTATTTCAGGCGTTCTGGGCACGTTAATGGTTGCCACTGGCCTTTTTTTGTGGAGCAAAAGCAGGCAAAAAAGGCTGAAAACCAGCGTTATTCCGTTTAGTCACAAGCTGGTCGCTCAACTTAACGCGGGATTTATACTCGGCATGCCAGTAGCTGTGGGCTGCTATTTGCTGGCCAATCGTCTAGCTCCCATTAATATCGACGAACGTCATCACATTGAGATTAACGCATTTTTCCTCGGTTGGCTGTGTTTACTCATCTACCCGCTTATGGCGGGCGTATCGCGAGCATGGCGACACGGTAGTCTGCTGCTCACTGCAATTTTTGCAGCACTACCACTGGTCAGCATATTTTTCTCCCCTCGCCATATGTTGAATTATCAGTACCGCGAAGATGCTTCATTGATTGCTATGGACCTAACACTATTTGCTTTTAGCGTTTGCTGTTACCTCTGGTGGCGATGGCTTCACAGGCAACACTCAACGAAGAAAGCAGAGGCCAGAGTCGACATTTCAGACGGCCGGGAGAAGAAATCATGAAAAAGCTGCGTGATAACGGTAGATTCCGTAATGCTTTAAGTGTTGGTACGAGAACATTTGTCGGAATAATAGGTGGTTACTGCACGATGTCTCTAATCGTGGCGGGATTACCTGTGCTCGGGAATTACTTTTTTGAGTGGCAAAAAACCTCATTATTTATCTGGATGATGCTTTTAAGTTTTCCAATATATTGCGCTTTTGTGATGTGGATTTTTGCCTCAAAAAAATTGTTAACGCACTCACTGATCGTTTTTATTCTAAACCTGTGCCTTTACATTGGTATTCAGGCCACTCAGCCTGATATTGCACAACATGGACAGCCTGTGGAGGATTTACAATGATGTTAATCTTTGGGTGGGTCTTCAACGCGATCGCTTTCGCAGCTTTCTTGCTTGTCACTCCGGGACACAGAAAACTGTTTAGCCTTTCAATGTTGTCGGGAAGCCAGGAAATCCAATATCGAATTGTCGGAGGGATGACACTAGTAATATCTGGCTGCTTTTTTTCCGCTGCGACAACCACTTCTTATGGGCTACTATTGTGGATTGGCGCAATGACCATATCGTCGAGTGCTTTTGTCGTTGCACTGACATTAAAAAAGCGTTGAGTATGAATCCCTGATCAAGCAAGTTAAATGCAGCGGCCTTCACCGGAAATTAAAAGGTCTCTGCAACAGGGATTTTCCGCCCGCGAAGAATAAAAAATTCCAAACAAATCACACCACTGTAATAAAAACATCTTACTACCGTCACTCAATCCTGTAACGCTGGTTTGCGCAGTACTCCATTTATTTTTTCTCTCTATTCGTTCAAAAGGAATGTATCCATGTTGTGGAAGTTACGCGTCGCGGGCACCCTCGGTGCTCCTGCTTACTCTTACCGCTTGTGATGACGATGAAACGGTTGAAATTGAAGTTCCCGTTGAAGTAGAAGTGCCTGTTACCGTGAACCCTGAGCATAAAATGCTCACAGACCCGTTTTTACAATTACCCACAATCTCCAGCGTGAATGTGGTGTGGTTTACCAATTTCGAAGGCAGTGAACATGCATTAACCTATGCTGACCAGACCATCACGGATGTTACCACTACGAAGCTGGAACGTATGATGGAAGACTCTGGCTCTGCTATCGACAATCAGACCTTCGAAACAGTGACGTATCGTGACGTTTACCGCCATGAAGCCACTGCGACCGGGCTGACGCAGGGAGAACGGGTAGATTACTCGGTGTCCAGTACTGACGAAGACGGCTTTGCATTTACCAGTGACACCTTTACCCTGGCTCCGGCACCAGCTGCGGGCCAGCCGTTAATGATTCTGCTGACTTCTGATTTGCAGTCGAAAAAGAACGTTGTCGCAAACTATCAGAAGGTAGTGGAAACCGTTGGCACGCCAGACGCAGTATTCTTTGCCGGTGATTTTGTGAATGTATCCGACCGCGCTTCAGAATGGTTCGATCAGGCCAAAGACAATGCGCCGGCATTCTTTCCTGCCCTGCAGGGACACTACCAGCAATACATGCCGGGCTTTCCCTACAATGGCGGTGAAATTCTCCAGCATGCGCCAGTGTTCGGTACTATCGGCAACCATGAGGTCATGGGCCGTTATACGCCAGATGAAGAAAGCTACTCTCTGAACGGCGGCTTTGGTGATCCTCAACCGGCATGGTTTGCAGAAGTCGCCTATGAACAGGTTAAAGCTGACGTTAACCCGTCTGATGATGAAACAGTTAAAGCACAGTGGATTGCCGATCACTCTCACAACCAGATGAGCTTTCTGGATATCTTTTCCTTCCCCAATGATGGCCCCCGTGGCGAAGAATACTTCGCGGTATCTTTTGGAGACGTGTTCCTGATTTCTATGAATGTCTCCCGTATCTGGCGTTCGTGGAGTGTTACCCCGAACAACAAAACCAAATTTGTTGAAAACGCAGAAAACTACACCGACCCGACACAGTGGGGATTTGGTGAATTTTTGTTTGAGCGTTTCGATGCTGAGTCAGAGCAATACACCTGGCTGACGGATGTTATGCAGACTGAAGCATTTCAAAATGCTAAGTACAAGGTGGTGATGGCGCACCAGGGCGTTTTCGGACTGGGTGACAACACCGTTCCGGTGCTTGCACAGCCGGTGCTGCAGGTTGTACAGGACAACGGCAGTGGTGGTGAATCTGTTGCTGAATACACCTTCCCCATTGAGCCGGCCACATGGACTGACACCATCGCGCCGTCACTGGAAAGCGCGACGGAAATTCGTTACCAGTATCCGCTTACCGGTGATGTGTGGCTGAACGATATTGAACCCCTGCTCCTTGAAAACGGCGTAGACCTGGTGCACATCGGCCATTCTCATTTGTGGAACCGCGCGCAGGTAGAAGATCTGCACTACCTGGAAAGCTCTAATGTGGGTAACAGCTACGGTGCATATTACGATGATACCACCGGCACTTACACGGCAAACCGGCGTCCGGCTACAGCTGATTTCTGGGAAGATGTTTATTCAGCCAATCCGCGCTGGTCAGAAACGAATTATCCGCCTAACGGTGATCCACAGGGGCGTGCAATGAGCTTCCCTACGCAGTTCAGTCCCATGAGCATGGAAAATGACAGCTATCCGAATTTGCCTTTTGTTGCCAGCAATGTACTGTCGGTCTTCTCTGTCCTTGATACCAGCACAGGCACAGTGAAAAGCTATGTGTTTGACCCGAGTGATTTGGATTCTGAAGTGACATTATTTGATGAGTTTTCGATTGAGTAAGTAGTTACTTTCGACGAAAGACATACTTATAAAGAATAAGCCCCGGCAGTACTCCCGCTTCTGGGGCTTATTTCAGTGCAGTTAAACCCGGCGATCAGAAATCGAAACGGGCACCTGCCCTTTTTGCCACATTGGTGTTCGTAAACGAATTGAAAATAGCTGTTCAACTACTTTGAAATTACACCCCGGCGAGTTTTGCAAACTCATGCAAACCGGTAACGTGATAGTCTGCCGAAGCATGCCTCTCAACACCGGCACGCAAAATCTGTACGGTCTTCATCCCCAAAGCATTTCCTGCTGCGATTTCAGACTCTGCACTGTCTCCGATCACCCAGACATCTTGAGGGTCGACCCCGTACTTATCGCAGGCGAGCGCAAAATAATGCCCTTTTCCTTTACGTGGAGGCTCACCCGGGTCGTCAAAATATATATCGCTGAAAGCCGCTTCCACGTCCAGCCCTTTGATTTTAGAACGCTGAAATTTTTCAAAGCCCGATGTCACCAGAACTTTCGTGCCACCCATCTCATTAACAAACAATGTATCTTCATACCCTGACATTGACCCCGTTGATTCCAACTGCCTGAAATAGTCGAAACTGCGCTGCTCAGCCTCCTCAGAAAAAGAATAGGCAGCAGCAATCTTATCCAGTGGCTTGCGCCAGAAATCGAATTTCATCGCGGAAAATTGTTCACCTGATAAATGATGTTTTTCCAGTCTTTCCAGCTCGTCAAACAAAGGAGCGAGCAAGTTTTCCCCCACCGCATTACCGGGAGCGAGACAGTTGTCGAAGTCAAAAATGATAAATGGGCGGGATGTCGTCATAAAACCTCATCAAATCTGTGTATCTGCGGTAAGCCGGGCTTATGTTTCCGGCACGCAGGCCGTTATCAGAATAAAGCACTTAGCTGCAAAACTTAGTCTCAGCGGCTTAAAGGCAACGTGCATAGGTATATTTACAGATAACCCTCTACGCCGGATTCTGCTCTACCATAAACAAGTAGTATTACGGTGTATTTAAATTATCGACTGACAGGGTAAGAAATCGGGCAGGCCAATGCGTTATCAGGTATCCAGACAATCCGGATTCACGCTTATTGAACTGATCATCGTCATCATTATGCTTGGCGTATTATCGGTCACGGCATTGCCGCGCTTTGTGAACCTGTCATCTGAAGCCAATGCTGCTGTTATTAATACCCTTGCCGGCTCACTGAAATCCAACGCGAACATTGCCCACACGAAAGCCATCATCGCCAAACGGAACGGCGGATTTAATAATGGTTTCGATTTTGATGGTGTCTATTTCGACAAAGGCTATCCGCTGGCGCTTTCGTTCGGTGACAGTGACGGCATTCCGGAAATCATGGAACTGATGAGTTTTGGTGCCGATGATTTTACCTGGGCCGATAATTTCAACGGCCAGTCTGCCAGCGGCAATCTCACCCGTGAAATTTACATCACCGTTCGCAGTAAAATTAACCAGGGTGTGGGGCATAACGAAGTGGTTGCCACGGCCTGCTATGTTTCCTACGAAACTTTTGTTAACACTTACCAGCCACCTGAAATTATTGTTGATGTATCAGGGTGTTAGAATTAAAAAAGAGGCGCCGGGCGCCCCTTTGAATTTATTGAAAGCCGCGTTTAGTTGCGACCTTGACGGCGTGTCCAGCACAATCCTGCCAGCATCATCAGTGCAACAACAAAAGTGGACGGCTCTGAAACAGTGGTGGTTACTGCGTCTGCATTCAGCGTGTAACTGAATGAACCAAAGCTGAAACCTTCATTCCCACCTACAGCCAGCGTGTACCAGCCACTTGTAAGTAATCCCGCATCGAGGTCATTAGTCCCTGCCGCAGGTACGAAAGCGTCGGTACCAGTGATATACGTTAAGCTGCTACCCCAGAAATCAGAGAAGTCACCTGCATTGTCAAACAAGAAACCGGGATCTGTCGCCAGTTCGCCTGAATACAGGCTCATGCCCATTGATGTAAGAAGTGTATCCAGTGAGAAGCTCAGTTCAGTGTCAGCAGATAATTCGAACGTGTAAAAATCAATTGCTGAAGTATCACCGTTTAACCAACCGCTTTCGTCACTCAGAGAGCCGCTTGCAGTACCCGGAATGCTCAGGTTCATAATGGCTGCATTCGCCTGAACAGCGAGTAACATTGATGCTAAAAATACCAGTGCTTTCATGTTTATTCCTTAAAGTCTGAAAAGGGGCAGCAACGTGCCCCCGTATTGTTTTATTAAATTTTTATGCTTATTCCGGTTTACAGCGCGCCGTTTTCCCACGGGCCGGTAATCGCGAACGTGACCCCCGGAGACTGGATATTCACGAATAACCAGCGGCCATAGAAACATGCACCACACCACTCACGACTGGTAAAGCTGCGGCGGGCAGAACCATCTGTGCTGGTGCCCACGCTGTCAGTAAAGTTGGCTGAAACGCCGGGGTAAATGTTGTCGATAACAGCTAGATCACCCTGATCCAGCTCCATGCGGTTTTCACAGAACGTGAAGGTTTCGCCGCTTTGCGTTAAGCCCACCAGACGCTTGGGATCAGAGCCACCGTCTTCACACATCAGGATGCTTCCACGGGGACTGACAGCAATATTGTCAGGACCATCGACTTCTGACGTGCTGGTAGATTCAAATACAACCGTGAGTTGCTGACGACGGGGGTCGAAACAGAAAATTTGTCCCAGACCGGCTGCGCCACCTGAAGTAGAAACGAAGTAGATTTTACCGTCGTCATACCAGCAACCCTCACCGCGAAGAATGATGGCAGCGTCGCTGGCCTGACTGAAACAGGATTCACTGAACGCGTCCGGATCAGGGATTTCCTGCCAGCTTACGTTGTAGGTTGAGCCTTCAACCAGTCCGCCACGCAGGTCAACACGTGGTGTGTTATCCAGCACCATTGCGTAAAGCGTACCGCCTGATTTCAGATCACCCCACTGGCCTGCAGGTTCAAATTTATAAAATGCCGAAGTACCCGTGTCTTCTGTCATGTAGACAAAGCTTGTTGCAGGGTCCACTGCCACAGCTTCGTGGGTAAAGCGACCCATCTCACGGATTGGCTGACCGTCTGATACACCAAAACCCGGAACTTCGAAAATGTAGCCGTGATAAATTCCCTGAGCAACCTGGAAGGTCTCTTCACAGGATAACCACGAACCCCATGGTGTGGAGCCACCAGCACAGTTACGGATTGTGCCGCCAAGGCTGTTGTAGGAAGACAGGAACTTACCATTTACTACATCAAACATCAGGTTGGTAGTGCCGCCATATTGCGCCGGATTATAGATACCACGGCCGCCCACTGGGTCGCATTTATGGCCTTCGCCCTCACTTAACTCATGGTTACGCACCAGGCATACAATATTTTGCTTTGCAGCAACCACTGCCATACCGTCATGATCGGTTGGTGTCGGGTTACGGTCAGACTGGATCTGACCTGTCCAGCCGTAAGAGGTATATTCAAAGCCGTCCGGTAAAGCCAGCAACTCCAGACCTGTTGCTTTACAGGCTTTCATGCTCAGTGGGCCGTAAGAAGAAGAAAATGGCAGAGTCGCAGCCTTGGCAGACAGCGATGCCAGTGCTGTACTGGCAGCAACAACAGAACCGCCTTTTACAAAATCACGACGGTTAACCGTCGCTTCGGACAGAATCATCACGGTTGTTTCTTTAGACATTTTTTTGCACCTGTTCGATTGGTTTTAGAAGTAGAAACCCCGACCTCTGAAAGGGGACAACATCCGGTCTTGCGGGGAACCAATCTACTGAGCAAAAATGACACTCAGACGCCATTTTCTTGACGGGCAGGCTACATGTTCGTGACAGATTTTTTTTAATTTATATTTCAGCAGCTTCCTGCGCCGCCTGTGCCCGCCGCTCTGTCCTAGCAACAAGGTAAACAGATACTTCATAAAGCAACACTATGGGCGTACCCAATGCTATCTGGGAAATTAAATCAGGTGGTGTAATAAAAGCAGCGACAAGGAATATCAGCACAATAGCGTGGCGCCGGTAGTGTCTTAGTGTTTCAGCCGTTACCATGCCGGTTTTAGCTAGGATAAGCAGAAATACAGGTAGCTCAAAACTCAGTCCGAATGCCAGAATGAGCTTAATTACCAGCGACAGATATTCACTGACTTTTGCTTCCAATTCGACTCTGATGGCCTCATTGCCACCTGCGGTTTCGAAACTCATAAAAAACTGCCATGCCATCGGCATCACTACATAAAACGCAAGCGCAGCGCCGGTAATAAACAAAACCGGGGTCATAATAAACAGCGGTAAAAAACCTTTTCTTTCGTGCTGATACATACCAGGAGCAAGAAAGCGCCAGACCTGGATCAGGATTAGCGGCACCGAGAAAAACAGAGCAGTAAAAAATGCCAGCTTCAGGTAAGTAAAGAATGCCTCCTGCAAGCCGGTATAAATCATTCGCCGTTCACTGCCTTCACCGAATTGCTGAAGCAATGGCTGTTGCAGGAAATGGTATATGTCAGCAGAGAAATAGTAGCCGGCGCCGAACATCACCATAAAAAACGCCAGGCAGTAAAGCAGGCGGGTACGAAGCTCAATAAGGTGAGTAAGTAAAGGCGCAGTGGACTTATTGATCTGTTCGTCATTCATTGCGCTGCTCCTTCGCCTAACGCGCTTCATCAGCCTGCTTGCGCGCCTCGTCAATTTTGTTCCGGCGCTCAGCATATTGCTCTGCAGACATTGAGCCCGGCGTAAAATCTGCCGGCAGATTTCTTATATCTTCAGGCAAAAACGCTTTCCAGCTTTCGTCACCCGGTTGCGCTTTGCCGTTCACAATATTCACTTCTTTCGTAAGCTGGTTCATGCTGCCCTGCATGCCAGCGTACATGCGCTTCAGCTTTGCGGTAAAGCGTCCGAAAATTTGAAACAGCTCAGGTAAATCTTTCGGGCCGATGATAATGAGTGCCAGCACACCCACGAAAAAGAGCTCAGTCCAGCTAAGATCAAGCATGGGGTTGGCCGGCTTTCACCGGTTGCTCTGATACACGATTGGACTGTACGGATTCTGACTCTGTCTGCCCAGCAGATGCTGCTGTATCCAGCTTTTGTTCTTCCTCCTGCAAACCCTGTTTGAAACTGCGCATACCGGAGGCAATATCGCCCATCAGGGCAGGAATACGGCCACGACCGAACAGTAATACTATGATTAGCAGTACCAGTAAAATCTGCCACAGATTTAATCCCATGTTTTGTCTCCACTTTACTTATTCTCCTTTTATGTTGAAAGTAAAGTGTGACCGGACCGTGACGGTTAAGTGAATACTTGATGAGAATATCTGGTTGACTTAAATCTCACGGCCAGAGCTGAAGGACCAACCGTCATGTCATGGAAATACTGAGCGTGCAGAGTTCTGTGATTTAAAACGGTGTCAAAGTGTGGGTATAAACATTTGCAGCATTGCCCAGTTCGGCGACATGGGACTGCAGTTGTTCCAGCGTTAACTGCTTCGGCTCCCTGAACTCAAACAAAAAACGCTTCAGGGACCGTTGTTGCTGTTCTGTTGGGGCATCATCAAGCGTGATCATAAAATACTGTTTCGGTTTGCCGTTCATGGCAGGCAAAGGCACATCAAACATGAACTGCCTGAACGTTTTAACCGTGAACCGCTCTTCACCTACTCCGATAAAAATGACTACTGCAATATCTCGGGAAAACTGCGCCTTGATATCGCATAAATCGTTTCCGGCAGCGGTGGATGCGAAGCGATTGTCTTTCAGGTCGGGGATTTCCAGTGATTCTGCCGCGGTGTTGCAATGGCGCTTCACGTAGAGTGACAACGCCATGGGTGTGCCCTGCGCGACAGGCTCAATCTCAGTGGGCCCGGCGTCAGAAGACGCGCTTTTCACCGGTCCGCTTTTGACAGGCAGCTGGGCACCAATTCGGGTATCGGTCACCGTTTTTTCCTGTAAAAACATCGGCACTGAAATCACAGCAACCAGTATCAGCGCCAGTACGTGCCATAACTTTACGGAGCGTTTCCGGGGCATTTCTGATTTTACAATGGGTCGGGGAAGAGCATTGATCACAACGTCATCTAATGGTGGCTTAATACCTGCCGGGTCAGGAAGATATAAGGCCAGGTAGTCGACATTGTTAATGGTACGAAATGTCACACCATCGATATCAGTAATATCACCTTCGTGTTCCACAGGCAGTAGAAACAGGATGTCGCACTGTTTTTTCCATGGTGATAGCTGTTTGTCGGCCAGGGCAATTTTCTCCGGCACATGATTAACCGGCGCCACGGTTCCGTCAGCCGTTCTTATGCTGCCGGTGGCCACGATAATTTCGTCCCCGGGCTGCGGATTACCGTCACCGAGAATTTCCAGGAATTTGCAGGCGTGAGCAATATAAAAGCCCAGTTGCCAGCTGTTTCCCTGTGAAATTTTCGCACTCAGATCGATGCGGTATGGCCCCTTGCTGAAATGCGCCTCGATAATACCGGAGCCTAATTTTACAAAGCTGTCGTAACCGTTGGTAATGGGACAGGGCTCTGAAAACCCGCCTGCGGTCACCATGGAATTCGCCACGGC
Organism: Alteromonas sp. ABH4_456; assembly: GCF_056160645.1. Taxonomy (NCBI): domain Bacteria; kingdom Pseudomonadati; phylum Pseudomonadota; class Gammaproteobacteria; order Alteromonadales; family Alteromonadaceae; genus Alteromonas; species Alteromonas sp. ABH4_456. Next base: position 240,287 of record NZ_JBSWXO010000002.1, read on the forward strand.
TTCAGGTAACTGATAGAGGTTGTTAACGGCAACCAGGCCCCGGGTTGTGGCGATGAAAACGTGAATAGTCACAACAATCCCTTACTGATTAATTCATGATCACGATGTCAGCACTGGCATCGAGCAGCGCCTGCAAGGCAGGCGAGGTTTCTTCCAGTAAACTCTGCGTTTTATTGTTAGTCAGCGGCGGAAAATGCAGCAGATAAATACAGCTACGACTTTCCACGTGCAGATTCACCCCTTTCTCGCAGTGTGCAGCGGTGGGGAAATTCACCGTAAGGATCACGTAAATCTGCGATGTCTGTACCGGATCACGGGTGAACGACAGAGTAAATTTATCTGACTTCCGGGGCTCCAGCTCATCCGTTCCACTGGCTGCCGCCTGTGCGCCACTAACCTCATAAGCAAAGGTTTTCACCAGTTGCATAAATTGTCGGCGTAACGGCAGCGACTGGTTGATCTGTGCCATAATTTCAAGCCTGCGCGGGTGTTCGCCACTTTGGGCCAGTTTAACCAAATCGTTATAAAGCACCGCGCTGCCGCCGGTAAAATCAGACTCCGGGCGGGTCAGTGCATTGTACTGCCGTCTGGCAGCAAATATCGCCTGTGCCTGCTCATGATTGTTATGCGACATGAACTTCTCCATACATGTTTTCAAATCTGCCTTTGAATATGGAAATATCAGAGGCAAAATTCTGTGCGGCGTCATTTTTTTCCGACAGGGCATTAATGGTGGCGAGGTGATTACTAAGAAGCAATTCCAGAGACACGATGTGACTGTGTGCGAGCAGATAGGCGTCCTGCTCATCCTCTTCCGGCAGGGTTTTAAATCCTGCCTTGTTATTCTGTTTAAATTTGCGGGCGTTACTGTCGAGCACAATACGCAGTGCCGGCCAGCGCAGCGCAGCCTCAGTGATGAGTGTCTGCAGCTCCTTAGCTGTTGAACCTGCCACATCACTGAGCAGCCACGCCGTTACTGCCGCCTCCGGGTTTGGCAATGCTTCTATCAGTTCTGCGAGCACGAACTGGGGCGTCAGCGGTAGCAGCGCGTGCAGCAGACAGGCTCTGGCAGACTGAATATCGGCAAGGGTATCTGCCAGCGTTTCTGCATACAGCACATAACCATTTTCCGGAACACTTTGTAATTTTTCAGCGACCATCTGCACCGATTTTCGTTTCGCCTGTGACAGTACCGCCTGCCAGGGGCTGAACACCTGCAGGCGCATAAAGGTTTGGGTAAACCGGTTCAACTGACTGCGATGCCTCACCAGCGGCCCGGCCAGCACCTGCTGACTCTGATTAATACATTTTGGAAATTTGGTAAGCGCGGCAAGGCAGATGTCGCCCTGCAGCCCGTTAAACAGCGAAGAACAGGCCATGCCCGGCCCGTCATCACTACCGTTCTGCACGCCCGGGATGCGCTCAAGATCGATTTCACCCAGCTCTTTATCACCACCCAGGCGCTCCCCTACCCGTCCGGCTTTCTGCTGCTGTACAACTTTCAGTGCAAAGAGGGTGTCGAGCATATCATCCACCGCCGTGTCGAACCGGATATGACTGGGTTTGGAGGGCGACGGATCGTCATTAGCCTGTTGCCAAAACGTCAGAATAGTGGCGTCGTTCACCGCTTCGGGAGACAGTGCCGCGCTGGACAGCCAGTCAGCCACATAGCGATAACGATTGTGTTCCTGCGCTTCCGGCAAATGATCCTTCAGATAATCATACAGGGTTTTCTGTATGACTTTAGACAAGTCATCAATGGCACTTATCGTCCCATGTTGAAGGCCTTTCAGTTGTTGCACCATGGTAGGATCGACAGTGGCGACAAATTCCATCATCACCGCCAGAATGCCCGCCCGGGTAGGCGAAATATCAAACTGCGTATTCCCCAGACGAATATGCAGAAAATTGTCTTTCATGGTGACCGAATGCGTATCGGCCTGCCAGTCAACTGCAAAGGCCTGCCTGAATCCACTGGCCGAACTCACGCCATCCAGCCAGAAATAACGGTAAAGCGGTTCCTGATACAACTCGTCGGGATAAGCGTGATTCACCGCCCAGCTCAGAAAACACAGTTCCCGGCAAACAAATCCGTAATTACGGCAGCAGATATACTGCGCCACTTTATCGATATCGGTGTCGTGATACTTTTTCTGCGCTTCGGCCTCGTCCTCCCCGAACCGGGTAGCCTGACGAAGGCCGTCAAAGATACTGAGCAATGACTCACTGATGCCATATCCCACTGTGCTTATCATGATTTTCGCTGTCCTTTCCCTGTTGCTGCGATGAATCTCTGGCCGCGGAATCCTATCGGTAGACAGATTCCCACTGCGCCACTTTTTCCTGCTTATTCATTTTGCGCACCGGTATGGTGCCCGTAGCAGGTAAATACTGGTTATTTTTCGCACGCCCGGCGTTTCTGGTCAAGTTATGAACACGTAACTGCTGCAGTTTATTCACCCGTGGATCATCAGTGTAATAGGTATCGACGTTGATGTCTGTTATATCCGGGATGTCTGATACCACGCGGGAACGGCTGAAATCGTCCAGACTTGCTACCATGGCCTGCTGACGATCTGTCTGCGACACACCTTCGTCATAGCCCAATGCCAGGTACTCCCGCTGGTATGCCAGCACCTTGTTCACATAGCCCCTGGTGGCCGGAATAATGCGGTAGTTATTGTATTCGTCTTTAACCCGCGAGCCGCCATTGTAGTGCGAAAGGGCAATATCCACCCGGCCGCCGTAGGTGTTTATCAGCTGCTTAATAAACTGCACCCCTAATGAAATGTTTACTCTGGGATCGTACAAGCGGGACGCCGTCACCGAAAATTCCCCTTCCGCCGTGGCGGGCATAATCTGCATCACCCCTTTTGCGCCCACATGGCTTAATGCGTACGGGTCGAAATTCGACTCCACCCGGGCAATGGCCAGTGCCAGCGACGGCGAAACGCCCTGACGCACCGCCTCGTCAATCACCATCTGCTCAATATCAGATTGCGTGTAAGGGCTGTAAGCATTTACGCCAAGGCTCATCAGTGAAAGTGCAACGATAAGCCAGCACTTAACGAAAAGGGTTAAACAGGTTTTCATGGTAATTGCTCCAGTCGTGATTGCCATGCATCGTTAAGCAAGGTTATGGAAAGATTTGGATGATTTATTTGCGCTTTAGCCGCCATCACATACTGCATGGGTAAACTAGCCGGTACCGCAAGAAACACTGGCTGATCATTTTCCAGCGCATCTGCTGAATATACCGCTAAAGACTGGGTGTAAATTTGCCCTTGATGCAGAAACAAAAACTGGGCTTCCTCCTGCGCAGCGGGCGATACCGACTCTGATGTCTCGGCAGATGTGGTGAGCTTTATGTGTTCATCGATTTGTGGTGCGGTTAGCTGAGCACTTGTATCCGCGGTTACATCAGCTGCTGACTCACTCCCCGGCATGCTCATAGACAACAGCGCGACGATAAGAATGGCGAAAAATGCCATCGATAAACCCAGCGCGACCTCGGTCATCGCCTGGGTGGTTGTATCCTGATTGATTGTGCTTTGCATAGTCACCTCCGAAGAGGGCTATGAGAAGATTTGGGGGATTTTTTTGCGGTATGGCGGCGCAAGCGCTGGGAAAAGAAAGAGTAAAAGGGGAAAAAAGTGCCTGCGGCACCACATTGCGCTGCGCTCAAAAAGGGAAGCGCCTGTGGCGCTAGTCCCGGGCTAAACGGAAGCCATATAAAGTGTCGCGGTTAGTCACACCATCATCTTCACGGTACGATGCACGCAGATATCGCGGAGAATCGAGCCACGAACCGCCCCGAGCCACGCGCCGACTGCTGTCTCCGCGCTGCCAGGCTCTACCATTGGAGGGTGCGCCGCTGTAATCCTCATTCCAGTAATCAGCAGTCCATTCCCATACATTGCCCTGCATGTCGTATAGCCCGTATGCATTTGCCTGATATTGCGCAACGGGTGCCGTAAATACATAGCCATCATTACATTCTGTTTTTTTATTCCACGTCATACCATCGGGGTGAGTTTTGTCATCAGCCACATTGCCGTAACGGCAAAGCGCACTGGCATCGTTGCAAAATGAAAACTTAGCATTACTTCCTGCTCTGGCCGCATACTCCCACTCGGCCTCACTGGGAAGCCTGTATCGTTCTCCAGACTGCTCATTCACCCATGTGATGAAAGCCTCTGCGTCATTGTGACTTACGCATACAACGGGATGGTTATCACTTTGCGTCAAACCCTTGTATTGTGCATTTTGCCAGTTTACGCCTGCCGACCATTGAAACTGTCCGTCGTTCCATGTAGAGCACCCTTGGTTTTCCCCAGCATTCTTTTCGGCATCAGTTCGATAGCCAGTGGCATATACAAAACTGGCAAATTGCCCCTTTGTCACCTTAGTTGCCATCAAAGAAAAACTGTTAACGTTCACGTTATGGCGGGGTTTTTCATCGTCATAACATTCCGTATCGCCGGTGCTACACCCCATCATGAAGCTACCTGCCGGAATAGGCTTCATGCTATTAATCAATGCGATAATCGGTTCTGGTAACGCACGCTTCAGTTCATAGCGAAAGGTGTCATTCTTACTGCTTAGCAGAACTGTATCCGTTCGATTTTCATAACCCTTCTGGCTAATTTTTACCGTGTATTCGCCAGGGATGAGTTTGATGCCATCGCGGTATTTTTCTTTGATGTTGGTAATCTGAATAGTGGCATCAGCCGGGCTTACCACGATATTGAGCGGTACCTTGCTGTTTTCCAGCTTGATGCCATCAATGGCCTTATTTGCCTGAGTGAGATACTGCCCTTGCGGCTGGTTGGCGATATATTGCTGGTAGGCATTGATAGTGCCGGATGATTTTGCGGCATTCCAGGCATCACTGTCCTGCTTTTTTGCTTTCGCGATAGCAGCGGCTTCATGTTTAGCATCGAGTACAGCTTCCAGTTTTGACAGCAGGATAGTATCCACTGCACCGGTCACCATCAGGTCCTGGCTTTCCTCAAACGCTTCAATGGCTTTTTGGGTACGGGCATCGAGCTGTCCGTTTTCTGCAACCACATAATCCAACTGTTTAAGATAGCCCTGTGCCTTTTTTATTTGCTCTGCACGTTGTTTTTGACTAATGACCTCAGCTTGTCGCTCTTTTTCATTCTGTTCATTAGTTTCAGCATTCGCAGGAGCCAAACCCCTGAATTCAAGTGCATACTCCAGATTCCGTAGCAGTAAGGCGTCCACTTCCCCGGTTACCGGCAAGTCCAGCCATTCCTCAAACGCTTTGATGGCTTTTCGGGTGCGGCTATCAAGCTTGCCGGTTTTAACTACTTCGTAATCCAGTATTTTTAGATACTCCTGCGCTTTCTTTATTTGTTCTACATACTGCTCCTGCTGATAGTTGGTAAACCCGAAATAGCCGCCGCCTGCCAATACGATAAGTAATACTGCAATGCCTATCCACTTTCCCGCACTGCCTGAGCCTGACTGCTCAGGTTTAGCAACCAGAGTTACGTCGTCATCTTTCGCTTGTGATGAACCGGCGTCCTGCTGAACCGGAACCTCCTTAACAGCAAGAATGGACTGGAGTTCTGGCGTTGTTTTACCCGTGCTTGCTTCACCGGCTTCCACCAGCACTTGTATTTGCTGAGGAGATAGCTCATCACCCCGGGCGACGGCGCTGTTGATATTCGCCACCCATTGCTGAAAAGCTTTTTGCTGCGGACTTTGGTTTGCTTGTTTTTCTTTTACCTGCTCAATGAGTACTTGCAGCTCATCACTGTTCAAGCCGCCAAGGTCAGCCAGTGCCTGCAGGATGGGTAAATCAGTGTCTTTAACTTCACCATTGCTTTGTAAAAGCTGAATGATTTTTTGTTCCAGGGGCTTGAGTTCAGGCTTTATGTCATCGGTGCCGCCCCCCCAAGTGCCAGTGTTTTCGTCTGCCCCGCCGCTGTTTTTCCCTTCTAGTGTTCTCAGGGCACTGAGCATAGCGGCGCCATCGGCAAAGCGGTCATCTTACTGCTGACTTAAGGCTTTTAAAATGAAGTCATTCTGTTCTTCGGTCAGGCCGGGCTGGTACTGGATTGGGTCGGCGTACCGGCCTTCCGGCAGGGTACCGGTTATCATTCGGTAAGCGAGGACGCCGGCACTGTAAATGTCGCTTCTGGCGTCGACATGCTTGGCGCTCTGACGTTGTTCCGGCGCCATATAATTTCGGCTGCCCATGCCGATGCCACTGTAGCTGTGCTCACTGTCCGGGACTTTGGCGATACCGAAGTCACACAGCTTTACCGCACCGTGTTCGTCGAACAATAAGTTGGCGGGTTTAATATCACGGTGGATAAGCCCGGCTTTGTGCACATTTTTTAGTGCAATCAGCAGTTGTTCGAGGTATAGCCAGCATTGGGTAAGGGATAATCGCCTGGGCTTCTCTTCCGGGTCGAGTTCGGCAATCACCTGTGCGTCGGTGGCATCGCTGCCCAGCTCGTTCTTCAGAGAGCGAGGCAGATAAGGCATTACATAGTAAGGAGTGCCGTCTTCAAGCTCATCGAAGTCAAACACTTCAACAATGTGGGGGTTGCGCTGTAGCTTTCTAAGCGTGCGGGCTTCGTTAAGAAAACGCCCTTTTAACACTTCACCGGCATCACCCGTGGCCGTTGTGGCTTGCTGAGCAACATTTTCATCGCGTATGTGGAATACTTTAATCGCGACCTGTTCGCCAAGTCGCGGATCTTCAGCCAGATAAACAGCACCAAAGCCGCCAGCGCCGAGTTCTTTTATGATTTTATATTTGTTTATTAATTCAACTCTACCGAATGATTGTTAATTTTCAATAAATAATAAGGTTATTTTTCCTTCAACACGCCGTTTTACTTCCCCCAGTATGCAAAAGCCATTTAGGTTGAACTGATTCACCGTTTAGCTGGATGTCAGTCAGGTACAATTGCTTTCCGAACAATTGGTAACGTCCGCGCAGGGCTTGCAGTGACTGCGGTGTATTGCCGGATTGACTTAATGCTGAGGCAATGTGGTTAGCCAGGTTGTAATCAAGACTCTCCGGTACCAGGCGAACCGGCGTACCCGCGGCATTGGCCGCCCTGAGCCAGTGCTTTTCCTGACGACTCATTTCGCCTTGGGCTACCCTTAGCCACCGGCTGCGCGCCTTGTAACGCTTAGGTGAAACAATAGTGAGTGCCTGCCCCTGTAAGAGCGCAAATTCTGCTCCAACACACTGATACAAATATGTGAATAATGCCTCGCGTTCAGCATGCCCTGCCGGCCAGGCAAGCTGAATACTCAGTGATACGTCTTCGCTAAGTTGCGCGTAAATTTGCTGGCTGTATTGTGCTGGCCGTTTTTCGACTTTTACTATTTCCTGAGGCTGCACCGGTGCAATATCATTTAGCTTTGTAAGCAGCTCTGGTTGATGTTCATCTTGTTGTTGCGGCTTTGTCCCGGGCTCCGGCTGCGGTTTTAAAACGGGGGGCCCGGCTGTGACCTGTTTTAACGGAGCAGGAGGCGGTAAAGGCAAAGTAACCGAAGCCAGACGTGTTGCCGACGCATTATCGGGCAAGCTTTCAGCAGGTGCCGACAGGATGATTTGCCGGGTGGCTTGCTTAAGCACGGTGTTCTGATGATATTTCGCCCACAATACCAGCAAAAGCCAGACCAGCAGTATTCCTGCCAACAAATACGCACCTGCCTTCAGCACCCGGTTCATTAGTTGTTCCCCAGTGCACTGCCAAAAGACAGTGCCTGCATTCGCTCACTGATATCCCTCAGATTTGCCTGCTTAACCTGGGTGTTATTCATGGATACCACTTCCCGCTGCTCAGCCACTTCAACAGGAGGCTGAATTTCCACCCCCTGCACGTCACGGGGGGCAACAAAGGAAGGAATATCATCAGAAGCGTTTTGCTCGCGGGCATTAAGCTCTGCCATTTCCTGTTCAAGTTCTGTAATTCGCTGACGCAGCTCTTTTATGGTGTTTTGCTGTTCAGCGTTGCGTGCATCGCTGAGCTGTTGAATACGGTTTTCAACTTCATTAACCAGCTCGTCAGCGCTTTGCTGAATATCATGTTGACTGAAAAAATCATCTACCCAGGCGATACCTGTTTCGTTCTGCGAAGCCAGATACACGCCCGCCCCCGTTACTAAGACTAAAAAGAATAAGGTTTTCATTACGTTTCTCCTTTATTCACAGTAAGCGCCTGTAAACGAATACTACTCCACGCACGAAGTAGCGTGGCCGTTGGCAAACCCACCACTGTGGTCATAAATGCAGTTGAAAATTGTGCCGTTAACTCGCCGATAATGTTTTGAATGGTATCGGGGGTTAAAGGCTGTTCTGACAGCGAACCAATTCCCAGGCTGATCCCCAGCAACGTGAAAGTTAGCGCCAGAGTGGCAATGCCGTTGCCCGCCTGTTGCGCCATTTCCCAGAAGTAGGCGGCCTTGCCATCTGGCATCATCGACTTACACGCATAGATACCTGCTATAAGCAGCAGTGAATAAAGGCCAGCAAATCCCCAGCCGAACACCTGCTGCGCCCACACTAGAAGATCGGGTAATGCTTTGTTGGTGAGGTAGCTTGCCAGTGCTAGCAGAATAACTACGCTGCCGATGCCGGTAAGCACCCAACGACTCCATTTCACCGGTTGCTGTAGGGTATCCATTAGCGTACTCCCGCGTTACTCCGGCTGATGGTTTCCGGTGTGATGTTAAGGGCATACAGCCAGTGGCTGTACGGGTCTCTCTCGCTCTCTGCACTTGCGTGGGCTAAGAAAGTGAGGTCGTAATTAGCAAAGGCTTTTTTCACAATCAGCTTGTCGCTGCTGGCGATACGCTCGTCACGCAGCACCATGCGCTCAATATCGACCATGCGACGATATATCATTTTTGCCTTGCGCTGGCGCTCGTCCATGGACAATGCGGGGTCGCTCATAGTGCTGATCAGCGATGCTCTTTCTCGCTCGAGATTTTCCAGACTGAACAGGCTGTCAGCACTGGCACCACCGGTTAGCAAAACACTGGTGAGTAAAACACTTTTTAAAATCTTCTGAGTAAACATGGTGACCTCCTTAAAGGGTAAATAAATCAACGGCTTCACTGGCTTTATTCACACGGCGCGGGGTGGTTCTCTCGCCGTCATCGCCATACGCAATCTGGTATTCCAGTTCCTGTGCATCCAGCGCCACTAAGCGCGCCATGTAGCTGAGCATTAAACCTTCCTGATCCAGCAACGACTGATGCATTGAGATATCCAGCAGCAATTGACGAAGGTATTCTTCCGAGCTGACTTCGGCCCCGTTTAACATAGGCGATGCGTTAGCTTTATGACGGGCAATGGCATCTTTCAGCTGGGTAATTTGCGACACGTTTTGCGCGTATTCATCAGCATAGGGCGAAGTCTCGCTGAAGCCGGCATGCATCAGGTTCTGATCTACCTGTTCCATCACCTGCTCCATTCGCGCTAACGCCGTTTGCTGCTTTTGTTGTAGCTGTAAACGTTCGGGGTTCTGCACTTTTCCATACTGATTACGAAACTGCTGCAAAATATCCTGATAAACGTGCTGCTTCTGTACCGATGCCTCTTCTCGCAGGTGGTGACTTTCCTGCAAAAGATCCAGATAGTCGGATTTCTGCTGCACCAGTTCGTATTCAATGTTCACTTTGGCTTCACCGGAGACACTGTTTAAGTCATCCTGCAGCATGGCAATGCGTGAGGTTTTATCACTCATCTGGCTGTCAAGGTCGGCCAGACGGCGTGCCATGGGCGAGGAATTAAAATCCTGCTCAACGCGCTTTTCAATAATATTGGCTGGCAGCTTGATAAGGCGGTCACTGGCTTCTGGCTGCCAGTCAGTGGCAGCGGCTATCGACGACATCAGCATGAAGGCCGGAGCGATAAGCAGGGCTTTGCTGATAGCGCGACGGGTTTTACTTTGCGTGGCTGTTTTCATGGCTTGCTCCTTAATGGCTTAACCAGTATTGCTGGCGTTCGATTTCCTGGCGCAGTTCGCGACTGATATTCAGCGACGCCAGTTCCTGTGTGCTCAGATGATTGCCACCTAGTAGCGCGACGGCTGTATCACGGAACGAGGTGTAATCAGGCAGATAGAGATCTTCCCCCGGAAATTGTGTTTCAAAACGGCGAAGCTGCGCGTTAGCCGCATCCGACTCGCCCGCTTTCAGATAAGTGAGTACGGTAGTTGCCATCACCTGCATGACCTGCTCCCGCTCATCCTCTTCCATGTGAAGCGGTAAGGGGCTGGCAATACAATGTTGCATCGCATTGGCCGACGACAGTAACTGAGCCGGTGACTGGCTGGTTTCTGCATGGGCACTCATGGCCTGAGCCTGTTGCAGGCAGACACCATCAACCGCTTTTTCAGCATTGATTTCCGGAGTGCCTTTGCAGGCGGTTAACAGCAAGGCCAGCGCAGCGCCTACGGCTAGCTTGCTGCGACGGTTATGTAAAATTGAAAGGGCGATTCTGGTCATAGTCATATCCTTTTCGTTGGGATACTGACGACTATGAAAGGATTAGGGGAATTTTTTGGCTAAATGAGACTAACCCTACCAGGTAACCGTTTTTTCTTGCTGAAACAAAGTTTCATTACGACGGTTGATTCGAGTTAACGTGTAGGTATTACCCTCAACTGTCAGCATTGCACGCATATCCAGTTCATCGAGCATTTTGTCCAGGTTTCGGCTCAGTTTGGCTGTGCCAATTCTTGAACGATACAAAACGATTGTACTGGTATGGCGTTGCTCAATGGGGCGATGAGTCCAATAGCCACTGAAGATAACCAGATATTGTTCTATATCCATATAGTCTTCTACGCTGAAGCCATTAAGTTCCAGATAGTAGTCCTTTACCATATCGTTAGTACCGCCGTTGTCCTGGCCTTCTAACAGCCAGTCGAGCTTTTCAGCAAGAACAGCACCCAGCTCTTCGCCGAGAATTTTCGCTTTATCGCCAACTGATTCCAGCACACACTCACGATCACAATTGGTGGGCACGTTCCACGCGTTACCGCTGTTTACTTCAAAATAGTCGTAAATTTGGCCTGACTGCACGTTCAGAATACGCCCCGTAATGTGGGTATGTATTTCTGAGGTGTCACTTTGATTCTCCAGCGACGCATAAATAGTAAATACGACTACTGCGTCAATAGACGGGCGGGTCATTGAGCGGGCTATATCAATCAGTTCAGCGTTAGAACGCCGGGAAACACCCGGTTTAAAGCTATCCAGTGTGATGGCTGTTTCGTCATAAACATTGAAGCCATCTGAACTCAACGGCCCTTGCAGCTCAGTGATAACACGAGTAAAAACACGACTGCTCTGGGGTACCGTATCTCTGTCAACATCTTCACCAAATACCAGAATATTCCGATTATGTGTTAACTCAACAGCCCAGCTCGTCACAAATTTCCCTGTGCAAGGGGTTCCCTTTATTTCTTCATTCTTCTGTTTCCGGATAGTTGAAAGCGACTTGAGAATTGGCTGAAATTCATTGCTGGTTTCCACCATATCCTTCAGCTCATCTTGTTTTTTCCTACGTTCAATTAAATGATGAAACCACTCCTCAAAGTCACGGAACTGTGGGCGGCCCTTCGCTTCAAATAATTCATTGTGTCCGGTCTCTGTCTTGTCTGACTGCTTCGGGCCAGACTGCTTGACCGCTGTATTATTTAAGCTGTCGCCAACCGAGGTGTTAGCAGCATAGTGATTGCTGAACCAATAGAGACCAATCGCCGCGGCTAGCACCAGCCAGAAAAACGCTTTCACAGGTGTTGTTCCTTTACTGAACATACTGAAGTCGTCCACTCATCAATCTGCTAATTTCAAACGCTAAAGCACCGCATTCACTATTTTCTCAGCCCACTCAAAACCCAGCAGGTTAGCGCCAACGACGACAATGGCACCATAAAATAAGAAACCGAAAGCCACCTCCAGAATACCCACAGCCAGCTTAATAGCGTAATAAATGATATATAGCCCCACAAAACTCAAGCCGAAGATACCAGCGCCGACAAGCCCAACATGAAGAATGGTTTCAGCTTCCGGGAAAGCAACGAACATGGCAATAACTGCCAGCACCATTGAAATGCCCTGGATGGTTTCCAACACCGACGATGAGTTTTTCGCTTTTGCGCTGGATTTTCCAGTGGCAGTGGTTGGCGCTGTTTTCTTTTTAGTTTTAGGCGGCTGTGGTGTAGGTAGATCGGGTTTATAAATGGTGCCGCTGCCATGGCAGTTCCAGCAGGTTTCCTTAATCGTGCTGTACGACTTACCGCTACCGCTGCAACTTGTGCAGGCCACATTGGTGTGACTGCCGTGTCCGCTGCCGCCGCAGCTGTAACAGTTTTCGTGATTGCCGGTATCGATATTGCCCATGCCGTGGCAGATTGTGCATTGTGTAGTAGCCATTTTCCCTTCCCCTTTTTTATCAGATGGGTGAAACCGACAGCATTCCTGGTTTGCGTATTGAGGCGTTATTGCCTTATGTGAAAGGGATTATGAGAGGATTTGGGATTATTTTTGTGATGAATTGGATAGTTTGTTAGGACTTTGATGTTTCAGTAGCCCGACGCTGGCGCCGGGAAAAGAATAAGCAAAAGGGAAAAACGTGCCTGCGGCTCAATGTTGCACTGCGCGCACGCACATCCCTTGAAATTGCAGCCGTTTACCCGGCCGTCAGTGTTACTCTTCCCAGCTGTTCAGATCATCCTGACGTGAGCTTCGGGGCTGGCTTTTGGAAATTGTTGCCGAGTTACCACTTACTCTCACCGTTCCTTCAATTTCCAGCTCATTCAGCACCCGGTTCAGATTCTGACTGAGCTTGTTACGGCTGATGGCTGCGCGGTACATAACCTCAGCGAACTCCCGGCTTTTATTCGCGTAACGCATACTCTGGTAACCAGAGAAAATTGTCAGATATTCCTCGATGTCGGTCATTTCCTGATTGCTGAAACCATCAAAGGTAAGCATAAACTCAGTCGGTGCAGGGCCATCAGCATCAGGCGCTTTACGCTTACGGGCCTGTTTGCCAGCGCTGCGTGACGGCAAGCTAGACAGGATTTGTTCTGTCACTTCACCGGTGGTGGACATCAGCGAATCACCGATGTTTTCGTGAAGGCAAATACTGGTGCAGTCGGGATCGGTATTCACAGTACGCCCATCGACGGTGAACGAACCGGCATAGCGGCCGCTGCCCGGAGCAAGGGTCTGCCCGGAGACAATGGTAGATACCCGGTTGCTGTAGCGGGTTTCATCCACCATTCCCACCGCGGAAAGTATGATCACATAGTCAATGGGCGCGCGGCTGTAGCTCCGGGCCATATCCAGAATGGCGGCCTTGCTGGTTTCGCCGGAGTAGGTGAATTCCGTTGATGCGTCATACACATTCACACCGGCACTGTCGAGATCACCGGACACCGCGCGAACGAATCGCTGCATCTGACTGCTTGTGGCAGGTATGGCATCGCTGATGTCGTCCTGCACCATCACCAGTACATTAACTGGCTTATCTTTGGTACTTGCACAGGCGGTAAGCAAAACCACCATCAGGCTAATCAATAATTTTTTCATTGTCCTTCCCAGGTTAATCATGTCGTTACTCTGACTATGCAAGGATTTGGCGATTTTTACGGCGAAACGGCAACCGCACTGCCAAATAGCAGTGCGGATATCAGAGGATTTTTTATGCTCATCGCCGTGTCCCGCGACTTACCAGCCGTCGTTCTCAGCAGGCTTACGCTTTTCACCGCGACGGGTGATACGGTTAAGGGTGTAGGTATTTCCCTCTACCGTTAGCGTTGCACGCATGTCGAGTTCGCCCAGCATTTTGTTCAGGTTGCGGCTCAGTTTGGCTGTGCCGATGCTTGAACGATACAGAACCTTAGTGCTGGTATGACGCTGTTCAGAGGGGCGATGTGAATCGTAGCCGCTGAAGATAACCAGATATTCTTCGATGTCCATGTAGTCTTCTGCGCTGAAGCCATTAAATTCCAGATAGTAGTCAGTAACCATGTCGTTGGTACCGCCGTTGCCACGGCCTTCTACCAGCCAGTCGAGCTTTTCAGCCAGTACTGCACCCAGCTCTTCACCAAGAATTTTCGCTTTATCACCAACCGATTCCAGCACACACTCACGGTTGCAGTTAGTCGGCGCGTTCCAGGTTTTACCGCTGTTTACTTCAAAATGGTCGTAAATCTTTCCTGACTGCACGTTCAGGATACGCCCCTGAATACGGGCATGAATTTTTGAGGTGTAGCTCTTTTTTTCCAGCGACGCATAAATAGTAAATACCACCACTGCGTCAATCGGTGGGCGGGTCATGGAGCGGGCAATATCAAACAGTTCAGCGTTCGCACGGCGGGAGACACCCTGTTTAAAGTTATCCAGCGTGATGGCGGTTTCATCATAAACATCGAAACCAACGTAACTGAGTTGCCCCTGCAATTCAGTGATGACGCGGGTAAAAACACGGCTGCTCCGGGGAACCGAATCTTTGTCGGCGTCTTCACCAAATACCAGAATATTTGGGTTATCAGCTGCCTCAACAGCGGGAACGGCACTCAGGCCGAGTGACAACGTTAAAACCAGGGTTTTGAATAAATGACGCATAATAGTTCCTTTAAATGTTGTGTTCTTTACTACCACTACTTATAAAAACGTTTGGTGAATTTTTCTTTCACCATTGCACACAGGTGACATTCCCATCGTCATCCACCACTTCCATTCCCTCACCATCACAGCTTGTCTTTTTGGGAGCCGGTGCAGGTGCCGCTCGAGCCGGGGCAGGCTTTGCCGGAGCGGCTGCTTCAGGTGGCTCTGCCGTCCTTCGCGTTGAAGGTGCTGGTGTTGGCTTCGGTGCTGCCGGGGCAGGGCGGGCAGAACGGGAGGCAGGAAGATAAGCGCTGATTTCCTGATATACCTTTGAGGCCAGAATGCCCTCGTTATACACGCCCCTGCCCTGATTGCTTATGCCTGCATGGTGCAGGGCAATGATGCTGGTTCCGTCAGCAGAGAATACCGGTGAGCCGCTGGATCCCCCTTCAGTATCAGCGAAATAATGTACGAGGCCAAGGTCGAGGTCTGCAGATTTAAGCGCGGTATTTTTCAGTGCGACTTCCTTGGAGCGTCCTGCCGGATGCTGGATAATCTTTACACCAGTGGACGCCCTGAGTTTATCGTCAGTACTTTCCATTTCCAGCCAGCCAAGCTGATTACCAATCGGCCGATCAAGACGGTAGAGAGCATAATCAAGCTGGGCGTTATATTTCACCAGCTCTTTCGCTCGCAACACGGGGTAGGTTGCAACCACTTTGAAATCTTCAACGTAGTAATTGAAACTGAATAAATAGTCGGACAACGGTATCTGCTGACCGCCGGAAAAAGCGCAGTGCTCGTTGGTAAGAAACAAATCAGGCCCCACCAGACTGCCGGTACAAATGGGCATGCCCTTGTAAAACACCGCGCCGATTTTGAGGCTGAGTTTGTAGAGATCGCTGGAGGGCGGATAGTCGCGCATTTTTTCGAAATCAGCCTTTCCTACCACTGCCTGTGTACCATAGTCCATTTCAGTCTGAGTGACCGGTGCGAAAAATTCAGAGGTTGGAAATTCAGTGGCAGCCCGGAATTCCTGCGCCTGCGAGATAGCAGCCGAACACAGTAATCCGGTTACATATAATAAAGTCAGAATTTTCACCATACTCTCCTTAGTTGGTTTAACGTTTTCTGAAGCGTACTGACTCTGGCGCTACCGGCTGCCATTCATCGCCTGATCGATTTTTTACCCTGAACGTCGTGCCATCCAGCTCGAAGGCAGCAGCAGCCTGCCACTTATCGCCGTTCGCTGTTTCTGCAACGAAGCTTTCATTACTCATAGAAAGCGGCGATTCAATCTCGGTGACCGGATAGGCGAGCTGTTCTTCACCGTGATAGAAAGTGGCTTTTACCTTTGGCGGCAGACTTTCCAGCATGGCATTGTCGCCGGCGTAAGCCGGCCACAGATAGCCGCCCTTTTGCACCATAAACAATGAATTCTGTGCCATCATCGCCCATTGAAAATCGGTGTAGGCAGGTTGTTGAAATACCAACACCGGTTCATCTTCGGTAGTCTGGCAGCCAGAAAGCAGGGCCAGAGCCATTGCAGGAATAGCGGTTTTAACCAGTCGCATAATCAGCTCCTATCTAAGGTACTGTTTGTCTTTCTGAATTTTTTCCACATCCTGACGTTCTGCCAGGGCATGAAACTGTTCTGTGGTTATCTCCACCAGCACCTGATCCGTCACCTCGAATTCAAGCAGAATATCTATGCCTTCATTTGTCAGCCATTCCCTGAACGCTGACTTGTCGGCCTTCAGTGAAGTTGTCACTATCACCAAAGCAGGATCCTCACGGTCCAGCACCTCGCAAACATCAGGAAATCGCTCACAGTGTTCGCCCCGTTTATCACCGCAGCCAGACAGGCCTGCGGCAATCAACAGAAGCATGGCGAATCGTTTGACTACCATTGGATGTCTCCCTGTTCGGATGGGCTGCACTCATCGTCGCTGATGATGATACCGTCGATATTGTCACTGCATGTGTCATCGGGCTTTGTTGGTGCGCGAGGGCGCGCCGGAGCAGGCCGGGTGGTATTCTGAGCCGCCAGCCAGGTGATGGCTTCAGGTAACCACAGCGCGGTTGTCGTGAGGCGGTTTCTGGGATCGGTAAAGCGTTTGCCATGGCTGAGTGCCGCTATGAGCTGCGCCGCAGTCGCATCGGGAAAACCGGAACGAAGTAACGCAACCGCACCTGCTACCTGCGGCGTGGCCATGGATGTACCGGAAGCCACCTTGTACTGTCCGTTCAGCGTAGATGAATTGATTTTTCCGCCCGGTGCGACAATATCGAGAGCGGTATAACTGTTCGAATAGGCTGAAATGCTGCCGTCTGGTTCGGTGGAGCCAACGGTCACTGCGGTCGAAATACAGGCCGGACTGGCTACACCGGCTGTCTGTCCGTCATTGCCGGACGCAACGACGGTGACCACGCCTTTATCTGCCAGCAAATCAATAAAGCGCTTCACCGGTGAATCATCGCAGGTACGGGTGAAATAGCCGCCGCCAAGGCTCATGTTTACCGCTGCGATTTTGCGTTCTTCAGCGTGTTCGTATACCCATTCCAGCGCCTGCATAATGTCGCTGTCACGGGTGATGACACGTTGTCCTACGTTGGAAAAGGTATTGAGCGCAATCAGGTTTGCCCGTGCGGCAACGCCGCTGAACTCTGCATTCTGCCCCGCCACTATACCGGCTACATGCGTGCCGTGATAACACGATGCGTTGCCACGGCAGGGTTGCCCTGCAGCAATACCTACCGCTCGTTTCTCACCACCGGGACAGGAGCCGTTAAAAGAGAAGCAAGCACCGTCGACCACCCGGTTTTGCAGGAACGGATGGGATACCTCTACGCCAGAATCGATAATTGCCACGGAAAATCCTGAGCCGGCAGGACTATCAGCGGCTATCAGCGGCAGACCAATATTCCGCGCACTGTTTACCAGAGAAACCTGATTTGCCCTGTCCGGATAGATGCCCGCGACCAGATTCGACTGCTTCAGGCGGGCAAACTCAGTGGCAGAGATTGATTTTGCAACCGCTGGCACATTTTTGTACCTCACCAGTTCATTGAAGTTCACCCAACCCATGTCACCGGCCAGTTCAGTCTGGACCTGGTCGATATAGTCCTCCAAATTGAGCCAGCCGCCTGATGACGGTGCTTTTTCCTTTGTCTGTTCAGTACTCTTTAACACCACAATCACTGGCGCAGTTTCCGCATTGCTGTCCCAGGATTCAAGACTGGTGGCGGAAACGGCGGCAGCCCCACCAAAGCTGCTTAGCATCAGCCATAGCCCCGGGACTAACCAGGCAGGGCCTGTCTTTATTCGTCGCTTCAGTCCTAAACCTCTGTGCTTCTTTTCCATGATGCATTGCTCTTGAAAGGTTGGTTAACTTGTTTATGCAAGGGTTTGAGTCATTTATTACCAATCTGGTGAGACATCTTTGACACCAGTCCCGTTCTTTCTCTTCTGTTTTTTTATGAAGCTGTAGGTATTTCCCACTGAGTTAAATCTGACACCAGGAACATGCTTCATGAGTAGCGTATTTAAGTACTTATTGAGGTCTGCAGAGTTCGCACTGGATTCCAGCCAGTACTCAGCCTGGTGGCCCACGACTAATGCAGGGCGATGTTTGTAATACCCTGGCAGGTCTGGCAGTTCGGATTCAATCGCGAACAGCTCTTCGTTGGAGAAATCATTGAAAATGAGGCTGTAGCCGGTAACGAAACTATTGCTGCCTGCTGGCGAGTCACCGGGTTCCATCAACCATTCGAGTTTCTCCGCCAGTACAGAGCCCAGTTCCTGCGCCAGTTGTTTACTGTAGGTGCCGACCACTTCACTCTGACACCCTTTTTCGCAGTTAGCTGCAATGGTCCAGGTCTGGCCGCTTTTAACTTCGAATTCGTCGAGGAACTGCCCGGAGTTTACGTGCAGCAGACGGCCAGTGGCTATCGCACGCACCTTATGCACCGCCGTTCGCTCATCTACCCGAGCATAGAGTGTGAAAATCAGCATGACATCCAATGGCGGTTTGTATATTCCCTTGGCTAAACTAATTAACTGAGCATCACTGCGTCGGAAATTATAGTTCTGCGGCAACAGCGCGGACTCTTCGTACACGTTAAAGCCCCGGTTACTCATCTGCCCCTGTAATGCTGCCAGCATTCGTTTATAGGCACTGTGATCCCTTCCAATGGCATCCGGGTCGATGTCTTCGGTCATAACAATTATGTTGGGATCGTCAGCAGCAGAACTGAATGTGCTGCAAAGCAAGACAAGTGTGAAGACGAAGAACCGGAGCGATATCATCACGATTAAATCTCGAAGCCATCCAGTACATTTTCGGTTTCTGCGGGAATTTCGAGGTTTTTCTCCTTACAATAATTATAGATATAATAAAGTGAGTTAGCGTGGGCGCTGACAAAATCCCAGCCGTTGTAAAGTAAGTATCCGAAAACACTGCCTTTTTCTATTTTATTATTCACATTATCAAGCGTAATGGATCCTTTTGTTACATAGTCATAATAGTCACCAGCGCCCATAAATACTTTTCTCGCCTGTAAAACGCCGAGGCCACCAGGATACAGACCTTTGGTAAAAAGCGCTTTCGTTTCATCGTTCAACTCAGCTTCAGTAATCTTCGATTCATTTAATAACTTCTCGGATTCCACACTCATTTCCACATGCCGTGCGATAGAATCGCGATCGATTACTGCACCGTTTTCGAGGGCTATCCGCTCCGTTCTCAGCTTTGCTGCAGCCTCATCCTTACCAATGGCTTCTAACCAGTATTCATGAGCCGTGAACGTCAAAATGACTGAAGTGCCGTAAGCAGCCAGAAGCGGATCCTGCGATGACAGTGACGCATGGATTGTCATATCTTTGGTGAGGTTTGCGAGCTTTTCCTCGTACTCTGTCTTCTGCGCTGATGCCAGACTACCCATCGCCCCCTGGGTGCTTTCAGCGATATTTTTTGTACTATCAACAAGATTCTGCATCGTACTTTCACACCCGGATAACAGCACGGTGGCGATAATCAGAGACGAATACGCATATTTCATAATAAAACTCCGTTTAATAAATATGTTGTGAATTTAAGTTGTCAGTCAGGCTTTCTGCTAACTGCCGCGCGGCCTGTTGAACGGCATATTGTTTTGCCTTTTGCTTGCTGGTGTCCTCACCATGCCCCGGTTTCTGGCTAGTGGTAACAGTCTGATAACCCACAGGATTAATGACGCTGCCACGAATAGTGGCGGAATATACCTCCATTTTCAAAAACTTGTTATATTCTTCCGGATGCAGTTCGAAACTGCCCACCACAATGAAGAATTTATCAGCCCGGGTATTGCTCATTGCAGTTGCCACCTCAACCTGTCGCCAGTCGGTGGTGCCGGTTTGCACATACAAATCAGAAAGGCGCTGTTTATCAAACACGCCGCCAGTCATGGCGTTGAACTGATAGGTGGAGAGCACGTTGAAACCTTTGTCGGTAAATATGCGATTTACCTCCGCTTCAACCTCTGCAGACAGGCTCACCGGAATAAACCCCTTGTTGGTAGCCTCGCGGCCTACAAACACAACTGCAAAAGCCGAACGGCTTTCCAAATCCACCCGCTTTACGGTGGCAAACTTTGAAAGTCGGTTTTTTAGCATTGCGGGGTCAAACTTCATGCGTATAACAGTAACCCAGTCACCATCCTCCTTAGCCTGCTGTTTGATCTGGTAGTCATCCACCAGCTCCTGCCAGCGTTCCATCAGTTGGTCTCTGGTCACATATTGCTCATAAGTCGGGCGAAAATCCGGTTCCTGCTTTTTGAAATAGCGGTCGATAGCATCCACAACAGCCAGATCGACAGACAGTGCTTTTTGCGCCTCATCAGCAGGATCTACCCGTGAAATGCCTTCTACCGTCATGTCTTTAGCGAGGATAGAAAATGAAAGCAGTAAACAACTAATCAGAATCAGATTGCGCATGATTTATAAGCCTTTTCCAGTTGAATCATCTGCCGCAGCTGTGCCCGGTTGAATTTCTGCATCCTGTGCTTCGCATGACCCGGTTGATGAATGGTTGTCACCGTTATTTCCAGCAGCTCATTAAGGGATTCACGGAATGCCGCCCACTCATCAACGGACAATTTAGAGACAGGAATCACTTTCAGCGCGCCATTTTTAATTCTGCTCTGAAACAACTGCTGCTTCCGCACACCCAATTGCTGTACTTCAAAATCAATGGCACTGACATAGTTGAATGCTTTGCCGGACGGCTTTTCATCCTCCAGCTTTTTACCAAAGCCACGCAGATGCAGACTGACGCCGAAAGCAGGTTCGGGGAGTGTAAGGTTGTATGTCACGTCCTGGCCGTAAAATCGCCCTTGCATGGCAATGATACTTGAGTCCACTACATAAGGTTGTATCGCGACATGACGGGCCAGGTGCAGCTGGGTGATAAACTTGTGAGCGATGAACTGTTTGAGCTGATAATTATCGTCGGCTTTCATCTTTTCAGGCAGGAAGGGATCGGATTTTTCAGCATTAACGGTGACATCGGTTACGGCTATCTGAACCAGTTTTGTGGTAGGTGAGCGTAGCGATTTAACATGACTGATAAACTGCTGAGCAATGCTGGGCTTATCGAGGTCTGGCGCCATCAACATTTCATTGATGTTCTGACGAATGAGATTCTCGGTATCCCCACAAGCTCCCAGTTCTCTGATATCTTTTCTGACAATTTTTGGATTCATTGGCAGGGAAGCAACGATCTGCGAGTCCTTCACGTCGAAAACTACCGTTTGCGCGGATAGCTGAATATCGATTCTGCACATTCCCTTGCCGATACGAGAAAACTGGTTATCGCCATAACCCGTTACCATGAAGTCTTCACTGTATTTGCTGATCTCCACAAATTCGCGGTCAATCATCAGCGCCACCGCATACCGGTGGCCAGAATCCTTATTCAGACGTCGCCCGGAGATGATCACGTTGTCAGGTTCAACAGCCTGCAATTTTTCATACAGCGCTACTGCGAGGTCATTTTCCTCAACCAGTTTTGCGCTGTATGGATAACGTTTACCAATGGCAGACGTAGACCCCTGAAACGTCACGCCTGCAAATGCAACTGTATCTTTCAGTTCACCTGCACTGACAGACGGCACGAATAAACCTCGAATCGCCAGACTCAGGAAGATGGTTAACCAGACTATATTTATATTAAGCGGCGTCGAACGACGCCGGAAGAGCTGCCAGAACATAATACCCATTGCCTCAACTATCCTTTGTAATTGGCTATAAAAGCATTTGCTCGATTTTCGTCCTACCAGACTATAGCAAGGATCGTTTTTGTGCAAACTTTGATCAATTTCGCAGGCGATAAAATGTTGAGATACTTAAAAGATACATATTTCGCTTATCAGATTTGGAAATGAGATTTTTCGATGATTTAATTCACCAAGTAAATTAACTTATTTATCACATTTCCAGTGTTGTGATGAATAAGGATCCTGTCATTGAAACGGTTTACTTCTGTTGTATCGAAAAGCAGTCTGGCGCTGCTGGTTTTTGCGAGCTCTCATGCACTCAGTAACACACCGCCGCCGGTGGATGAATTTACCGGCAAGCCCAGAGTGTTTGTTTTCACTGATATGGGCAACGAGCCGGACGATCAGATGTCCATGGTGCGCCTGCTGACCTATTCCAATGAACTGGACATTGAGGGCCTTATTGCAACTACGTCTACCTGGCAGAAAGAAAAGCGGGAAACAGACACCATAGCCGGTATTATTTCCGCTTACGGCGAAGTACGCAGCAACCTGATGAAACATGCTGACGGCTGGCCGGAAGCAGCATATCTGCAAAGTCTGGTGAATGTGGGTCAGCCGGGCTACGGCATGGCCAGTACAGGCAAAGGGCAATCGTCCCCGGGTTCTGAAGCGCTGATTGCCGCCGTCGATAAAAGCGATCCCCGACCGGTTTGGGTAACAGTGTGGGGTGGCGCAAATACGCTGGCACAGGCACTGATGGATGTGAAAGCGAACCGCTCAGAGGCTGAACTTAAAGCATTTGAGAAGAAGCTTCGCGTTTATTCTATTTCTGATCAGGATGATGCCGGTCCGTGGATCCGCAAGCACTTTCCTGATGTCAGCTATATCGTAAAGCCTTCGTCTCCCGACGGCGGTGAATATGCTTACGCTACCTGGACAGGCATCGCCGGTGATGAATATTATCAAAACGGCAAGGGTGCTGACTTCACCACCGTATCGAATGAGTGGCTGGAAGAAAATATCCGTAAAAAGGGCCCGCTGGGTAAGCATTACCTGAGATATGCATTCATTATGGAAGGTGACACTCCGGCCTTTCTGGGATTGACCGCTAACGGACTGAACAGTTTCCGCAGCCCGTCCTGGGGCGGCTGGGGAGGACGCTATGTTTACCGTCAACCCTACGGAGAAACACATTCAATCTGGACTCAGGGCGGTGACTGGTTCCCCCGTGTCACGTCTGCCGATACGGTTACAGGCAAAGACGGTGAAACTGTAGTCTCGGATCATGCGACCATCTGGCGCTGGCGTGAGCAGTTTCAGCATGATTTTGCAGCCCGCATGGACTGGACTATCAAGCCCTATGAGGAAGCAAACCACCATCCCGTCGTTTCGGTTAACGGAAACACAGGCACAGAGGTGATTTACGCTGATGTCAAACAGGGGGAGACGCTGGTTCTGGACGCTTCTGCCACAGAAGATCCTGACGGAAATAAACTGTCCTGGCACTGGTTCCATTACGAAGAAGCAGGCTACAGCGGCACACCGGCACTGACCAGCTACCGGCGGATCATCATTAAAACCAGAGAATAATAATTCAGCAACGTTGCCGCAGCTAAACGGAGAAGCTGCGGTTGGTCAATTCCAGTAAGCCCCGCGTGGCAACGTCAGTATCCGGCTCGTAAGTAATTGAAAGGCGGGATGCAATGGCCTGGGTACTGCCATGACGCTCAAGCGCTTCTTTAATGGCGGCCCCCAGGTACTCGTGCAGAATGGCCGTTTCACCGTTTAAGTAGATGTGCCGCACATCCAGCATGGCCATTAGCTGCACGGCAATTTGCCCGAGGACATCCCCTGCCTGATTAATGATGGCCTGCACAGCCGGATTGCCTGCATTGAGTAGTTCACTGATATGGTTCAGCTTTTCAACTGGCGTTGCGCCTTCCAGCGCAATACCGGCTTGTTCAGCCTGCTCGAAAATCGCGTTGTAGGTGACGTACTGCTCAGCACAACCACGGGCGCCGCAATAGCACACAGGGCCGTGTTTATCGTAAGTCAGATGGCTCACTTCCGGAGCAAGGCCATCCGGTCCGGCAATTAATCTGCCATCAACGCAAATACCGGTGCCCAGACCATAACCCAGAAGCAATGCTATATAGCTTTCTTCAAACTGATTAAAGGCGTTGAAGTAGAATGTCGAGCACCAGGCAATGTTATACAAATGTACAGGCACACCCAGCGCATTTTTTAACATGGATGCCAGCGGCACGTTTTGTTCATCAAGTAATTGTGACTGATAAATAATGCCGGTGTGCTGCGCTATTTTACCCTGAGTAGCAATACATACCGATTTAAGTACATTTACTTCAATACCATGGCCGGCGCATAGTGAACCAACCAGCGCCTGCAGCTTTGCGGAAAATACGGACGGGGAAAACAGGTTTCCTTGTTTGAATGATACCTGCCATGGCTGATTCAAAGAACGGTGAACTTTGCCTGAAACATCCTGCAAGTAAGCACTTACGCCTTCAATCGAAACATACATTGCAACACTGAAGTAATGTCCCTCATTCAGTGCCAGCTCTGTTGCCGGCCTGCCTGTACGATCTGAGGAGTCAGTGTCAGCGCCTGGGTTCTCACGAATAAGACCCTCTTCAGCCAGCATTCTGGTTACTTTAGTCAACGCCGGTTTACCCAAACCGGTAGCCTGCGCCAGCGCTACCCGCGAGTATGGTTGTTGACGAAGTAGTGTGACGACTTTATTTTTTCCGTTCAAAAGCTGATATTTCGATAGTGTCTATAGTTAAAACAAGGCCGTTTTCACAAGCCACGCAACAGGCGAAAAACCTGCGTAGGCCTAGAATACCTTATCCGCCGCTTTTCAAAACCGGAAATTCACATTCAGTTCATCTGATCTACGATGGCGCTGAGCATCTGTGTATGTCTTCCCGATAAGCGGCGTACTATGATTCATATCACACAAACCGGCAGAAACTCTGTTCAACACCGTAAAGGAATTCTATGAAAAAGCGTATATCGGCTTTGCAAATTGGCACTAAACCACAGGGCACTCAGGCGACATTGGAGGCCATCCTCAGTTTTGAAAACGCTATTGAAGAAGCACAAACCGATTTAGTGGTGATGCCCGAGGCTTTGCTGGGTGGCTATCCTAAAGGAGAAATCTTCGGAACCCGTCTTGGCTACCGTTTACCGGAAGGCAGAGAATCCTTTAAGCAGTATTTTGATGAAGCCATCGCCGTCCCGGGACCGGAAACCCGTGAACTGGCAGATTTGGCAGCGCGCCTGAATACGAACCTGGTCATTGGCGTTATCGAAAAGCAGGGTTCGACGCTTTACTGTTCCTCCCTGTATTTCACGCCGGAAGATGGCCTGGCAGCAAAGCACCGCAAACTCATGCCCACCGGCACTGAACGTCTGATTTGGGGACAGGGAGACGGCTCCACCCTGCCCGCCATCAATACCTCAGCCGGGCGGATATCCGGTGCTATCTGCTGGGAAAATCACATGCCCCTGCTTCGTATGGCACTTTATGGCAAAGGTGTCGATATCTGGTGTGCGCCCACCGTGGACGAGCGGGAGATCTGGCAATGTTCCATGCGCCATATCGCTCACGAAGGCAGAATGTTTCTGGTCAGTGCCTGTCAGGTGCAACCGTCTCCGGACGCATTAGGCATCAAGGTAGAAAACTGGGACGCACAACGCCCGTTAATTGCCGGCGGCAGTGTTATTGTCAGCCCCATGGGCGACATTCTTGCAGGGCCACTTAAAAACGAAGAAGGTCTCATCACCGCAGACATTGACCTTGAAGATTTAAAACGCGCCCGCTACGACTTCGACGTAAACGGCCATTACGCCAGACCAGATGTGTTCAGCCTGCAGGTTGATGAATCTGAGAAAAGGTCGGTGGTATACTCTGGGTAAGAAGCACTAATCAGGCAACCAGTTACACGAAAAAGCACCGCAATAATTCTCTATCAGCGGATAAATCAGGATCTGCATCGTGGGGATAAACGCCTATGATGTTTTTTCCGATAGCGTCCCATGCTGTTGCTTTCCTCTGCCCGGAAAATACCGGATGAATGACTAATTCATCATTCTCGCACAAATCCAGACTACCGGGCATGGAGTACTCAAACTCTGCGTTTATATAGCCGATATCATTTCCTGAAGGTTTACTTATAACTCTTCCTATAATTCCGGTCTCTAATAAACATCTCTCAAATCTGTCAGGAGATACTTCGACTTCTCCTTTCATACCCTGCAGAACTGACTTGCCGGTGTTTAGAAACTCCCTGCTGTCATAAAATTTTCGTAAATCCTTATACGTAAAAAGCAGGGGAATATTAGGCAATACCTTTTTCCTTATAGAGGAGGCTTCAGGAAACATTTTACTGTAGGCGACAATAATTTCTTCGGCCATCAGAGCTTCTTTACGTCTTACCGCTCCGAGAACAATCTGTGCATCCAGGTTAGTAATAGATTTATTGTTTCTTATCGACATAGCTAGAATTTCGTTAAATACGTCGACAATTTGTCTTGGCAGAACTTGAAAGTGTCTTAAGAAATAAGCTTTAGTACTTTCTTCAAGACCCCTGCCGTTCTTTATTTTAGTAGGTAAAATTTTGTCGAAAAATTCCAAAGCCCCCTTCCGGGTGTAAATTGGAAACTGTATTAACTCGTCGTATGGACCACCCAGAATTGGCTTCTCGTCTTTCCAAACATGCAAGTGAAGTAAAAAGCGATGCGCAACTAAAGAAAGTAGTTCCCCTACAGTCCAATGTAGTAAATGTAAGCGACCGAAATCTTTGACGGGGTTCTTTGCCAACTCCTTAAACGCGAAGAACTGTTCAGCAGGAATGCAGTATCTAAGCTGCACATTTATCGCGCCTTCATTTATCCTTCCAGCTAAATTTAGAAGACCCTTAATCGCGATTGCCTTAGCAATCTGCAGGTTTGGAGCGTTCTCAATATTAATGTCATCTAAGACATCTTCTTCATTATCAAAGAGAATAATAGCTGTCAGATTATGCTCTCCCAGAGTATTCGAGAGCTTCATTTCTAAATCATCAATTGCCTGTGTTTTATCTTCCAGTAACCATGCTACAGACGACAATTCTGCGTGTTCCGCGCCCAAATTATTCGTTACAAGCTTCGAAAGCTTATTCTTTGCAAAAGAAGTAACAGCAGAAATACCAATGTCTTTAAATTCTTTAACTGGGAGTAGTTGGTAGAAGTCTTTAAGAGTTTTATCGGAAAATAGGGTTTCACCACACTTTAGAATGACGGCGGAGAGAAAGATCCATTGCCAGATATATGATGCTCTTTCAGCTCTTATATCAATGCCGTTATCCAACAGGTTTGATATAATTTGCTGGACTTCGCCAATAGCTTGCCACTGTCTGATAGGTAGAGCTGTCACACCACTTTTAAAAGATAAATTATTCAAATAAGTTGTTTTTCCGGCTCCTTTTCGCCCTACAATGATTGAAGGACGCTCTCCCTTCTGTTCGTAAATAAATCTCGAATGGCCATCAAATAAGTATTGATAAAGCTCTTTATCCTGATTCCCGTGTAGCTCGAGCACCGAACCGCCAATCGGCTTTTCTGACGTAAGAACTTCATCTCTGAGCCTTACTTTTATATTATTTTCAATAGAAGTTGTCGCATATCTAAATCGTTCTTTGTTCATATCAACGTCCTTGTCATAAACAACTGTCATCAAATCAAAATAGATTAAATTTTAGACTACATCCTGTTAATGAAATGATCAAATATCAGCTCTTTGTATATACGTGGAAGGCAATGAAACACAGCTAAAACTAAACTCACGCCGGCAAAGTTCACTAGTATTAGAGGACAGCTAGCTATTTCACTTTGTTTTTCCGTAAAAAAAAGCAGGTCTTCAATTCAAGACCTGCTTCCGGATATAAAACTATTTTCTATATTTGTCTAAATTAGAGATTTTTGCATTTTCCTGATCCTCTACTCCACTGTCACCGACTTCGCCAGGTTACGGGGCTGGTCCACGTCGGTGCCTTTGATCAGTGCTACATAGTAAGAAAGCAGCTGCAAAGGCAGGGTGTAGACGATAGGTGCAATGGGGGCTTCGCAGTGGGGAACGTTGATTACCCGCATGGTTTCGTCGCTGGCAAAGTGTGCATCCTTATCAGCGAATACATACATGATGCCGCCGCGCGCACGTACTTCTTCCACGTTGGATTTCAGTTTTTCCAGCAGCTCATTGTTAGGCGCTACCACGATGACAGGCATTTCCTCGTCAATCAGTGCCAGCGGGCCGTGTTTCAGTTCACCTGAGGCGTAGGCTTCGGCGTGAATGTAGGAAATCTCTTTCAGCTTCAACGCGCCTTCCATTGCGATTGGATACTGGTCGCCACGTCCCAGGAATAATGAATGGTTCTTGTCGGCAAACTCTTCCGCTAAATCTTCAATACCTTTGGTGATCGCCAGGGTTTCTTCCAGCTTGGCTGGCAAACTGTGAAGGGCGCTGACGATGCTGCCATGCTCTTTGTCTGACATGCCGTTGTGCTTACCCAGTGCCAGTGTGAGCATGAGAAAAGCAGTAAGCTGAGTCGTGAAAGCCTTGGTTGAGGCAACGCCAATTTCTGCGCCTGCACGGGTCATAAAGGCAAGATCGGATTCCCGTACCAGCGATGAACCGGGTACGTTACAGATGGTCAGGCTGGCCATATAGCCCAGATCTTTCGCCAGACGCAGAGCGGCCAGCGTGTCGGCTGTTTCACCGGACTGGGAAATAGTCACCAGCAGGCTGTTTTCATGTACTACCGATTTGCGGTAACGGAATTCAGAAGCGATTTCGATACCACAGGATACATTCGCGTACTGTTCCAGCCAGTAGCGGGCAGTCATACCGGCATGGTAACTGGTACCACAGGCGATGATCTGAACGTGTTTGACCTTTGAGAAAATCTCATCGGCACCGTTGCCGAAAATGTCCGGTAACAGTCCTTTTTCGTCCACCCGCTGTTGCAGCGTGTTACGCACAACCGTTGGCTGCTCATGGATCTCTTTGAGCATGTAATGACGGTAACCCGCTTTATCACCTGCATCGTGTTCGATATTAGATTCAATAACTTCACGCTCAACCGGATTGCCGTTAACGTCAAAAATGCTGACTTCCCGACGGGTAATTTCAGCGACATCACCTTCCTCAAGGAAGATAAAGCGGCGAGTCACCGGCAGCAGCGCCATCTGGTCTGAGGCAATAAAGTTCTCGCCCAGGCCAAGACCAATCACCAGCGGGCTACCGGAGCGTGCCACAACTACCCGTGACGGGTCTTCACTGTCCATGATCACCGTACCGTATGCACCGTGGAACTGCTTCACACTGTTTTGCACTGCTTCAAGCAGGCTCACGCCTTTTTGCATTTCAGCATGTACTGTGTGTGCAATGGTTTCTGTGTCGGTGTCACTGGTGAAGGTAAAACCTTGCGCTTTCAGTGATTCTCGCAAGGCTTCGTAGTTTTCAATGATGCCGTTGTGTACCACGGAGATACGCTCACCGGAGCAATGGGGGTGCGCGTTACGTTCAGTTACGCCGCCATGGGTTGCCCAGCGGGTATGCGCGATACCGGTAGAACCCAACGCTTCACCGTTCGCCACAGCATCTGCCAGTTCCTGTACCTTACCGGTACGACGGATGCGGGTAAGTTCACCGCCTGATTGTAATAACGCCACACCGGCGGAATCATAACCACGGTACTCAAGGCGCTTTAAGCCTTCCAGTAAGATTTCGACTACATTACGCTCTGCTACAGCGCCGACTATTCCACACATGGTTATTCTCCGTTTGCCGGGGCAATCAATACGGTGACGCCCTGCTGTTCAATTTGTTGTTTAATTGGTTCGCTGATGTGCTCATCGGTTATGAGTACATCAATGTCTTCCCACGCCAGTTCAAGGTTAGGCATGCGGAAGGTAAATTTCTCTGACTCAGCCAGTACCACGACTTTTGCCGCAACACCGGCCATGGCTTTGGAAAGCCCGGTCAGTTCGTTAAACGTGGTACTGCCTCTTTCGACATCCAGCCCGGACGCACCGATGAAGGCCAAATCAAAGCTGTAGGCACTGATCATTTTCTCCGCCATGTTGCCCTGAAACGCCTGCGAGTGTGCATCCCACGTTCCGCCGGTCATGAGTACGGTGGGTTCGTTATCTGCGATCGTTAATGCGTTGGCAGCACGCAAAGAATTGGTCATGACAACCAGCTTTTTGTGGTTAAGAAAAGGCACGACAGAAGCGGTGGTGTTACCGCTGTCGAGGATCACTTTCGCGCCGTCTGTCACGAGCGACGCAGCTTTAAGACCAATGGCTGTTTTCGCTGAAGCCGGTGTGGCTGAGGTTTCGCTGTCAGATCCTTTATCCGCCCCGGAAGACGGAAAAGGCGCAGCACCGCCAAATTCACGCAGCACTCGCTTCCCGCCGGCAAGCACGGCAAGATCTTTACGGATAGTCACCTGTGAGGTATTGAATCTGGTGGCCATCTCATCCACATGGACATGGCCAGCCTGATTCACCCATTCAACGATTTCATCGCGTCGTTGGCGGGTATTTCGCTTTTGCATTTCGAAACTTATAAATTACGACTTGAAACTAATAAAGCAGTTAAGGTTTCGATTTGCAAGATATTTTAGTTATTTCCTTTCATATTTACGTATACAGGCATGACTTTGCCCGTTTCCGCACTTTCGATGGCCAGTTCGATAAGTTTGATCACCGGTATGACCGTCTCCCCGTCTGCGGGCAATGCGGCACCGTTACTGACAGCTTCACCCAGCTGGCGGTAGAAGGTGACATATTCACCGGCGAGTGTAGGAACAATATTCGCTCCCTGCGCCGTAGCCAGTTCACCGAAGGCCTCTTCCGGCTCACGGGCCCATTGCCCGTTATCGAAAGTGAGCCCTTGCTTTAACTGATCTTCCTGAGGATCCAGCCCGAATTTCCGGAAACTTCCTTCCGTACCCTGTAATTCAAAGCGCAAGGTACGGTTGGCCTGAAATGGCGAACTGCCCAGTTGTACTGTCAGCTTGTTGTAAAACAGAGTGAGGTCGAAGCTGTCGTCACTTTGTCCACCTTCACGGGCAATCTGAACAACACCGTGGATCTGTTCCGGCACACCGAACAGTTGCAACGCCTGGTCGATAAGATGCGGACCTAAGTCCCAGAAGATGCCTGCACCCGGACCGGCGTTTTCCCGCCAGCGGTCCCGTGGTTGCGGGCGGAACCGGTCAAACCGGGAAACCAGGCGCTTAACGTCGCCCACACTGCCGTCGCTGATCAGTTTTTTCAGCGTAAGAAAGTCACCGTCAAAACGGCGGTTATGAAATACGCAGAGTTTTTTCTGTTTCTGCGCTGCCAGTGCAACCAGTGCTTCTGCCTCATCACCGGATAAGGTAAAGGGCTTTTCCACCAGCACATGGCAGTCGTTCATCAGCGCCTGCCGGCTTTGCACTTCGTGATAGGTATTCGGAGTAGTGATAACAGCCAGGTCAAAGCGCTGATCAGCGAACGCCTTTCCCATTGAGGCATACACCGGTACGCCCGGTAACACGGCAGTGACGTCGTCAGGTCGGGATGACACTACGCCGCTTACGGTAAATTCAGATAACTGATTTAAAAAAGGGAGATGAAATGTAGTGGCGGAAAAACCGAAGCCCACCAGAAGAGTGCGGATCATGAAAAGTCCTGTGAATCTGTCAGTGGAAGCACCTTACCTTAATCAGCCCGAAGCCACAAAGCACAATGCCCGCTGGCGGTAACAGTAAACAGCGTTTCATCGATAAACACCGTAGTTACGTAACAAAAAATGATGACAAGCGTTGAAAAACAAGGCAATAGTAAAAAGCTAATAAATAGAAAAGAACAGGCAGACGGATTGATACCGTCCTGAGGAGAAGTAGATGGCAAGCAGCAGAGAAGTAACCTTGCGTTTTCTGGCAGAACCGGGTGATCAGAATTTTGGCGGAAAAGTACACGGTGGCGCAGTTATGCGCTGGATTGACCTTGCGGCCTACGCCTGCGCGGCAGGCTGGAGTGGAAAATACTGTATTACTGCTTATGTCGGCGGGATCCGGTTTGTAAAACCTATCCTTGTAGGCAGCCTGGTAGAAGTGACAGCGAAGATTATCTATACCGGCACCACGTCAATGCACCTTTCCATTGATGTCAGTGCCAGAGATCCCAAAGAGCAGGATAACGCGAAGACGACACACTGTATTGTGATTATGGTGGCCGTCGATGAAAACGGAAAGCCGGCTCCCGTCCCGGAATGGAAACCGGAAACGGAACGGGATATTTATCTGCGGGATTACGCTATCCGTCTTGCCAAAATGCGTACTGACATTCACGAGGAAATGTCGAATACGTTGGCTACTTTGGAATAAGCTGAACCGCTTTACGGCTGACTGCCGGTGCATGATGCGCCGGCTATTGTTGCACAGACCGGCGGGCAGATTTCCCGGTGAACCGTCGTACGGCGTAAACTATACCGAAAGTTCCCACCACGGACGGTAATACCCAGAACACCACCTGCCATTGAGCCAGCACGTCCAGTAATGCCCGTCCACCAAAAGCCAGGAATGCAGTGTAAATACCGATACCTGAACCCAGCATGTGACTGATATGCTGTTTCATCCAGTCACGGCGCTCAGCCTGGTGGGAAAGGCAATAAAGTACGGTTCTGATCCCGCTGAACCCGCCGATGCAGGCAAAAATTTTAAACAGGATCATATCTGCAACCATACCACTGTAAAACAGCCAGAAACTGGCCAGTGTCAGTGTTACCGGCAGTATTACGTGCCCGTTGGTCAGTAACTTACGTGTCTCTTTACCTGCTTTCAGCACCATTACAGCGTGACGCACGTTAGTCAGTACCAGTAAGCACAAATAAATCAGAAACAACCAGAACCGTCTGACGGCCTCTGTCATCCCTGCTACATCGTCAGTACGGGCAAAGTGACCCGGTTTAAATAGTTGCGGATCAGTAATAACCATTAAGGATGAAATGAATCCTGTGGCGGTAAGAAAGTACAGGAACCATACATAGCCTTTTCCCGCCTGTATGTGCAGGCGGCTTCCTTTTTTACTGACTACAGGTACCCAGAACAATATTAGTGATACGGCACCGGCCGCAATATGGCAAATAATGATTGTCCGGTAGAGTGTTAGCATCAGCTCAGTCATGGTGTTCTCCTTCCCTTTAATGAAGACACAACCATTGTTCCTTCTCTCTGGTTTTGCCGGTAGTGCCGGAAGTCACGTTGTCAAAAGTGACTTCCGGCCTATTGAGCCGGAAGTGGAAAAAGGGAATAGTAATGTAATGAACCGCATATTTTCTTTTTCCACTTTACAGGCTTTCGCACTGGCAACCTGGGCACTGGTAACCTTGCTCAGCCATGTTCATGTGTTCACCGGCGATGCTGCCATTCAGTGGCCGTTGCTCACGCTGCAACTGCTTTTCGGTGCAATCCTTTTCATGGCAACCGTTCCGGATGCAGCTGACGGCCGTCGTTTCGGTTTACTGCTCACTTGCCTGTACCTGCTTTATGTATGTATTTGTCTCGTTTCGCCGTTTGGTTTTTCAGGGATTTATCTGGTGCTGCTGTCTTCCCTGCTGGTATTGATACTCCCGATCAGAACGGCACTGTATCTGTCCCCTTTCATGGCGGTACCGCAGGCACTGAGTCTGACCATCGTGTGGGAACAATCTCAGGGCTGGCTGACCGCTATTCTGTTCTGGTCATTTAATCTGTTTGCCATGCTGATGACGGATTCGAGAAAGCAGGCACTGCGTGCAAAAGAAGAGGCTGAATCACTGAACCGCGAGCTGCAGGCAACTCAATCATTACTGGCCTTGTCGGTGAAGGAAGCAGAGCGTACCCGCATTGCCCGCGACTTACACGATGTGGCCGGGCATCACCTGACGGCACTGGCAATTCATTTACAGGTTGCAGAGCATAAATCTTGCCCTGAACTCAAACCGGTGATTGGTCAGTGCAGAACCATCGCCGCGGAATTATTGAGTGATGTACGCCAGGCGGTTTCAGATATCCGCACAGACACCTTTCTGTCCCTCCATGCAGCTTTATCACTGCTGGCAACCTCTACAGAACGCTACACGGTAACAGTAAACACAGGCCATGCACCGGCGTTACCTGCACCTCTGATTGAACCGGTTTTCAGAATTGCGCAGGAGGCCGTTACCAACAGCCTCAGGCATGGCAGAGCCTCACATATCACGGTGACAGCTGACACCGGAAAACAGGCAGGGCTGGAGCTGACCATATGTGACAATGGTACCGGCAGCAGCGCACCGGTTGCCGGAAACGGGATGAAAGGAATGAAAGAACGGGCAGTCTCTGTCGGCGGAAACATCGCATTTAACAGTTCTGAACACGGCTTCGAGGTAAAACTGTCATTGCCGGGAGATGCAAAATGATTCGTGTCATGCTGGCAGATGATCAGATCCTGGTTCGTCAGGGAATAAACAGTCTTCTTAGCCTTACCGACCACATTAAGGTAATTGCAAACGCCGCCAACGGCGAAGAAGTACTTGAGCTCCTCAACCGGGGGGAAAAGCCGGATGTTATTTTAATGGACATCAGAATGCCAAAAATGGACGGCGTGAGTACCCTGGAAGCAATGGCCGGATTGCCGGACATGCCACCGGTTCTGATGCTGACCACATTCGATGACCATCAAACCGTGATCCGGGCACTGAAAAATGGTGCTAAAGGCTATTTACTGAAAGATGTGTCACTGGATGTACTGGTAGACGCCATTGAACGGCTGGCTGCAGGCGGCAACCTCTTTCAGCCCTCGTTATCTCACACATTACTTACTCAGTTGCAGGCTGGCAAACAGAATTCAGAGCTTTCACAGGATGCCGAACCGTTATCAGACAAAGAAACAGAGGTACTGAGGCTGGTTGCTGCGGGATTGTCTAATCAGGAAATTGCTGAGGTGACATTTAAATCATTGGGCACGGTAAAGAATCAGATGTCGTCCATTTTGTCCAAGCTCAACGTGCCAGACCGTACCCGCGCTGTCCTGAAAGCCCTTGAGCAGGGCTGGATTTAGCCTGCCACAGAATAGGACAGGCTAAAAAGTAAGCACTTACTTTTTGACCGGTCTGGGCCAGTTGGCAATCACACGTTGCTTGCTGCGTGCAATTGCCAGCGCTTTGTCTTCTACGTTTGACGTGATGGTTGAACCGGCACCTACCGTTGCTCCCTCGCCAATCGTAACCGGCGCCACCAGCGCTGAATTAGACCCGATAAAAGCATTTTCACCGATGATCGTTTTAGATTTATTTACCCCGTCGTAGTTACAGGTAATCGTACCTGCACCGATATTCGCACCGGCCCCCACTTCAGCATCGCCAAGGTAAGTCAGGTGATTAGCTTTCGCACCTTCTCCTAACACGGCTTTCTTCATTTCCACAAAGTTACCTACTTTGGCGTTAGCTTTCATCACTGCGCCCGGGCGTAAACGGCCGAAAGGCCCTACAGTACAATGCTCGCCTACTTCCGCTTCTTCAATGATTGAATTGGCTTCAATTACCGCACCGTCAGCTACCGAACAATTCCGTAAAATACAATTCGCACCGATTTTTACGTTGCTGCCAAGCGTTACCTTGCCTTCGAAAATTACGTTAACGTCTACCGCCACATCATTGCCGGTAATCACTTCGCCGCGAATATCGACACGGGCAGGATCCGCCAGCGTCACACCATCCATCATCAGCGCATGTGCCTGACGGGCCTGTAAGGCTCTTTCAAGTGCTGCCAGTTGGGCGCGGTTATTCACGCCTTCCACTTCTTCAACAGCATCCGGATGGGCAGACTGAATTTGTTTGCCTTCCGCTGCCGCCATGGCAATAACGTCTGTAAGATAATATTCGCCCTGAGCATTATTGTTGCTCAGATTACCCAGCCAGCGTTTTAAATCACTGCCCGCCATCATCATCATGCCGGTATTGATTTCTTTAATTTCACGCTGGGCATCAGTGGCATCTTTGTGCTCAACAATCGCAGTGATGTTGTTGTTCTCGCGAACAATACGCCCCATACCTGTAGGGTCGTCGAGTTCAACGGTCAGCAAAGCAAGATCGCATTCTGCTTTCACCGCTGCCAGCCGCTCCAGCGTCGCTTTCTGAATTAACGGCGCATCACCTACCAGCACCAGCACATCTTCGTCGTCTTTGATGTGAGGCACAGCCTGCTGAACCGCATGACCTGTACCCAGTTGTTCTGCCTGCAAACACCAGTTCAGATTTTTACCCGTTACCGCTGCCTGAAGCTGATCGCCGCCATGTCCGTAAACCAGATGCACAGCACTGGCATTAAGTGCCTCAACCGTATTGATTATACGCTGAACCATCGGGATCCCACCGACAGGATGGAGGACTTTAGGTAATGAGGACTTCATACGGGTGCCTTTACCGGCGGCGAGGACGACTACAGAAAAAGCCATGGATTATCCTTAAAACAATGCTGCACATAAAAATTGACGGTCTAGTGTAACCACATGCTGGTGACAAGTCAGCGACATCGTCAGTTATTTTCGCAGGGGAAGCGTTATTCTTTAGTATCGGGCAGCCCGGAATCGACGAATCCGGGTAGTAGTTTCATTGGTGAAAAGGTATACTGCGCGCTCATATCTTAGTCATCTATCTATACAGAACAGGCCAGGGAGAGCAGGTAGTCTGTGAAAACGTTCAGGACACTTCACCGCAGTATTTTACTGTTATTTGCAGTGGTGGTGATAGCCATCGTGACGCTCGTTCACTTCAGTGTAAATAAAATTGTGGCGGAACAAAGCCGTGCGCAACAGCAATCGTTGTCGCCCGCAATTTCTCTTATCGTTAATCAGTTACTTAAACCCCTTCATGTGTCTGAGGCTCTGGGCCATTCACGTGAACTGGTAGAACTGATGGATAAAGATCAGGTGAACGAAGAAGACATTTTCACAGCGCTCTCCCGCCTTGAGGAAGAGTTCGGCCTGTACTTCTTTATCGCCAGCGAAAAAGCCCGCATGCAGTACAACTCAGACGGCTCCACCATTCCTCTGGTGAAAGGTGAAGTAAGCTGGTATTTCAAATACAAAGAACGTCCGGAAGACCGTGTGGCGGATATCGGTAAGTGGGAAGACACCCATTTTTATATCGATATTAAAATTTATAACGAGAAGAAAGAATTTCTCGGCTTCTTCGGTGTAGGGAAAAGCCTGAAGAGCTTCGTCAGCATCTTCGATTCCTACAAACAGCAGTATGGCTACGACTTTTTGTTTGTGGATGAAAAAGGCGATATCATGTTGTCGTCAGATGCCAACCTGATGGCTGAATATTCCGATTTTACCAACCTGAATGAACTGACCTGGTACGCCAGTCTGCCTGTTGATGTAAAAGATCAGCGTGCATTGAATAACCGGCTGGTGACAATCAATCAGCAGGAGTATCTGATTGCAGAGGTAAAACTCAACCAGTTCAACTGGACCGTATTCCTGCTGAGCCCGCTGAATAAACGCCAGGCGGATATTTCACAAGCGTTTGTCATCAGCGTAGTGACTCTGCTGGTTGTGGTGTTCTCACTGTTTTTGATGATTTATCACCTGCTGTATTATTTCCGCAAAGACATGCAGCCGGACATGGTCATTCGCAACACTCAGCGCTTGCCGGATCGCCAGAAAATGGAGGCTGAGTACCGTACCCTCCTCGACAATCACTCGTCTGTCAGCGTCATTATAGTGGGCGTGGATAACTTCCCGACAATCAATGATACCTACGGCCGTAATACCGGTGATGAGGTGCTGGACAAAGTGTCAGGCCATCTGCTGACCAGTATCCGCACAAAAGATATTCTGGGCCGCTGGAGCAGCGAAGAGTTTATAATACTGCTACCGGAAACCGGTCCCCACGAAGCCATGGATATTGCTGAATCCTTACGTTCGGGCATTGCCAGTATGGACACCAGCGACATGCAACCGCAAATTCAGCTGACCGGTTCATTTGGCGTGTCCTTCTCGGCATCCAGTAAGCCGCTGAACGAATTAACAGCCAACGCAGAAGATGCCTTGTATCAGGCCCGGCGCGACGGCAGTAACCGTGTGTGTAAGCAGTTAATCAGTTAAATAAGAAACGCCCCGTTCAGGGGCGTTCTGCCGCAGTCTGCTTTTTCCCGTTCCGGACCAGCCGTCCTGCCACACCGGTAGTCAACGCAACCCCGAATAGTATAAGCACACCACCTGTCATCGTTTGTAGGGAAAGGGTTTCGTTGAGGAATAATATTCCCCAGATGATGCCGAATAAAGGGACCAGATAGCCGACAGATATGGCTTTGGCCGGACCGGCACTGGCGATGAGATGGAAATACAGCAGGTAAGCGATGCCGGTACCGCCTGCTGCCAGCGCCAGCGCATTCACCCAGGCAATGGCAGATGGCATGGCTTCGGGCAGAGTTGCCAGGGAAAACGGAAGCAGGAAGAGGGATGCCCATATCTGACTGCCGGTGGCAACGACCAGGGGACGCACACCGCTTAACCATTTTTTCATGGCGCAGGCTGCCACACCGTAGCAGGCAGTAGCGGAACAGGCGGCCAGAATTGGCACAATACTTACGTCACCGCTGCCGGTTTTATGTGCGCTCAATACCACCACGCCGATAAATCCGGTGAGCAGTCCGGCCAGAGAAGACAGGCGCAATTTATCTCCCAGCCACAGCAGTGCCACCAGAGCACCGAACATAGGCGCAGTGGCATTCAAAATGGCATTGATTCCGGCTTCCAGATACAGGCTGCTATAGTTGAACAGCACGAAGGGTATTGCCGTATTGGTTAAGCCGATAAAAGCAATTTTCCAGCCGTGAGCCCGGATATCCCGCCATCCTCCTGCGGCCAGCAAAAACGGTAACATGATCAGCGTTGCCATTACGGTTCTGACTTCCACCAGCGCAAATACACCGAACTCAGGTGCAGCCACCCGCATAAAGATAAATGAACCACCCCAAATCGCCCCCAGTATTACCAGGGCGAACGTATCTCTGGCTGACATGCGTTACAGCGCTCCTTCTAAAGCTAATAGTTGTTGTTTTCTGTTCAGTCCGCCGGCATAGCCGGTAAGTTTACCGTTAGCACCTATCACACGATGGCAGGGCACAACGATGGCCAGCGGGTTTTTGCCATTGGCCAGTCCCACAGCCCTCACACCTTTGGGATTTCCGATTGCTCTGGCAATATCACCGTAGCTGCAGGTTTTGCCATAGGGAATGTTGAGTAATGCCTGCCAGACCTGTTGCTGAAAGGTGGTACCGGCTGCGGCCAAGGGTAAATCAAAGGTTGTCCGTTTACCGGCAAAGTATTCCTGTAACTGGGCACAAGCCTGCGATGTCAGTGCAGAGGGTGTTTCTGCGATGTCGTCAGACTCTGTGAAGCGGATAGCGGTTATCCCCTTTTCGCAGGCTGTAACCTCTACCACTCCGCAAGGGCTGTTTGTTGTTTCGTTATACATGCGGGTTTCATTATGCATCCGGTTTTTCCTGTTTTAGCTGATCGGCCATGTGCCAAAGTTGTAACGTCAGGTAACTGCGCCAGGGCGCTGCTTTTTGCGGTTCGGGATTGAGCTTGTCTGCCACCTTACGGACAATCAGATCACCGCTCAGGTAACGGTCGGGATCACTCACGCCCCGCATCATCAAATAGTCAATGGTCCAGGGACCAATCCCTTTCAATGCCAGTAAGGTACTTTCTTTGTCACCCTGAGCGCCGGTTAAACGATCCTCCTGAGCATAAAAGCCGGCCAGATTACGCAGCGCCTGCTTCCGGGCACCGGGCATCCGTAAAAAAGCAAGCTCGCTACCGGCTACCGCATGCGGTAAAGGAAATGCTCTGCCTTCTCCGGCAGTCTCTCCAAGCTCGTTCACCAGTAGTGCCACGTTGTTGACTGCTGCTTTAACTGATACCTGCTGCCCCAGCACCGCCCGACAACCGGCTTCGAACTCACTCCACACGCCGGGCAGCCGTAACCCCTGAACAATGTCGCCGGAAGGGATCCCTGCCGCAATCAGTGCCTGATTGATTAAATGCGGGTCGGCATGTAAATCCAGCACCCGGCTGAGGTTATCCAGAACGGATCTGGCTCCCTGCAGAAAATCAGTGACCAGCGTAACTGCAAAGGCAGAGCGTTGCGGCTGATGCTCTGCCACCACGGTTCCTTTACCATCAGGGCCGCTGAATATTCGACGGTAAGTGTTATCAGTCACCGTCTCTGTACCGGCTATGGCACGGCCGGAAAGAAAATGCTGAACATGCTCCCAGTTGTAAGGCGGACGGTAATACAGCATAACCTTGATTACCGGAGTGACATCCCGATCTGACGCTTTGCTTCCCCGTATCTGGCTGGGTGACATAGACCAGGTTTGTTTCATAGCAGCCTGCAAGCGTCTGGCAGAACCAAAACCGGCGGCAGCGGCAACAGACTCCACAGACATATCAGACTGCTGTAACAGCCGTTTAGCGAACAGTAGTTGCTGATATTTCTGCCACTGTGCCGGTGGCATGCCAAGCCGTGAACTGATGAGTTTGCGCAGGTAACGCTCTGAAATACCCAGCCGTTCAGCAATTGTCGTAACCGGTTGCGGGGGAATGGCACTCAACAGGGTTTCTGCACGTTTTACGGTCGTATTCACACCATTCCATGCACCCGATAAAGGCGCACTGTCGGGGCGGCAGCGTAAACAGGGGCGGAATCCGGCGTGCATTGCCTGTGCGGCGTGGTAATAGTAATCCACATTTTCTTCTTTAGGCAGCCGCGCGGGACATACCGGGCGGCAGAAAATACCGGTGGATTTCACCGCAACGAAAAACTGGCCGTCAAAGCGGCTGTCCCGTGACAGGCGGGCCTGACGGAAACGTTCAGTATCTTCGGGTTGTATCGGTGTGGCGGTCAAAGCCGGTGCTCCTGCCATTATCTTCAATAGCAGGCAGTGTATAGTATTTTCATCATCCGGGTGCGACGAAACCGGCACTCACTGATAAACGGTGTGGCGCCGGGTTTACAACTCAGCGGTACAGCATCTGACCCCGCATCTTTGCCAGTTCAGCCAGCAGACGGTTTTGCAGGGGGTGAGGGACGCCGGATTTGTCCATGGCGTTAATCAGCAAATCGACGGTGTGATTGAAATGGGTTTCGGTAATGTTCATACCGGCATGAACCTGCTCCATGGTGTCACCGGTGTAACTGCAACCACCGCCGCTGACCATACAAATCTGCTCCTCCAGTTTGGCGCGGAAGCGGTCAATATCACTGCCTTTAAAATAAGGAAGGATAACGGGGTCATACTCAACCTCTGTCACGAAGTTATTTACAATCTCCTCAACTTTCTGTTTTCCGCCAAGCTCTGAATACAGTGTCTGATTGTGACTGGCGCACCCGTTTAAAAGCAGCAGGGTAAAAATACCGGTTAGCAACTTCACCATAACTGGCCTCCGAGAGATAAGTAAATGCCATTCTGATCCGGTGCGCCGGCGATACTGCCAAGTTCTGCCCACGCCAGGGTGACATTGAAAGATTTAGAAGGAATATAGGTAACGAATACGTCCCACCAGTCTTCTTCTCCCAATCCCAGGTTATCTGGTTTCTGCCGGTATTCGGCCCCCACAGCAACATGGCGGTTAAGCAGAA
Source organism: Alteromonas sp. ABH4_456 (assembly GCF_056160645.1). Taxonomy (NCBI): domain Bacteria; kingdom Pseudomonadati; phylum Pseudomonadota; class Gammaproteobacteria; order Alteromonadales; family Alteromonadaceae; genus Alteromonas; species Alteromonas sp. ABH4_456. Next base: position 281,898 of record NZ_JBSWXO010000002.1, read on the forward strand.
CCCCTACCGAACCTTCCATCATCACTTCATAGTCATCATCCGCGGTGTGACCGAAGCCCAGCAACCCCATCTGGTTCGCATTTGTCATTCTGGCGGTGAGATTCCACACCAGGTTATAACCTGCCACTGCGCCAAGGTGCACTTTAGTAGCCGACACATAAAAGTCGGTACCAGTGTTGTCAGCACTGCCGAGGGCGTAGGCAATAGCATCATCCTGCAATTCTTTGAACTGCACACCGGCACTGATTTGCGGTAAATCAGAATACACCACATCACCCCACAGCCTGACTTTTGCGCCGTAGATGTTCTGCGAAATATCTCCGCCGATGGTGGACAGGTCGAAGGTTTGTCTGGCAACAGATAACTCAACGCGGTCATACAGTGACACACTGGCGCCGGCAACCTGTAAACGGTAATCGTCCAGATTCACGCGGGTGAGAAAGGCATTGACTGACACTTCGCTGTCGGTGTCGTAGCCGGACAAGGTGGCCCAGGGCACAATACCGCCCCCGCCGCTGCCCTCAACCTGATTCAGACCGGCGGTACCGGTGAGTTTGCCGGAACCGGCCAGCGCCGGCAGTGACACACTCAATAACAAAACACAAACCCGTTGCAGCAATGTCATGTTGTCTCCGTTCGTCGTATACCGTAGTGCGTGGAACCCAGCCATTCGTACATAGCGGGTACAGTCAGTGGCCGGCTGATGAAGTAGCCCTGTGCAATGTCACAGCCACCGTCTTTTAAAATTTGCAATGAGCGTTCATCCTCTACCCCTTCTGCCACCACACAAAGATGAAAAACCGCTGCCAGATTCAGCACGGTACGCACAATTTGCTGATCGCTGTCGTCGCTGGCCAGTTTGAGCACGAAGCTCTTATCAATTTTGATGGTCTGCACCGGTAAGGTTTTTAAATAAGCCAGTGACGAATATCCCGTGCCGAAATCATCAATAGCAAAATGAAAGCCCATGGCTTTAAGTGTATTCAGATTCCTGATTGCCAGCGCCGCATCTTCCACTAAATCACTTTCTGTAATTTCCAGTTCCACATCAGAAGGAGTAAGCCCTTTAGCGGCAATCTTTTCAGCCAGACTCTGCATCAACTCAGGGCGCTGAATATCCTGAGTGGATAAATTAATCGCCACAGAAAAAACATAGCCCTGCTGCCGGAATCCCGCAAGGTCGTCTAAAGTGCGGTCCAGTACCCAGGTGGTCACCTGCTCAATCAGACCGGCCTGTTCGGCAATGCCGATAAATTCATCCGGTGGCACAAATCCCAAACTTGCACTGTTCCAGCGGATGAGTGCTTCCACGCTGCACACCCGGTTAGTTTGTAAGTGGACTTTGGGTTGATAAACCATGGACAGCTCTGTCTGGTCGCCGGTAAGCACTTTTTTCAGTTCGGTGATAATAGTAAGCCGGCGCAGATACTTGGTTTGCATTTCTTCTTTGAATGCAATGAGCCAGTGATCATGTTGCTTGCTTTCATCCGACAGGATATTAATTTTTCTGAAGACCTCTTCGGTGGTATCTCCGTCTGACGGGCAACTTAAATGAGCAAAAAAGACTTTCATGGGGATCACCAGACCGTCGAACTCCACCGGTGCTTCCAGTTGCTGACGAAAGGCATCGATAGCAGTTTCATCCAGCGGCACATCGGGGACAAAGAGAAAATCACCGCCAGCGAGTCTGGCCGCCATGCCGGGCCATGACAGGGTTCTCTGCGCCATGGTTTTTATGCAGAAGTCTCCGGTGGTATAACCATACAAATCGTTGATGGTACGGATCCCCATAATATTGATACCAAGGATTTGCAGTGTCTCGCCTGCATCCAGGCGCAGATTGAGCTTTTCTTCAACAAAATGCCGGTTATAGAGCCCGGACAACATGTCGTGCTGAGCCTGGAACAGAATGTGATCTTCCCGTGAGCGGATACGGGCTTGCATGGTGTTAAATGCACGGGCCAGTTCGCCGATTTCTGACACTCTGTCGTCCGACTTGACTGGCTCCTGATAATGGCCCTCTGCTATCTCATTAACAGCAGTCACCAGCTGGTTTACCGGCGTGCTGACCCGCTTGGCTAAAACCATCGAAATAGCCAGCGACAACACAATAATGCCCAGAGCAATCACAATCACCACCGTTTGCAGATCCAGCACACTCAGATACTGTTCACTGACATCCAGCGCGATGCGAATTTTGACCGGGATATGGTCAATTCCCGGCAATTCCAGTTCTCTGACTTCATACAGGCTTTCATCCTGCGCCATGATCCGGAACCAGTTGATTTCCCGATCGCTGCGCACAATAAGCCTTGCCGCAAAATCATGGGGAAGGCTGCTGTTCAGCACACGGGCACTGTTGTCATCGGACGTAATGATCACTTCGGCCTGCACCACTTCGCTTAACAGGGCGAGGAAGTTGTCGTCCAGTGCAAACGCCGCCCCCAGATATCCGATAACTCTCGGTGCCGCCACCGGCGCTACCACGGCGTGGTACAAGGTGTCATTCATAAACACATAATCACGGGTTATTTCACTAGGGTCTATATTGCGGTAGCGTTCGCCAAAGGAGCGGTCAGCTGACACCAGAATATCGTCCGGAAAGGAAGTAATCGTTTCATCCTGAAGATTCAGCATCACCAGAAAATCAAAGTCCTGTCTGGCATCCATAGTCTGCAGGGCGCTGTTGATGGTGGGCGGATCGTAACTGGCAAATGCGGCTCTGAATTCATAGGCCGTGGATAACGCTTTGGTTGATGCGTAAAGGGCTTTGGTGCGTTCCTCAACAATGTGCTGCAAAATGTTAGTGTCGATGGCGAGTTCTTTTTCCAGATTCTGCTGAACCAGGTCGTCAGTGGCATTCCAGACAGACAGCAGAATTAACCCTGCGGTCAGCACGGTGCTGCCAAGCAGAATGCGAAACAGGCTGTGCCGCAGAGACAACGATCTCATCATCAGCTTCCGAACTTCTTACTACCGAAAGTGCGTGACTTTTTCACAGGCTCAGCCGGAATGGCAGCTTTAAGTGTCAGGGTAATGCTTTCACTTCCGGCAGACTCATCCAGACTGACCGTTTCCTGCCGGCTTTGCACAATATCCAGTTCCGGGTGCCATAACGTGACGGACTGAACGCCGTCGGGGATCACAACACTGCCATCGTTTCCAGTGATAAATACCCGGGCATTTTCATAAACATAGACGTACCCAATCATCTGGTCATGAATATTGCATCCCAGCGCGACGATACCGGGTTTATCAAATTCCACAGGATCCGCTGACAATCCGCTATACAGCTTAATTTCGAAAGGTTTCGCCTGCGAAAAGCTGTATACATGGTGGCGGATATTGTCGCTGTTTGGAAACGTAACAGACGTACCGGCAGGTACGGCCAGCACGTGAGGCACGAACTGTTTGTCGACCTGATCCATGATCGCTGTCCCGGCTGAAGGAGTGCTGCCAGAAGTCATACTGACTACGGCATTGACCACCGGCTTGCCAGCCGGGTCGACGATGGTCAGGTTTTTCGCCTGCACATCGCAGGTAATCAACGGCAGGTAAGCGGCTAAGGTAAGCGCGAAGGTTTTCAACTGCATAAACACGGCACCGGGCATCAGGGCATGGGTTATCTTTTAAACATAATCCATGGGGTCAAAGCGCGCAAACTGTGGCAGGGTATTTTGTCAAAGTTGATAAAATCTTTGCCCGTAAGCATAATACTGCGCAAATAATAGCGCAGTTTCACGGAACGAAATTGTCATATAAAACGACGGAGTTTTACTTGTCTACAGGCCTGTCAAAATTGGTTATCCGCGCATGCATGGCGTTGATGCTGGCGTGCTCATGTGTTGTCGCCGTGGCTGCAAATGAAGCCTGGCTGGACGACTATGCCCGCTATGTGAAGCGGGAAGCCATTAAATACAACGTGCCGGGCTATGCCTTTGTGTATTATCAGCAAGGGGAAACGCCCAAGGTATACGTGTTCGGCCGCACAAAGAAAAACGGTGAGATGATTGACGGCGATACGGTGTTCCGGCTCGCATCTGTATCGAAATCTTTTACCGCCCTGCTCACTGCAAAGCTGGTACAGCAGGGGAAGATGCGCTGGGACATGCCGGTAAGCGAACTGGTACCGGATATTCCTTTCACCGGTCAGGGCATGGATACGCTGCAACTACAGCACATTGTCAGTCAGTCCAGCGGCTTTATGCCCAACGCCTATGATAATTTAATAGAGGCCGACTACTCACTGGAGCGGGTGCTGCAACAGCTCGCCATTCTCGACCCGTTGTGTGCTCCGGGTGCCTGTTATACCTACCAGAACGCCATGTTCGGAGCGATTGCCTATTATCTCGGTATGCAAAATACGTCTTATCACCGTCAGTTGGATGAACAGGTGTTTATTCCTCTCGGAATGAAAACGGCCAGTGCCGGCAAAGCTGCACTCATGGCTTCAGAGAGCTGGGCCAGACCGCACATTGCCATTGCCCGCGATAAGTGGCGTGAGGGCATGGTTGAAAGCAATTACTACCGGTTCGCACCGGCAGCAGGTGTTAACGCCAGCATTAAAGACATGACCATCTATCTGCAGGCTATGCTGGGGGAATTCCCCACTGTTGTGCCGCCGGAGCTGATTGAAGAAATAACCACGCCGGTGGTGAAAACCACCCGCGAAGTTTACCGTCGCGGCTGGCGGGAGCATCTTAACAGCGCATGGTATGGAAAAGGCTGGCGAATTTACGACTTTGACGGCAAACGCCTGAATTATCACAGTGGCTGGGTAAAAGGTTACCGCGCTGATGTGGCGTTCTCACCGGAATACAAAGCCGGCTATGTAATGCTGATGAACGCCGAATCCAACATGATTAACTCCACCACAGCGGAGTTCTGGGACCGGTACTTTGAGCAGGCTGATGAGAAGAGAGCGCTCGCACAGACAGAAGAAAACAGGCCGGCAGCCGGCCAGTAAGCCGCGAAAAAACAACACTCACAAAAAAGGCAATGTTCACCGGAACATTGCCTTTTCTTTATCTACTTAAAATGCCGCGCTGTTTACGAGCGGGTTTTCATATAAGTATAACCACTTAAACAATTTTCGTAGAAGTCAGTCCATTTCACCGCTTCACGGGGGTTTAAGTTGCCGCTTGAAATCTGACGGTCAATCATACGCTTCACATCAGACGCCATAGCGCGGGGGTTGTACTGCATGATTTCCAGTACATCCTGCACCGACGATCCTTTCACCACTTCCTCGATGTAGAAGTCTTGTGGATCATCGTCGTAGCTGAAGATGTGCACTTCGTTCAGACGACCGAACAGATTGTGCATGTCACCCATTACGTCCTGGTACGCACCGGTTAAGAACAGACCAACGTAATAAGGCTCGTCTTTCTTCAGCTTGTGCATAGGCAGAATATCGGTGATTTCGCGGCCTGCCGTGAACTGGTCAATCTTACCGTCACTGTCACAGGTAATATCCACCAGCGAACAGTTAACCTCCGGCTTCTCGTCCATGCGCGTTACCGGCACGACAGGCAACAACTGGTCGATAGCCCACGTATCAGCTGCTGACTGGAATACAGAAAAGTTAGCCAGATACTGGGAAGATAAGCTGTAATCCAGACCCTGAATTTCTTCCGGCACATACTCCGCTGTGGAATAGTGAGCCTTCAGGCGCGTCATGATGCGCCAGTACAGGGTTTCGATTTTACCCAGTTCGTCCAGAGTCAGTACGCGCAGTTTAAACGCATCCATTGCCTGCTCTTTCCACTGGGAAGCATCGTTAAACACTTCCTGCATATTCTTTTGTTCATCGAAGGTTTCTGACAGCTCACGGATATTGCTGACAAATACATGTTCACCTTCTACCGGAGTCACATCCACTTCTGCCATATCTGAACGGATTTCACCCACGATTTCAGTAATTACGCAGCTGTGGTGCGCGGTAATCGCCCGGCCACTTTCGCTTACCAGATTCGGATGCGGCACGCCTTCCAGGTCGCATACTTCTTTCATACCGTATACAACATCAGAGACATATTCCTGCATGTTGTAGTTGCGGGATGATTCATTGGTTGATGCACTGCCATCGTAATCGATACCTAAGCCACCACCCACATCAACATAATCCAGCGGGAATCCTAACTTGTGCAGTTCAGCATAAATCCGTGCGCCTTCGGTCATGGCTTCTTTTACAGAACGGATGTCTGTTAACTGGCTGCCGATATGGAAATGCAGCAACTTGAAGCAATGCTCCATACCTTCATCCCGCAGGAAACGGGCTGCTTTTAAGATTTCAGCGATGGTCAGGCCGAATTTGGCTCTTTCACCACCGGAGCTTTCCCACTTGCCCCGGCCTTTAACGGTCATTTTTGAGCGCATGCCGATTATCGGGTCGATATTCAGCTCTTTGGCCGTTTTAACCAGCAAAGTGAGTTCTGAATACTTTTCAATCACCACAACAACGCGGCGACCCAGCTTACGGCCAAGCAGTGCAAGCTTCATGAACTCTTCGTCTTTATAGCCGTTCAGTACGGTCAGTGAATCTTCGTTAGTATTCAGTGCCAGTACGGTGATCAACTCTGCTTTAGAGCCGGCTTCAAGGCCATAGTTGAACGGTTCGCCGGCATCAACGATTTCTTCTACCACTTCACGCATCTGGTTTACTTTTACCGGATAAACGCCCTGGTATTCACCGTTATATTCCGCCTCGGCAATGGTATTGCGGAAGATAGTGTTTAAATTCGCAACCTGCGAACGCAGCACATCGTGGAATCGTACAACCACAGGAAACTGCACGCCTTCTTCGCGGATTTCGTCAATTACCGCTTTAAAATCAATTCGAATGCTGGGATCAGAGGGGACAGGAGTAACATGCACGTTACCGTTGTCACCAATGGTAAAGTAACCGCCGCCCCAACGTGAGACGCCGTACAATTTTTCCGCTTCTTCGATGCTCCACTCAGCCAATTGTTTTCACCTTAAAAAATTAAACGCCCTGTCTCAGATACTGGACAAGGCGAGTTGTGGATTATTCGTCATATTTTGGAGCGCCATTATAATCGTCTTGTAAGTCAGTGCTATGAAAATCGTCATAATTTTATGTCACAAAAAACGAATATCTATTCACTGGCATTATGATGCAACGCACGCTGGCTGCAGACCAAAAAACAAACTGCCGGTCTCTCACCATACCGACATTTCTCTGAAGCGCAAATGTTAAGAAAAATCGCTTTCCCGTTCTCATCCGTAAGCTATTGTTATAGAAAAGGCTCAGCGTAAGCCTGCCAGAGATAACACGAGGAAAGTAGCATGAGTGCCCCTGCAGATAATCCGCAACGCCCCGCCATTTTAACCATTGATCAGGGCACCACATCCACCCGCACAATCGTGTTTGACGGGCAATTTTCACCGGTCTTCACGGCGCAGGAAGAATACCCTCAACATTATCCTAAACCGGGCTGGGTCGAGCACAATCCGGAAGATATCTGGCAAACCACGCTGAGTACTGTGAAAGAAGCACTGACATTCAGTGACAAGGAAGACTATCACGTTGCCGGTATTGGCCTGGTGAATCAGCGGGAAACCACCGTGGTATGGGACAGACAAACCGGAGAAGCGATATATCCAGCCATTGTATGGCAGGACCGGCGCACAGCATCCCAATGCAATAAAATGAAAGACAAAGAAGAATGGCTGCATCAGCGCACGGGCCTTCGCTGTGACCCTTATTTTTCTGCCACCAAAATCCGCTGGATTCTGGATAACGTGGAGGGTGCACAGCAAAAAGCAGATAAGGGCGAACTGGCTTTTGGCACCATAGACAGCTTCCTTATCTGGCGTTTAACCGGCGGAAAACACCACCTTACCGATACCACCAACGCCAGTCGCACAAACCTTTTTAATATCAATACTCTTACCTGGGATGACGAGTTACTGGATTTATTCGGTGTGCCTGCTTCTATGCTTCCCGAAATAAAAGATTGCGCCGGTGATTTTGGCTGTCTTGATGAAAGCATGTTCGGCTGTGCAGTGCCGGTTTATGGCGTGGCGGGCGATCAGCAGGCTGCGCTGATTGGTCAGGGTTGTTTTCAGTCCGGAGAAGCAAAAACAACCTTCGGCACCGGATGTTTCGCGCTGGTGAATTCAGGCGATTCACCGGTATTTTCCGGCCAGAATTTACTGACTACCGTGGCTTATACCATTAACGGTAAAGCCTGTTATGCCATGGAAGGGTCAATCTTTGTGGCTGGCGCGGCGGTGCAATGGCTTCGGGACAGTCTCTGTATTCTTGAGCATGCGGCAGACTCAGAAGCACTGGCCAGTCAGGTAGAAGATGACCATCAGGTTGTTGTGGTACCGGCGTTTACCGGCCTGGGCGCACCTTACTGGGAGCCGATGGCGCGGGGCGCGATTTACGGTTTAACCCGTGGTTCCACCGATGCCCATATTGTTCGCGCTACGCTGGAATCCGTGGCTTACCAGACACAGGATCTGGTTGACGCGATACACAGTGACGGCATATGCACGACGGCAATAAACGTCGATGGTGGCATGGTACAAAACAGCTGGTTCTGTCAGTTTCTTGCCGACACGCTGGACATTCCGGTGAACCGGCCTGAAATCATGGAGACCACTGCGCTGGGTGCCGCATTTCTGGCCGCCCTGCAAGCCGGGTGGCAATCAGATTTACATGCATTTGCAGGTATGAACCCCTGCGATTCTGCATTTACGCCTGCGGCAAACAATGCCTTAAGAGTAAAACGTAAAGCCCGCTGGCAGGCAGCGGTGAAAGCCACGCTGATGATGGCAGAAGCAGAGAGTGTGCTATCGGAATAAATAAACATTTGTCTATACCATTGCTCCGTTAGCCTGTTCCTGCTTGTACAAAACAGGGGATTTGCGTAGTGTTGGTCCCCTCTTATAAAGACAATATTTCCGGGAATCATGTTAAAACAGCTCTTTTTCGGCAGTGCACTTCTTACTGCCACCGGTGCTTTTGCCGCCACACCGGTTTCACCTGTGGGTGAAGCGGTGAATCTGAATAAATATCGTGAAGATGTAAAAATTCTGGCCAGCGATGCCTTTGAAGGCCGCGCACCGCTTTCTGCCGGTGAGCAAAAAACCATCGACTATCTGGTCACACAGTTTAAGAATATCGGGCTCGCTCCGGCATTCGGCGACAGTTACATCCAGAAGGTCCCGCTGGCGAAAATCAGTGCTGACCAGGATATGACACTGACCATTGGCGATCAGTCTTTCGAAAACGGGGCTGAGTTTGTGGCCCGTACCGAGCGCATATCTGCTGATATCACGCTGAATGACGACGTTGTGTTTGTGGGATACGGTATTAACGCGCCGGAATACCATTGGAATGACTACGCGGACGTTGATGTAAAAGGCAAAACCGTTATCGTGCTGGTTAATGACCCCGGTTTCGCCTCACAACGCAAAGACTTCTTTAACGGTAATGCCATGACCTACTATGGCCGCTGGACATACAAGTACGAAGAGGCAGCCCGTCAGGGTGCTGAAGCCGTATTTATTGTGCATGAAACCATGCCGGCGGGTTATGGCTGGGGAGTCGTACAGGCTGGCGGCACCACCACCAAATACTCGTTAATTGATGACAACAATAACCAGTCAAAAGTGGGTGTGATGGGCTGGATGCATCTGCGTGCTGCGGAAAAAGTATTTGAAGCAGCGGGACTTAACTACCGGGAAATGAAAGCAAAAGCTTCAGCACCGGGTTTCAAAGCCGTAGATTTAAATGCTAAAGCCACGCTCAAACTGCACAGCACATTCGAAATGGCGGAGTCGCAGAATGTTGCCGGTATCCTGCCCGGACACACTACACCGGATGAGTGGGTTGCTCTGCACGCACACTGGGATGGTTTAGGAAAAGGCACTGAAAATGGCAAGGAAGTGATCTTAAACGGTGCCGTAGACAATGCTTCAGGTGTTGCCGGTGTACTAAGTCTGGCCCGCGTAATGAAAGGAATGAGCGAGAAACGTCCTAATGCCAGAACCATGATGTTCGGCGCGTTTACTGCCGAAGAAACCGGCCTGATTGGGGCTGAGCACTTTTCACTGAATCCGCCGGTGCCAGCTGAAAATATTGTGGCCTTTCTGAACATTGACGGCATGAACGTGAATAAAGCCACCGACTATATTCTTCAGTACGGCGAAGGGTTGTCGGAACTGGAAGATTATGTGGCGAAAGTAGCCAAATCACAGGGCCGTTTCGTGAAACCGGATCCCCGTCCGCAAAATGGTTTGTTCTTCCGTTCAGATCACTTTGCTGCGGCAAAACAGGGTATTCCGTCTTACCTGTTCATGAGCCTGGGAGACACTGACCCGTCGTTTATTGCACAGCGCTATCACAAAGCAGCCGACGACTACCTGCCGGAATGGGATTTAGGTGGCGTAGAGCAGGATTTGGATCTGATTGGTCAAATTATGGCGCAACTGGCGAATAACAGCGACTGGCCGGAATGGACCGGTGAGTCCGACTTTAAAGAGGCCCGGGAAGCGTCTAAAAAATAACCCAACCTTATCACAGGCGCTTGCGGTGATACCCTGAGCGCCTTTTATCTTCCTCAATCTACGCTTATCTGCCTCCTGCCGGTAATTTTTGCCGGATAAAGTCTTTCACTAAAAGCCTTTCACTGCAAAGAATTCACATTCACTACCTTTCAATTCATTAGATTACTTTAATGAAATCCCCATTCAGCATTAGAGCAACAAAATTGCGCTTTTTTCATTCAATACACAACATTTAAAGCAAAGAAACGTAAAGATACGTAAAAACACTAGACTAAAGACGAATAATAATGTTTCGCATTTAGATAATCGCTTTGGTAGACTCCGTCCCGATTTTTATATTACGGATTATTTATTTACCGCCAATCGGGATATGACTCAATGAAACCTGGAACTGTGAAAACACGTTACACCCTGCTCGCCTCTGCCATCATTGCCTCTTTTTTTCATACCGCTTCTTTTGCACAGGGTGAAGCGCCGGCTACACCGGACGGCAGCGATATCGAACACATTGTTATTTCAGCGACCGGCTTCGAACAAAAACTGACAGAAGCACCGGCCAGTATTTCCGTTATTTCTCAGGAAGACTTACAGTCACGTCAGTTCATTACACTGCTGGATGCCGTACAATTTCAGGAAGGTATCGACATCGGTACGACCCGCGACAAAACTGGCCAGGGCACAGTCAGTATGCGTGGTCTTACCGGCGAATATACGCTGCTGCTTATTGACGGCGTTCGTATGAATAACCATGGTGATATCTACCCGAATAACTTTGGCGGTAACGCGTTCGGTCACGTACCACCAATGGAAGCAATTGAGCGGATTGAAGTGATCCGTGGTCCGGCTTCTACTCTTTACGGTGCCGATGCACTGGGCGGCGTTATTAACGTCATCACTAAAAAGCGCTCTGAAGACTGGACCGGCTCTATCAACTTTGGTCGCAGCATTCAGACTGACGACCAGTTCGGTGACGACATCACCACTGACTTTTTTGCACAAGGCCCGCTAATCAAAGATTTGCTGACACTGGGTGTACGGGGCAGCATGTACGAGCGTCAGGCATCCAACCCTGAATTTGCACCTGATGTGGACCCTAACGGCGATATCCATATCCGTGAACTGGGCTTCGGCAGCGGCGGTAAAACCGTAGACAGCGACAGCAAACAGTTTGGCTTTACGCTTTTCTTCACGCCATTTGAAAACCAGAGCTTCAAGTTTGATTACGACAACTCGAATCAAACCTACGACAACACCCCGACTTACAACATCGATACCGGTGCGATTTCTTATCCTCTGGGTACTAAAGATAACATTGAGTCTATCTGGGCAGATCGTCGTGGTGTGGTTAATCCCCGTGCCGGTTACGCTGCGGACCAGGAGTTCAACCGTGAGTGGTGGTCGATTACTCACCAGGGCCAGTTTGACGGCTTCTCATCAATGGTGGCCTTGTCTCACGTAGACACGACAAACGATGGCCGTACGTTACCGTTGAGCGTAGCAGAACGTTTATTACTGCAGGAAATGTATGACGGTACAGGTGCTTACGAAGGCATGACAGAAGAAGAGCGTAAAGCACTGGCAGAAGATACTTTCCTGCCGCGTCCAAAGCGTCCGCTGGAAAGCAGCCAGTATACGCTTGACGTGCGCGTCGATATTCCTGTGACAAATGTTATGGGCGACCACAACATTGTGCTTGGTGGTCAGGCGATCGACGGTGAACTGCTTGACGGCGTATTTGGCCTGGAAGACAGCAATGCCGGTGGTGTTCAGGAACAGAAAATGTGGTCTTTGTTTGCTGAAGACAACTGGAGCCCGAATGACTATCTGACACTGACAGCCGGTGCCCGTTATGACGAGCATGACGTCTTTGGCAGTCAAGTTTCTCCGCGTATTTATGCAGTTTACACCTTCAATGATAACTGGACAGTTAAAGGTGGTGTGAGCACGGGTTATAAAACGCCGAACACCACTGACCTGTACGACGGTATCACCGGATTCGGTGGTCAGGGTACCTCACCGTTCGCAGGTAACCCTGACTTACAACCTGAAACCAGTGTAAACAGTGAAATTGCTGTTTACTGGAACAGCGATGCAGGCCATAACTTCAACCTGACTTACTTCAATACACAGTTTGAAGACAAAATTGCCAGCGGTGATACGGTTTACAGCTGTGAAGTCACCGGCGGCGTGCGCCCTTGTGTTAACTTAGGTGATTACGACCAGCTGGGTTATCAGACTTACAGCCAGAAAATCAACATTGATAAAGTTGATTTGCAAGGTATTGAAATGGCCGGACGCGTACAGATCAGCCCGGAGTGGTTCGTTACCGCTAACTACACCTGGACGGACAGCGAACAGAAAAGTGGTCCTGAAGCCGGTCAGCCACTGACCAACACTGCAGAGCACATGGCGAACATTACCGTAAACTGGGATATGACCGAAGACTTCAGTGTTTATCTGCAGTCGCAAATCCGTTCAGACCGCTACCGTGGCTGGGACAGCACACTGGATAAGCCGCTGTACTACAAAAACTATCAGCTGATGACGCTGGGTGCCCGTTACCGTATTACTGAATACGTGTCGGTTAATGCCCGTATCAACAACCTGCTGGACGAAGATTTCACGTCTTACACCACCGAATACAACGATTTGAATGGTGACGGCAATTACGAGTATCTCACCGGTCGTGGTGTGGTAAGTGAAGTCGTATTCCTCGATGACTACAACATCAAAGACCGCGCCCGTAACCTGTGGGTAGGCGTTAACGTGAAGTTCTGATGTAAAACATCACTAACGTAAAACAAAATGGCCGGTATCCTTCGATACCGGCCATTCTTTTTTAAACGGCTTCTAAACCGCGCAGCGTAAATTCATCTGCCGGCACCCGGACCTTCTCAGGCACCACAGCATCTTCAAGGCGGTAACCGGCCGCGCATATGACACAGGCATTCAGTCCGCGCTCAGTGAGCCCCAGTGCCTTGTTAATTCCGGCAGGACTAAATCCTGTCATCGGGCATGTGTCCACACCACGAAGCGCCCCTTCAGCAATCAGCGAACCCAGTGCGATGAAAGCTTGCTGCTGCGCTACCTGTACCTTTTGCTCAGGTGTCTGACCCGCATAATAAGACTTAATGTAATCGGCGTAGCCCGCCTGACTACCTGCTTCCGCGCTGGTCTGAGAATAAATGCGGTCAAAGTATGCATCCACCGTTTTGTCAGTAATCTCAGTTTCGTTGGCAAAAATAAACAAATGAGAGCAGCTTGGCAGCTGAGTTTGACCAAAGGTGTGCGCCGCCAGTGCATTCAGCGTGTCTCTATCGTCAATCACGATAAGACGGTAAGGTTGCAGGCCAAAAGCAGACACCGACAGACGGGCCGCTTCAGTCATACCGTTGATGTCTTCATCACTGACTTTTTGTGACGAGAATTGTTTTAACGAAAAGCGTTGGGAAAGTGCAGGAATTAAGCTCACAGGTGTGTCTCCGTAAAGTAGATGATGGGGCTACTTTAACCGGTTAGCGACAAGATGAAATTAACATTAGTTAAAAACACAGAAATTTGTTCTGAATGGCTGCCGTGTTTATTTCGTTACACTTAACACCGGTTAATTTCATCATCTGAACGATACCTTAGAGTACGGCTTACTCTCTTTAAACAGGTACTTCACAATGTTCGATGTCTATCTTTCACAACTCAGTTTAACCCCGCCGGAAACGCCGGATGTTGATTTCCTCAATAAACTGGTTGAACGTCACGTCGCCACTTATTCGTTTAACAATACTGGTGTGTTGCTCCGCGAGACTTTGTCACTGGAGCTCAGCGCCATTCTCCACAAACTGGTTACACGTAAAGCCGGCGGCTTCTGCTTTGAGCACAATAAACTGGTTATGCATTGTCTGGATTCGCTCGGTTACGACACCCGGCTGGTGATGGGACGCGTCTTCAATAATCATATCCGCGATGTACCCCGTACTCACCGGGTAACACTGGTAACCCTCGACGGTGAAGACTATCTGATTGACTGCGGATTCGGAGCGTCCGTTCCTCAGGCGCCACTTAAATTGAGTGAACAGGGTATTCAGCAGACCGGAAGCAGGCAATACACGATTAAACCACTCCCCAACGGAGAATACGACGTGGCGTTGATTAAAGAAGGCTGCCCCTTCGTGCTCTACCGTATTGACTCCGCCGTCTATTCGGAAGCGGATTGCACCGCTGGCCACTTATATTCCATCGCCCATCCGCAGGCTGTTTTTGTCAATAATTTAGTGGTCAGTATCAACAAACCTGATCAAACTCATGCGCTGATTAATCATACCCTCACCAGCACATTTCAGGGGCGACAAGAAGAAACCCGGGTGACATCAGCAGAGCAACTCACCCACATTCTGCAGCGTGTTTTCATACTGCCGGTGGATACCGCAATATGCCACTTTTTGTTTGAGCGCTATGTGCAACCGCATTTACATCAGGACGGGCAACCCGCTGCACCGGAGCAATCCTGATGAAGTCTCCGTTGCTTCCGGCTATTCTCTGGTCGTGGTTGATGGCATCCTCTTTTGTTGTCTCTGCACAGGTGACCGCTTATGCCTCACCACTACCGGTGACATTTCTGCGGTTTCTGCTGGCCTTACTCATAATGACCCCGTTTTATATTGCCGGCCGCAGAAGTCATCCCGCCCCGTTAATTTCGTCAATGAAAGCGGGTGCGCAACTAGCCCTGGTCAGCGGGAGTCTGACCGGATTCTTTGTTTGCCTGTTTACCGCTTTGAAGACCACAACATCCTTGAACACATCGGTGATGTACACCTTCGTTCCGTTTCTCGGCGCACTTGTCGGACTCTTTTTTTCCATCCGTACCACCTCCCGTCAGTGGTTCGGCTACCTTTGCGGCGCAGCCGGCGCTATTATCGTGTTGCTGTCTACACGCAGCGGTGGACTGGTATGGCATTCAGGGGATGCGATTTATCTGGCAGGATGTATTCTGCTCGCGATACATGTTGTCTCTGTACAGCGTTGGTTTGGTCAGTACACCGCATTTGGCGGCGCATACCGTATCATGTTCGCCGGCACCTTATGGTTATTACCTTTTACACTGCTTGCCGGAGACTTATCTCAGGTGCAATGGCAAGCCGTCACCTTCTGGCAGATGATTAGTTACCTTACTATCGCTACCACGCTCTTAACGTTTGTACTGCAACAGCGTATTGTGGCGCAGGGCGGTGCGCGGTGTCTGCTCGGGATCAGTTATACCATTCCGGTCTGGGTGGCCTGCTATGAAAATATCAACGCACCGGTAGCGTTATTTTTATCAGCGGGATTTGTTGCTGGCAGTAGCCTGGTTGTCATTGCGTTAGTGCTGATCGACAACGGTTTTAATCATAAGGGAGCCGTAAATGGACAAAGCTTGCCTGAGAAAACAGCTTGAGGATTTCTTCGGACATTATCAGTCCGGCATAGACTGGTCGGGCTTAAACTTAACGCCGGAAGTACATGTACTTCCCAAAGGTGAAACCTTATTCAGACAAGGTGACTGTTCAACCAGAGTTTATTTTCTTAACACCGGCCTGGTGCGGTATTACAGTGTGTCAGAGGAGGGAAAGGAGTATACCCAGACGCTGGCTAAAGCTCCCAGAATCGTTGGTTCGACCCGCGCAATGACAATGGGTTTACCGGCTCAATTTTCCATAGAAGCACTGCAGGACTCTGTGGCCATTTCGTTTCACTGGCCATCTTTCTTTGAAAGTATGAAGAATAACCTGGCGTTTATGCAGGCTTATGCGCTGTTCCTTACCGATATTTTTATCAGTAAGGAAGAAAAAGAAAGCATGATGGTGAAGCACTCAGCAACACACCGCTACGTGACTTTTTGCAGCGATTTCCCCGAGCTGAACACCGTACTCACCAAACAACAAATTGCGTCTTATCTGGGAATAACGCCGGTAGCATTAAGCCGCATCCGCGCCAGGTTGAATGACAGTGAATCCCCTGAGAAAACCTTCTGACAACGGTGAAGTTGCCACCGGCTGCGCTTCACCGTTACGCTCTCTCCGGACAACGGGAGAAGATTACACCGTCTTCATGGCGGCGATGAAATCTGCAAGGCGCGCCACTGCGCTCAGCGACTCTTCAGGATCGATATTGGCTGCCGGATTACCAAAGTCGTGATCACCACCCGCCTGCACCAGTAAGCCGTCGCGCCGCGGATAAACAGATACATGCTTATTGAAATACTGAATGCCGTACTTCACTTCCGGCTGCGGGATGAGCTTACAGGTTTGTCCCCGGACCGGCGTGATACTGTCATCACCCAACAGGGCCCTGGCACCGTAACCTGTGCAATTTACCAGTGTATTCTCATCGAAGTTGGCAAAGTCAGACGGGCTGGTCAGTTCCCGCGTCACAATTTCACCGCCATTTTGAATAAACTCGCCCATCAGTACCCGTGAATACTCGCTGATATTAAACATCAGTAACGGGTAACGACGAACGTAAGGTACCGGGAACGGATTCATATGAGCCGGGATATCCCAAGACTGAGGCGTGATATCTCCAATGAGATCCCGTTCAAAAGTCGGATACGCAGGCTCACCTTTCGCCTCGTAGTGCCCCGTTTCTGAAAATGGCGTATCTGAAGCACGGAATATAGTCGTCCATTCTACCGGCGTTCCTGTGAGTCCTAATAAGGTCTGGTACCGGC
Organism: Alteromonas sp. ABH4_456; assembly: GCF_056160645.1. Lineage (NCBI taxonomy): Bacteria > Pseudomonadati > Pseudomonadota > Gammaproteobacteria > Alteromonadales > Alteromonadaceae > Alteromonas > Alteromonas sp. ABH4_456. The sequence continues at coordinate 299,140 of NZ_JBSWXO010000002.1, forward strand.
GAAAGGAAATTCTTGCCATCATTTCCCATTTTTGTGCAAACGAATCCGCATGGGCCAAATCTACAATACGGGAGTCCGGCGACCAGATCCCCGTTGCAAATGACGAGCGCACATACGGCGGACGCTCTTTGGCGTAGATTTTAACCTTGTAGCCTGCACGCTGACATTGGATCGCAGTGGTTAAGCCAATCGCACCGCAGCCGATAACCGCAATTTCTTTGTTCATTGCCTCAGCGACCAGAGATTCCGCCAGTACAGCGGTCCCCCAGGACAGTGACCAGCCACTGCCGCCGTGCCCGTAGTTATGAACAATCGACTTTGCCCCCGCCTTTTCCAGCTCAATTCTCGGCCCCTGAGCACGAAATGGCCGTGTACACACATTCATAGTGATAATGCGGTCAGGACGGGCTTCAATGCGCTTAAGTGGTGGCATCTGTACCGGTAAACCGGTGTGTAATTTACCTGATGAAGATTGGGAGGACGAAACACATGCGCCAAGCGCAACACTTGATGCTAAACCCGCAGATCCCTGTAGAAAACGTCTTCTTTGCATAGCTGCTCCAAATTAACGTGTCCCGGGGAAAGATTGATAATAAATTGAAATATATCTAAATTTCAGAGCATGCTGTTCTTTGCCAGCTTAAATGCCAGCATATCTCTTTGATTAAATAACATGCAATACCTTTGCCCTGAATTTCCGGTAAATGACGATAATCAGAGCATTAAACTGCGTCTCCACCAGACGCAATGACTGCGAACCTTAAGCTTATTGCCGGCAGTGGAAATCAAAACCGGTAACCGTTCAATACGATTTCCCGCGAAAATGCTCGCTCAATCAAGGCCTTCTGTTTGTCCGTATATATCTCCCGGTAATCCGGTTTGCTCTGCCGGACTATCCTGCCGGCGTTAGTAATCACGCCCCTTCTGAAAGGCACACCCAGAGCGGCAAACAGATCCGCCAGTTCATCTTCCAGGTTTTCATAATGCAACACCCTGTCGACCAGCACATTCCCGGAAGGGTCACAGTAGCTGGGGTAGTTAAAACAATATTCTTCCCGTGACAGGTAATCTTCAAAATCGCCCGGCGGATTGCGGTAATGCCTGCAGGTATTGTAGTGCGATACCGTTTTCTCCCATGGATTTCTGTCTACACAGAACGTCGTGTATTCCCGCCAGATTTCCGGATTAACCCTGGCTTTAATCTCCGCTGCCGTAGAGTGATTCCGGAAAGGACGCTTCCCAAGCCAGTCCAGCACAGCCTGTACTTTGCCGGCGTACCCGGCAGCTCCCAACTCAGACCGGATATCCCAGCGACGCTTATAATTACGCGGCCGGTGGCCCGGTTCAGGCGGGAAAACCGGCGTAAACACATCACGGCAATCACACAAAGAGGATAAATAAGTTTCAATACTTCTCCCCGCCGTCCTGCGGGTTTTGATAAAGATAAAGCGGTACTTGTGAGAAATAATCATCTCGCCCCCTGCCAGTTCTGAACAATGTCACGGTGTTATTTCATTGACCGCCATCCAGCACAGGAATCTCAGGACTTACGCGTTTCTTACAATATTCACGGGAGGTTGATGGGAAAAGTGAGCGCGGGGATGGGTTTACAGCGTGTTTCTGATGGCTGTAAGACAAAGTGTGCCCCGACAGCGGTTAAGTCTCTTCCGTTTCCAAACCGTCTGCCGCAGGGTATTAAATTGAGAGTTGAGAGTCAGGAAGCGTGAGCCCGCGATGGGAAAAGGAGCTGTGTTTTCAAACCGTCAGCCGCAGGGACGCGGCTGTCGAGCTCCCAGGGATGGGTTTACAGCGTGTTTGAAAACACAGCTCCGCTCCCATCCCGGAGGGCTCACCTTCGCACGAAAGCGTTTAGTCGTCGCCGAATTCGCGGATGATGGTGTTGATGGTGTCTTTGGCGTCACCCAGTACCATTCTTGTGTTGTCTTTGAAGAACAGCGGGTTGTCGACGCCGGCAAAGCCTGCGTTGGCTGAGCGCTTCAGTACAAACACAGTTTTTGCACGATAAGCTTCGATTACCGGCATACCGTAAATCGGACTGCCTTTCATCTCTTTCGCAGCAGGGTTTACTACGTCATTAGCACCAATAACAATCGCTACGTCGTAGTTTTCCATACGCGGATTCACATCATCCATCTCATACAGCTGATCGTAAGGCACATCCGCTTCTGCCAGCAGTACGTTCATGTGACCCGGCATACGGCCCGCTACAGGGTGAATAGCGTATTCCACCGTACAGCCGTTTTCTTCCAGCAAGGTTTGCAGTTCACGCACCGCGTGTTGCGCCTGAGCAACCGCCATACCATAACCCGGAATCACCAGCACAGCCTGAGCCGCTTCTAATACATAGAATGCATCCTGCGCTGCCATAATTTTCACTTCGCCTTCGATTTTCTCTGCCGCTTCCACAGGCTTAGAGAAGCCTGACAGCAGTACATTCATTAGCGAGCGGTTCATCGCCTTACACATGATGTTAGTGAGGATCAGACCCGATGCACCAACCAGCAGACCGGTAACAATCAGAATCGTGTTGCCCACCGCCAGACCAGCCGCAGATGCTGCCACACCCGAGTAGCTGTTAAGCAGTGCAATTACCACCGGCATGTCGGCACCACCAATTGAAATGGTCGCCAGTACACCAAAGCTGAGCGCCAGTGCGATAGTCACGTACAACCACATCAGATTTGTCGGATCGGTAACGAACAAATAACCTACCACCACAAAGCCAATCAGATGAGCAATACTGAGTTCACGCAAACCGGTGAAAATAACCGCTTTGGCCCCCATACGGCCAGACAGCTTGCCCCAGGCAATCACCGAGCCGGAGAACGTAACACCACCGATCAGAATCGTGAGGATCACCGTAATCAGCACAAAGTGCGTGGCCCCCATGAAGCCAAACGTGGCCAGCTGACTGATGGTCGCCCAGCCCAGCAACAGCGATGCCAGACCACCGAAGCCGTTAAATAACGACACCATTTCCGGCATTTGCGTCATTTCTACCGACTTTGCTTTCCAGGCTCCATAAGCGCCGCCAATCACAAAGCCCAGTAATATCCAGTGGTAGGAAATGATTTGGTGATCAAGCAGTGTCACCACCACCGCAACCAGCATACCCACCGCAGACACCAGATTACCTTTTCTGGCAGTAGAAGGATGACTCAGTAATTTAAGTCCGGTAATAAACAGTCCGGCAGCCAGTACGTAAGCCAGATTGATAATCAATGCTACAGATTCCATCTTCCTGACCCCTTACTTCTTGTCTTTCTTTTTAAACATGCCAAGCATGCGGTCGGTTACCAGGTAACCCCCCACCACGTTAATGCTTGCCAGTGCCACCGCAGCGGTACCCAGCACAGTGGTAAGCACGTCGTTATCTGCACCGGAAGCCACCAGCGCGCCAACCAGGGTAATACCTGAAATTGCGTTAGAGCCCGACATCAGCGGCGTATGCAACGTAGCCGGTACTTTACGGATAAGCTCGAAGCCTAAAAATGCCGCCAGCAGCACAATAAAAATCAAATAGATATTTTCCATGATCAGGCCCCCTGATAAGCGTTTTTAAGCATGTCGTTGGTGATTTGCCCGTCGTGGGTGATCACGCAGCCTGCCAGGATCTCATCCTCAAGATTAAGGTTGAATTGCTTCGATTCATCATCAAAAAATTCATCCAGCAGGTTGTACACATTGTTGGCATACATGTCGGTGGCATCTTTCGCCACAGCCTGACTCCAGTTGCCGGTACCAATAACAGTGACACCGTTCACGGTCACCACTTTACCGGCTTCAGAGCCTTCCACGTTGCCACCGGATGTGGCAGCCATATCGACAACCACGCTACCCGGACGCATCAGCGCAAGGGTATCTTTGCTGATCAACTGCGGCGGACGGCGTCCGAACAACTGCGCTGTGGTAATCACAATGTCAGAATCAGCAATGGCATCGCGCTGGGCATCCTGCTGCTTCTGCTTTTGTTCTTCAGTGAGCTCTTTGGCATAGCCGTCTTTCGTCTGGCCGGTTTCACCCAAATCAATTTTCAGGAACTTACCGCCCAGCGACTCAACCTGCTCGGCTACCACCGGGCGCGTATCGTATGCCAGTACGTTGGCACCTAAGCGCTTTGCAGTTGCAATGGCCTGCAGACCGGCAACGCCGGCACCGATAATGTAAACTTTCGCCGGCTTGATGGTGCCCGAAGGCGTCATCATCATTGGCAGAATGCCCGGCAGATGCGTAGCAGCCTGCATCACCATGACATAGCCAGCCAGACTCGCCTGCGAACTCAGCGCATCCATTTTCTGGGCGCGGGAAGAACGCGGGATCATTTCTACCGACAAAGTGGTCAGTTTTTTCGCCGCCAGTGATTCCACTAATTCCTGCTGGAAAAAGGGGTCAATGTGTCCAATCACCAGGGCAGACGGTTTCAGTCGGGCGTATACCGCTTCGACAGGACGATTCACGCACAATAACGCATCCGTTTCCTCAAGCGCAGCGCCGGCATCTTCAACCACCATAGCACCAGCTTCAGTAAACTCTGTGTCCGCATAACCTGACAGAACACCAGCGCCCTGTTGCATGACCACGGTCATACCTCGCTTCACCATTCGCTTCACACTGGATGGCGAAACCGCACATCGCTTCTCTGTGTAACCTTGTTGTTCGAGTCCTTCATTTAATATCAGTACTTTCAATGTGTTCTCCTCAGGCACGGGATACTGAGACTCATGATCCGAACACATGCGTGCTCGCATTGTTAATTTATAATTTTTATTGTTAACCAAATCTAATATCTATTGCCACCGGTGGCAATATACATATTTATATCAAAAAGGAATATACAAGGGGTCAGTTAGCGCTGAATGTTTAGCCAAACTTCCCTGTATATTTAGAATATTTTAAACACACTATCGAATGAAAAATTTGAGCTTAAAGAACGAAAAATTATTAAATACAATAAGTTATGCTATATAAAAATTTGACTATATCTAAGTCTATGATGTGAACAGACTATTTATGGTCCTGCCAATAAGTGAAATGATTGACGAGATAATGCTCATTCACAGAATCAATAAAAGCATTCAATTGTGGAACTTTTAAACAGGGAAAATGACACGAAACAGATCAGAGGAGAATAAAAAACAACCAACTGTCAAACAAAATGCACACCTGTGGTTCAGCATTTTACTCATGAATGGTGCGTCTGCACTTATTATGTGATAGCGACTGAGGGAATGGATAGTCTTCCGGTTCGGGAAGACCTTGAATTGAAATCAGCTGCGGTACAAGGTTTTGATCAGGTGATAGCCGAACTTTGTTTTTACCGGTCCGTGCACTTTAAGCACTTCTTTTTTAAATACTACGTCATCAAATTGTTTCACCATCTGTCCGCGGCGAAATTCACCCAAATCTCCGCCCCGCTTTCCCGACGGACACGTTGAGTGTTTCTTTGCCAGTGTGGCGAAATCTTTGCCTTTCTTCAGTTGTTCAAGAATGGAAAGGGCTTCTTTTTCGGTCTTAACCAGAATATGAAGAGCAGATGCGGTAGCCATAACAGATGTTCTTATAAAAAGTGATGCAGAGAATTATAACGAAAGCGGGGCGAAAAAGGCATTTCTGCACACAATGCCCTATCATCATATTTTGTTATAGAATTACAGAAAGACGATGGTGATGACGGCACGAGTGGACGTTACGGGGCGGGAGAAGAAAAAATATGTCTGAATTGTTGGTCAGGCGGGTCGTTGCAATACTATTAATGCTCATATCACATTCCGCTGCTGCTGAGTCCTTTTCTGTGGGCATTGTTCCGCAGCACTCGCCGAAAAAGCTCGCTGAGGCGTGGCAACCTTTGCTCAGCTATATCGGGTCTGAGACCGAACACACTTTTCACTTTGAAACCGCGAAAGATATTCCGACATTTGAAAAAGCACTGTCAGAAGGCAAATACGACATTGCTTACATGAACCCTTATCACTTTGTCGTTTTTCAGAAAAATCCCGGTTACCGCGCGCTGGTCCGCCAGAAAGATCAAACCATTCAGGGCATCATCGTTGTGCCGCGTGACAGTCCTTTTACACAATTGTCTGATCTTAATGGCACCAAAATCGCCTTTCCGGCCCCTGCCGCTTTTGCCGCCAGTATTATTCCCCGTGCGACCATGCAAAAAGAAGGTATCAACTTTACACCCGTTTATGTGCATTCCCATGATTCCGTCTATCTGAATGTAAAGAGGGGATTCTTTAAGGCCGGAGGCGGGATTTTCCGGTCTCTGCAAGCCACAGACGGCGACGTTAAAGAGAACCTGAAAGTGCTCTGGTCAAGCCCGGCCTATACGCCACATGCCATAGCGACGCATCCCCGGCTGTCAGAGGAAGTTCGCGGACAACTACTGAATGTTCTCACAACCATGACGCCAGGCGGAAAAGGCAATGACGCATTAAACAGTCTCAAAATGAAAGGATTCTCGGAAGCATTTTCTGCAGACTGGGATGACGTCCGGGCGCTGAACATAGACTTACTGCAGCAAGAGAACCCGTAGTTCCTATGCGAATATCATTAAAATTAAAAACAATACTGGGTGTGGCCTTAATAGAGGCAACATTGCTCGCACTGTTGCTGACGACAACCTTTAACCTGCTGACCAACCTGGTTAACGATGCGGTGGTAAAGCGCGCGAGTACAACGGCTAACCTGTTTTATTCAACAACTAAAAACGCATTTTTGTCATTCGATCTGGCCGGCATTGAGGCTGATGTCAACGAACTGCTTACTGATTCCGACATTCATTACGTCAAAATAACTGATACCTCCGGCAGAGTCTTCGCATCAGGTGGCAACGAACAATCACTGAACGCAGACTTTCAGGCCGATACGTCTGTCAGCCTGGCCAGTGACGGGATTTACGATATCCGCCGCCCGATCATGGTTGATGATACCTTGTACGGTTATATTGATCTTGGAATTGATATTGCGGCGGTGAAAGCGTCGCTGAGCGACATTCAGCAGTGGGCTTATACCATCGCAGTCATTGAAATGGTTCTTGTTGCGCTGTTTTCCTATTTTCTCGGAAGTTATCTGACTAAGCAGATCAACATTCTTCAACAGGGTGCCCGCAGACTCATTCAGGCTTCAAAAGAAAACAAATATGAAGATATTAAAGTAAATGTGCGTACCAACGATGAGCTCGAAGAATTGGCAACAGTATTCAATCATTTAATCTCGCACCTTGAAGAAGAACATATCCGCAGAGCCGAAGCGGAAAATGCCATACTTAATCTGAATCAGTCTCTGGAATACAGAGTCCGCGAACGCACCACAGAATTAAACAGAAAAAATGAAGAGCTGTCGCAGTCAAACAAATCGCTGAAAGAAACCCAGCAGCAATTACTTCAGGCAGAAAAGATGTCGTCAGTGGGTCAGCTTGCTGCCGGTGTAGCTCACGAAATCAATAACCCTGTGGGATTTGTCAGCAGTAATCTCGACACGCTGAAAGAGTATTTAGCCAGTTTTGAAATACTCTACAGAGATCTGATGGAAGTCACACAAGCACCTGCCAATGAAGTTGCACTGGAAAAGTTAGCTGCATTGAAGAATTCTCAGGCTTACCAGTCACTGGATTTCATAAGTAATGACGTTTCCCATCTCATCAAAGAATCTGAACACGGTTTACAGAGAGTGGAAGAAATTGTCAGCAGCCTTAAACAATTTTCCAGAATCGACACGGATCAGAAGCAACTTTTTGATTTGAATAACTGTGTGAAAACCACATTAGCGCTGGTGAACAATAAGCTCAAATATGCCTGCGATGTAGACATTAATTACGACGAATTGCCCCGCGTTATGATGAACGTTGGCAAAATTTCTCAGGTTATTACCAACCTGCTGATTAACGCCGCGCAGGCAATTGAAGAAACCGGGCGGCGAGGTAAGCTGGAAGTGCGCACCAGAGCAAACAGCAACGGCACCGTAGAACTTATCGTCCGTGACAATGGCTGCGGGATTTCAGACGAAAACTTGCAGAAGATATTCAATCCTTTCTTCACCACCAAAGACGAAGATACGGGTACTGGCCTGGGCCTTTCTATTTCGTATGAAATTGCGAGAGAGCACGAAGGAATGCTCAGCGTTGAAAGCGAGCTCTATACCGGTACTGAATTTACGCTGACCTTACCTGTTTACGGCGCAGCATAAAGCAGGAGCGCTCCGGCAGGGTTCACGGAATAACCGTGGCAACTTCCTCACAGCCGGGATGATCTGAACTCAGGTGAAAACAGGTATCTGAATTCACCTGAACGCCCTCATCAATCAGTGGATCAAGTACATCCCTGCTGACGTACCAAGCATAACTTCTAAATCGCCGGATTCAGAGCGTCGGGCACGCAGCGCACCTTTGCCTGCTCTGCCGTTCAATTTCGGACCGGACCAGACAATATTGCCATTAGTTGCGATGCTGCGCAGAACAGAATGAGAGCTGTACCAACTGCTGTCATCGCCGGTTACCACCAGCATGTTAGACGGGGTAACAGGGTCCACAATCATACCGGTGATCTCAAACGGGAAGTTGTATTCCCCCACCAGTTCCACACCACTGTCTGAAAATGCCAGCATGTTCATTTCCTCGTCGTTACCACCGGAACAAACAAACTGACGGCTGTTTTCACCGCCGGTAAACAGTACCTGCGGACATTCAATGTCATACGAGCTGCCGGTGATAAATGCATTACTTCCCAGCGTCAGCAACTGTACCTGTTGGTAACCGCTGGTCACGACCAGATTCAGTACATCATCAATAAATACCGCATCAAAATCACTGACTCCCTGAGGGCTGGTATACGATGCCACCAGCAGCTGATTCTGAATGTCAACAACCTTAATCGCCGATCCGTCCTGATAGACCGCATCCTCATAGCCGTCGCCGTTGACGTCTATGGCCATTATCTTGCCGATAGTGCTGTCGTAGTCACCGTCAATGGAATACTGAACTGACATATCGCTTAACTGCACCGCACCGAATGCGCCGTCATACAGGGAAGTCAGAGGCAGGAAAATATCCCCCGCGCCATCGTTATTGAAATCAGTTGTCACCGCCTGAGTACTGTGGTCCCAGTTAGTAGACAGCTCTTCACCCACAGTTATGGTGCCATCGCCGGTGAGCGTAACGATAACGGAGCCGTCATAACCGCTTTCAGTACTGGGCACAAAGAACACGGCGCGCTCATCACCGGAAGTGATTTCAGACCAGCCCGCAGCATAGAAATGGTCAAGCTGAACACCGGTGGTATTTTCTTTTACCGTTGCGCCACCGGCAGTGTAGTCCGCAGTGATCAGGCGGTCTGCACCGGAACTGCTGGTGCCCGAACCCCATAAGATTTCCGCACTGCCGTCGTTGTCGATATCACCCATGGTAAGCGATGAGGAACCATGGTCCTGCAGCCCGACTTGCCATACAGTATCCAGCTGATTACTGCCGTTAAGAGTGTACGCAGTTACATTGCCCCACTGACAATCACTCACCACGATCTCATCTGTCGCATCATCGTAGAGATTGTATGCATGCATATCGCAGGTATCGTCAAGCGACAATGACGCCAGCTGAGATTTATCAACAGCGGAATACACGTAAAGCGCATCCCAGGCACCGGCACCAATGATCTCATCGATACCATTCCCGTTGAGGTCGCCAACTGTAACAAATGAACTACCAAATCCGGAGCCGAAAAACCATTCATTCGCACCAGTGGTCAGGTCGTACACCAGACCGGTGTTCATAATCAGCTCTACATTACTGTCGGCATCCACGTTACCGGCAGCGATTGTCTGAAAGTTGTTCGTGCTGAAGCTGAGTGTTGTGACCAGCTCACTTCCCAACTCACTCACAAAAATGGTTGTTTCACTGGCGTCGTAATCAGCATTTTTAACAGAATAAATCAGTTCATTGACGCCATCGTTATCGGTATCAGCCAGTAACGCTTCACTGAAATAATCGTCGGTTTCCAGTAAAACCCGTGCATCTTTAGTTAAATCATCAATCAGCCAGAAGGTTTTTTCAGTGATAACTAAAATTTCAGGTGTACCGTCCTGGTCCATATCTGCGGGCAATACCTGCTGAATATTTTGTTCATCAGACAGCGCGTAGGGATATGCCCATTTCTGTTGATATTTACCATCAACCAGCGTCAGTAAAAATACCCGTGAGCCATTGTCTGTTCCCAACAATTCATTGCTACCGTCGCCATCAAAATCAGCCACCCACTGGGAATTATTCCGGTGAGGCACTTCTACGCCAGAACGGAACAACGGCAGCTCCTCATCGGCATTCACCGTCATTTCAAAGTATTCCTCAATGGTGTTATTCGGGTTCTGACTGTTGCTCACACCGAAGGAATACACCATCTGACTGAAAAGCTGATTGTCCGGTACAACCCAGGTCACCGTGCCGTCCGAAGCAAACGTTGCCCCCTCAGGCGCACTCGCCAATGCCGCCAGGTTTTCATTGCCAGGTACATCTGCATCGGTCAGTGATAATGAGAAGGTAATGGTATCGCCGGCACGGACATTTTCCGGCACATTACTAACCGTAACAACCGCAGGAGTATCTTCCACATAGATACTGATGGGATAGGACTCCACCGTGTTGATTGAGTCAGACACCACCATGGACACTTCAAGCCACTGATCAACCGTCACTGAGTATGCAGGCAGCGTGTTACCGTGAACGCCTTCAAGCAATTTGCCGTTCAGATACCAGTTGTAACTGACCGTCAGATCTTCATCCTGGGTATCGAGGTCGTAATAATTACCGGGCAGCACAACAATGTCCTGTGCCACAGACAGCCCTTCAGAATTTTGCAGATAAGGCGACTCTACATAGGGTGTTAAAGAGATTTCAGCGAGATTATATAAATCAGTATCACTTACCGGTGTTGTAACGAAGCCGTATACACTTTCAAAGTACTTACCGGCATCCGCCTCGCCGTCATTATCGAGATCCTGCGTGTACATCACCATACCCTGCAAGAACTTCAGCTGTGCTTCACCGTCGTTGAACACAACGGTACTGCCGTAAAAGTACGGCATATCCAGCTCGTCAGTATCCAGCGACACATCTACATAACCTTCAGACCCCACACTGACACGGCCTTCAATCCTGAGTTCTGGCGACTCCCAGTCATCTTTGGTGGTCATGCTGGCATCAATCAGATAGCTTTCATCGCCAACCGTAGCACTCACATATTGCTCACTGACCGACGTCGTCACACCGGTTTGCATTGAAAATGAATCACTGAAGGTGATCAGGCCTGACATAGACACCGGGACGTCGTCTTCCCAGTTAAGATTGGAGAAATACAGGGTGTATTCCATTTTGCTGTCGGTGACGACATCAATAGAAACCGCCGCCACTCCGGACAACGCAAAGCTGTTGTAGTAAGACTGGCAATCACTGAAATCCATGGACAACTTACCGGTACCGTTGTCATTAAACTTCCCAGTGTATTTTACTGTACCGCTTTCATCACACTGAAGAGTACTGTTAATTGAACCGTCACTGCTGAGTTCATTTTCAATATCGTGTTCACCGATATCAGGCACAGTGAGAATATTGTCGTCAAACAATACACTGTACACGTGCTGGGCCAGGGCAATATCTATCTCTGCCTTGCCGGACTCACCACTATAACGGGTATCAGCCTGCGTTTTTGCAGCTGTGGTTAACTGTGATTTGGAATGAGATTGTGCGTCAGAAATGATCTGTACAGGCGTTTTTGAAGGCGTTTGTGTGCCGCCGCCGGAAGAGCTGTCAGAGCCACCGCCGCCACCGCATGCAGACACAGCCAGCGCCAACGCAGAAAGAGAAAAGACACGTACAACGTTATTCATGTTTTCATCCTTGAACTTTAGATACTACAACTACAAAGTCCGGCTAATTTAGCGTCTTTTATTTGGACGGTCGAGAAAAATGTAAAGGATGTGTCAAGACTTAATCTTTCGACTAATAAGCCGCTATCTCTCGCTAAGTAGCTCGTATTTCTCTATAAATGTTGCTAATCCAATGCTGGGACCTGCCAATGAACTTGGCGCCATGCATTCTGCTCAGCGAGGCCAGCGATATGCCTATCACCATTTACTACAATCGGCGTATGCGCAAATTCAAGTAGCGATCTGTCGTTAATAGAATCGCTGTAGGCATAAGTCAGCGACGAGCCCGTCAGGCCATATTGAGAGAGCCATTTTTGTAAGCATGTGAGTTTACCCGCTCTGTAACTAAGCGGTTTAATCAACGTACTTTGAATTTGTTGGTGTTGAATGTGTACGTTTAAACCGATGACATGTTCTATGCCAAGCATTGCAGCAATGGGGTGAACAATAAGTGAAGGACTTGCAGAAATAAGTAAAACCGTATCCCCCGCCTTCCGGTGACGTGACACCCGTGCGACGCCTTCAGGAAAAAGTCGTTGTCGAATGGAGGTTTCAGCAAATTCTATGGCGAGGTCATTAATGTCTGACACCGACATCCCTTTGATGGGCATCACCCAATGACGCATGTATTCATGCATGTCCATGCGACCTGAGTCGTAGTTTTTCATAATTGCAGCGCAATTTAACTCGGCTTCAACTGCTCCTGGAAATGTCTTTTCCCGCAAAAATATCAACCATTCCTGCGCACAATCAGCGTCGATGAGCGTGCCATCTAAATCAAATACGACTATTTCAGACTGGGGCATATTGGATCCGAACTATCAGGCGGGAAGCCGTCCCGCCATTTGTATATAACTAGTTTTATTGCCACCTAAAAATACAGTGACATCGTACCGCCCGTTGCTATCAACCGGCACAGTCACTTTCATGTCCCGGGGAAGCGACTGGGCTGACGGTTGAGTATGATTCAGCGTTAATGTCATACCGTCAACCTTCGCTGTAACTGCACAATCTTCAGCCGTCACATCAAATACGAGTTGACTAAATAGCGCCCAATGCTGCTTCTTCATCTTAATTCTACGATGAAAGCCTTCTGGTCCCATTACCTGAACATCAATACGTTCATCCGATGCCGCTATGGTGTCAGTAAACTGCTGATGCTGATCAATGGTATACCGCTTGGGCACGGCATCTAAGTTGTAGCGATCGTAAAGATGAAAAACAATCGCTTTACTTCCCTCATTCATAAAAGTTAGGCGGAGATTACTGTCCTGCTCACCGAGTGATACTGCAGGCCGGTACTGATTAGGCCGCTGTGGACGGAAGCCTTTTTCTTGTACTGGTATTGTAAATTCTTTCGGCATGATGGGCACCGTACGCTCGGGAAGTGCGGCAGCCAAGCGGGCTTCGCTTCTGGGATCTGGCATTGTCGGAAGTGTCGATTTATTGGGCGTTTCAAAATCGAAAGCACTGGTGAAATCACCGCAAACTGCTCGTCGCCACGTCGAAATATTTGGTTCTCTAACACCAAATCGTTGTTCAAGAAAACGAATGACAGAAGTGTGATCCATGACCTCAGAACATACAAAGCCACCCCGACTCCAGGGCGATATAACATATGCAGGTACACGAGGGCCTAATCCGTATGGGTTACCCATTAAATCCTCACGCTCAAGATCTTTGTCAGCTTGAGAAAAGTGCAAATGGTACTCACCTTCAGTGGAAACCTGAGAATGGCCGGCATAAGTACCATCGCGCTCTTTTGAAGGGGGTGCCGGCGGAGGCATATGATCGAAAAAACCATCGTTTTCATCAAACATGATAAATAACGCAGTTTTTGCCCAGACCTCTGGGTTTGCGGTTAATGCATCCAGCACATCTGCAATATAGGCAGCGCCCTGCGCCGGGCTTGACGGACCCGGATGCTCAGACCCTTGTGCTGTAGCGATAATATACGAGACCTCAGGCAAACTATCGTTAGAGGCATCTTTGCGTAGTTGGTCCAACGCTCTTGTGGTGAGTGCGCGCTGTGCTAGCGCCGGTTCACTGTCGTCAGCGCCCGAATATGAGGCCTGAAACGCGTGAAATCCTACCAACGGATTATCAGTAAAGTTATCCGCCATGTCTTGATAAATGGTCCAGCTAATACCAGTTTCTTGCAGTCGTTCGACGTAAGTTGTCCAGGTATAGGCTTCTGGATACCCACCATTTTCGGGCAAATTATCGTGGGAATTACCAATAGCGGGCCCTCCCTGATCACCATCACCATTGTTCGTTCCCGACCACAGAAATAGCCGGTTTGTGTTAGTACCCGTCTGCGATGAACAGTGGTACGCATCACATAATGTGAATGCCTCAGCCAGCGCAAATTGAAACGGCATGTCGTCGCGCTCATAATAGCCCATAGCATGTAAGTACTTGGCATCGGGCCAATGACTCATGCGCCCATGGTCCCAGGCATCTTGTGCATCAGGCCAGGAGTGCGGCGTACCTTGTACCCGCATGTGAGCAAAATGCTGGCGGGTATTTAGAGGAAAAGGTGTAACCCATTCAGGCCCTTCTTTTGTTGTGTTCCGTTGTAGAAAAACATTCCTGTTCTGCTGTTTTTCCCAGTTTTTGGCTGGGGCAGGATACGGATCAGAAAAACCTCGAACACCAGATAATGTGCCAAAGTAATGATCGAATGACCGGTTTTCCTGCATCAGTATGACAACGTGCTCTACGTCCATAATGGTACCGGTTTTTACCTTGGCAGGAATAGACAACGCCCGTGCGATTGATGGAAAAGCAGCGAACAAGCTGGTGGCGCCAGCGGCGGCAATAAACTGACGGCGATTAAAGTCGGCCATGAAATTACCTTGATAATTAGTGAAGAAATATGCCCCCGCGGGGTAAACAGGGGCATAGTGGTCATGCTTTATGACAGCATTGATGCTAAAAATTAGAAGTCTGCACCAACTGTCAAGGACACTGTGCGCGGAGATCCAGGATAAACGCTGTTCGTGCCTACGCCTATGATGTACTCGCGATCGAGTAAGTTATTAACGTTCAAGCGAACATGCACTTCTTTAAGTTGTGGCGTTACATTCACAAAATCTGCGCCAATGTATGCATCTACAACATCGTAAGCTGGCGCGGACGCACTATTTTCAAAATTAATAAACCGGTCACCGATATGTCTTAATGACAAACCCGAACTCATCGCATCGCCCATATAATCAAGTGCTAACGAGTAGAAGGTTTCAGGGCCACCGTACACCTGATTGCCCGCCACAATGCCCGAGTCAGCATCCAGACCTGCATCCCCTGTCCCCAGGTATTCGGAATCGTCATACGTGTAAGATCCAGACAACCGCAGTGCTCCGGTTAGCTGATAAGAAGCCAATAGTTCCATACCTCTGCTTTTCTGACCACCTGCATTTATGTACGAGCCATCCACTTCTTCCTTGTAGTCTATGCCATCAAGCACGCTGGTATCCAGTTGTACGATGCGGTTATCAAACTTGATGTCGTATAAGGTCACAGCAGCATTAAAGTCGCGGTTGTTATAGCGAAAACCCACTTCAATATTGTCGGAGGTTTCAGGGTCGATAGTCCCCAATTCATTGTTCGATAATCCCGAGTCAATGATCCCCGGCGTGATTGATTTGTAGTTTTCTGAATAACCGGCAAAAACTTCCAGACCATCAAGGGGCGTAGTGTATGTCGCGCCAACGTACAGCAGAGGGTCTGACGTGTTATCCAAATTCGCGGTGCGATCATCGTTGTAGAAATGGTCGACTTGAGTATCAACCTGATATTGCTTCACACCGACACTGGCAGCCAAAGGCCCGACTTCCAGGTTTTCCTGAATGTAATACATGAGCTCTTTGGTGTTAGATTCTGTTTTGTATTGCACCCAGTAAGGAGTCTGACTAAATTCAACACTGGTTTCAGGATTATTAATAAGGTGCCATTGTCGTGTAACGTCGGCATCGTAATATTCATACCAAATACCCGCACGCACGGTATGCGCCACCGAACCCGTTACGAAATCGTAAGATATATCCCCATTTAAACCGAAGCGACGGTTACTATAGTTTGAAGTACGATACGAACTCACCGGCTCTACATTGCCTTCATAACAGTTGGGATCTTGTGCTGCACTTAATCCATAACGTCCTTCACAACTATCAATCAAAGTGCCTGGTGTAGTGGTACCAGCATTGACATAATAGATATCATCGCCTTCGTAATCACCGTAAATGGTATTTCCTGATAATTCGGCTTCTAATGTACCATCGCCATCCACATCAGTGACGTAAGGCGGGATCCAATCACCACGACCATCCATGCGATGAAAATAAGCAGATGTAGTAAAAGCGAAATCGCCAAAGTCTTTGTCTAACTTCAGGCTGTAAAATTTATTTTCTCGTAGTGCTCGCCAGCCATTTCTGTTGTTTTCATCTAGTCCAGGAATGCCCGTCCAGTTAGCATGAAGTGCATCATGACGCGGGTTTTCATAGTAATCTTCCAGCGATACATACTCATATTCGTTTTCGTTAGAGTCGTTAAAAGTGGCAAAGGCAGTAAGGTTATAGCCGTTGATATCGCTAATAAGCTTTCCTGTTAAATAATCTTTTTCAGTAACCGCTTCATTGTCCCACACATCTTTGTTTTCTGCAGATGAACCACTGATAAAGAAATAGGTATTCTCAAACACCTCTCCTGAATCGTAACGGAAGCGATATTTGCGTGCATCCTGGTCCCCGGCCATGTAGTAAACACTAACATTTTCATCCATTAGTGGATCAGTTGTGATGAAGTTTAGCGTACCGCCTAGCGCCTCATTTGAGCGCGAACTGATATCAGCAGTTCCCTGACTTACCTCAACGGTTTCTAAATCGAATACGTCGATGAATTTATTCGCTTTGCTACCACCACCGTAGCCGGAGCCGCCATTTGGTAAACCATCTAAAGTGGTACCAATTTGTCCATTGCTGGTATTAAAGCCACGCATGCGAATGTTGGTCATCCAGTCAGATGACCCAAATGTGTCCGCTTCCTGAACGATCACGCCCGGTAACTCCTGCACAACAGTATTCACTGAAGCGTTGGCTGGACGGCGGGAAATCATGTCCATCGAGACGGTATTAGATGCAAAGGTTTGCTTCTGACCAATGACAACGATCTCTTCGGTTTGCTGTTTTTCTTTTTCTGGTGCTTCTTCTGCAAGTACTGAAGGACCTGCCATTGCGAGCAATAATGGTGAAAGGGCAAAGCAGTTAAGCTTTTTCATTTCGTTTCCTTGTGTGTGGTTTTATGTGAAAAGCGAACGTCGGGCAAGACAAGCCCGATAGGTCGATGAGGCTGAGAGTAAGGAAATAATGTGACAATTTGTGTGAATTGATGTGACATTTTGTGGATTAATGTGGTTTTCACTTGAGTACCTCAAGGAAGTGCATATACTTATCTTCGATAAAAACTCGAGACAACACCATGACAGACCGGCAAACAGCAATTCTAGAATTAGTAGAACTTCACCGTTCTCTTACCGTTACTGCGCTATCACGTCAGTTTGATGTATCAGAAGAAACCATTCGCCGCGACATACGCCAATTAGAATCGGCTGGCAGGGTTGAGAAAATTCATGGCGGAGTAAGATTACCTGCGTCTCAGTTGGAACCGCCCTATTACCAACGTGTAAATCGCAATGCCGGGAGTAAAAAGCGAATTGGCGAGAGGGCGGCAATGTGCATCACTGACGGAATGACAATATTTATAGACAGCGGCACCACCAGCTTTTGGCTGGCAAAATCACTCGCAAAACAAAGGAACCTCACTGTTATTACTAATTCTTTAGAAGTCGCTGGAGAAATTGCCGGTAAGCCCGACTTCAACCTGGTAATTATTGGCGGTGTGGTGAATATGGATTATCGAGCCGCATTTGGTATCGATGCAATTTGTCAGGCTCAACGCCACTTTCCAGACATTCTTTTTTTATCAACGGGCGGAGTGAGTGCAGAAGGTGGATGGCTGGACTTCAGTACGGAAGAAGCTGAATTTAAGCGTGCCTTACTCACGCTTGCCAGAAAAAAGATCGTACTGACAGATTCCTCAAAGTTTGACGCTGCGGGCACCGTTCAATTTGCGCAGCTTGAACAAGTCGACACGCTCATTTGTGAACAACAGCCATCAAACATATTAATTAAAGCACTAGCGTCTTCACAAGTAGAGGTAATTTGCACAGGATAATTACTGGCTCAATAAATTGTTCACACTTTACCGTTACCCTGTCGTCAGAAATGTAAGAAGGGGTCGCTTTTTATGTGTGAGCGCATTTTTCCTCGTTGGAAAAAGGAACAGATCGTCTTTATTTTAAGTACTGCTGTTGCCGCCTTCAGTACCTATTTTTGTATGTATGCCTTTCGTAAACCCTTTACGGTGGCGAATTACGCACAAGCAGAAGAATTATTCGGTCTAGACTTTAAAAGCGTGCTTATTATTGCTCAGGTGGTGGGGTATGCAGTATCAAAATTTATTGGTATTCGCGTTATTGCAGAAATGAGCACAGCCCACCGGGGCAAAGCTATTCTCTTGCTAGTCATGGCATCGCAAGTCGCGCTCATTACATTCGCCCTTCTCCCGGATGACGTTAAATGGGTGGCGCTGTTCTTCAACGGACTACCATTAGGAATGATTTGGGGACTCGTTTTTAGTTACCTGGAAGGTCGACGCACCACAGAGATCCTTGCGGCCATTTTATCGGTAAGCTTCATCGTGTCGACGGGAGTAGTTAAATCGGCTGGACTGTTTATTATGCTCCACCTTGGCGTAAACGAATACTGGATGCCCGCAGCAACCGGTCTGTTATTTACTGTGCCACTTTTTTTGTCCGTTCGATGGCTGGCCAGCACCCCAGCGCCGTCAACACGAGATATTGGTGAACGACGCAAACGCCAGCCCATGTCCCACCATGATCGCTTAACATTAATCAGTTACTACTTCACCGGCCTTGCCTGCTTAACTCTGGCCTACATGTTACTTTCTGCTATTCGCGACTTCAGTGACAATTTTGCCACTGAGTTATGGCAAGAATTGGGATACGGAGATGCACCGGGCATATTCGCAGTTTCCTCAATCTACGCCTCTTTGGTTGTGCTTACACTCCTTGGTTGTGTAATGTGGATAAACAATCACTTTCGAGCGTTAATGGTGAACCACATCATGGTTGTTGCAGGCTTTGTTGGCATGGGGGTCAGTTCGTTGCTTTTCCAGCAAGGTATACTTTCAGGGCTTAGCTGGATGATAAGCCTGACCGTCAGTATTTATTTGGCCTATGTGCCTTTCAACTGCATTGTTTTTGAGCGACTGGTTTGTTTGGTCAATGTGAGAGCCAATGCTGGATTCCTCATTTACATTGCCGATGCAGCAGGCTATGCAGGAGGCGTGGCGATATTACTATTTAAAAGTGGGTTCGAAGGCGATGTGAGCTGGGTACATTTTCTAATCGACAGCGCCTATTTTGTATCAATTATCGGCATGGTGCTGATGCTATCGGCTGCGACCTTTTTCAGGCGAAGGCTTGCGGGAGGAACGCACAACACGTTAAAAGACGCACCCGGGCGCGCCTTTTAACGGTTGAGACAACCTATTGACTTACAGCGACGGACGATATCGCAACGATACCCCAATGGAACGACCCACCACATCATAACCGCTGACCGTATTGAAGCGGGTTGCGCCTGCAGACGGAACCGGCGGTTCCTTGTCGAACAGGTTGTCCACACCGGCGCTCAGCTCCAGTTCACCGGTTGCCTGCCAGGAGGCCGCCACATCGATGTAATTCTGTGCGGAAATCCCGATACTGCGGTCGCTGGCATAGTCCACATCACCAATCCGGCGCCAACTGACCTGCACGTTCCAGGCATCCAGCCCCCAGCCGAGTGACAGACGATGCTTATAGTCCGCCTGCAATGAGCTGGCGTAGTCACCGGTACAGGCTGTGCCATAGGTGCCTTTACAGTCTTCAAATGGCAGGGTCGGATCAAGCTTTTTCTTAGCTTCAGTAACCAGGTTAGCTGAGTAGTTTAGGGTAAAATCACCACCCATCGCTTCCGGCGCTGCAAACTGATACTGAGCAGAGATATCCAGACCTTCCTGAATAAAGGTACTAACGTTGAAGTCATTGACCAGAGCCGTAGTGATAAAACCAGTTTCCTCATCACGCAGCACTGCGCCACACAACGGGTTGCCCGCAACAGGGTTATCGATATAACAGTTCTGCAGCGCCGCTGCTGGCTGAATAACCCAGATAGCATCATTAATCTCAATGCTGTACCAGTCAATGGTCACGTCCAGGCCGTCAACGTATTCCGGTGTATAAACCACACCGATGGTAGTGGAATCCGCTTTCTCCGGTTTGATATCCGGGTTACCACCGTAGGTATACAGCGCGGTAGAGGAATCCCACTCAGTTCCCACTGCCGGTGCGCCGTAGCGGGCACACTGATCGGCATCGCCGGTACCTAACAAGCAGGGATCACCCTCAAAGCGTCCCGCCAGACGGCTGATAAACTGGTCACTGTACGGGTCAAACAAGGCCAGAGACAAACCGGAAACCGGCCCTGCGAATTCGCCAAGGTTAGGCGCACGGAAGGCGGACTGACGAGTCCAGCGCAGACGCCAGTCATCATTCACCGACCAGTTCAGACCCAGCTTGTGAGTGTTGTCAGCATCCGTATTGGAATAGCTGGAAATGCGGTATGCACCCTCAAAATCCAGCTGCTGCACGAAGGGCATGTCGGCGAGCAGGGGCACCAGCACCTCGGCAAAGGTTTCTCTGCTGTAGAAGCTGGCGTCTATTTCTGCTGAACTGCTGGATGAGAAAGTGGTGCCGAGGCGGAACGCGTCGCCCGGCATCTGCACACCGGCTTCACGACGATACTCATAGCCGATGGCGTAGCTTACCGGCCCTGCCGGCAATTCAAACAGCGGCGTTGATTCACCGGAGAAAGTGATGGCGGCCACGTTCTGCGTGCGCTCGCGATCATGATAAATCAGAGTGGTTTCTAAACTGCTGAGCGCTACTGACGGATCGAATAGATCCACGGTATTGGCGATGGCGGCAAAAGTGCTGCTGCCCGACGCGCTGGTGTCATAACCGCTGCCAAAAACCTTATCGGTTTCTTCGGTCTTGCCATGCTGGGCATAAACGTCGTAACGCAGATAATCGGTGATATCACCCTTAAAGCCCGCCTGGAACTGCACCGTGTCACGCATAGTCCGGGTGCGCTGAAGGCCAAGACCCAAATTACGGTTCACCGTCACCTGAGCCTCACCATTGTCATCAAAGGTCAGGCGGCTGGCGATATCGTCAGTAATGTAAGGGTTGTCCGTGGTCAGGGTAACCGTCTCATTCACAGAAACCGGCGTCTGACCCACACTGCCTGCTGACATTACCTCAACCTGAGAGTACATAGCGCGGCCGTAGAAAGTCACATTGTCATGCAGATCAACGTCCCAGAATAAGCCGGTTGATTTACGGGTCATCGGCGATACCAGATACGACGCTGCGGTCACATCGTTGGTGTTCATCTCTCCGGTGATGTTGCCGTCATCAGCGATGCCGAAACTGTTGCCGCTGGCCACATCGGTGTAATAACCGCCCGTGTTAACCACACTGGTGCTGTTGAGCATGGCAAAATCACGCTCGCCGGCCAGCAGGGCATCCCGGTCGGAGTAGCTGACAAAGCCAGTCAGGTGACCTTTACCGTCGAGTATATCGCCACCAAATACCGCTTCAGCATTGAACTGCTCAGCGCCGCCATCGGGAAATTCGTAGCTGGTAGAGAACTCCATCCCGGAGAAGTTATCATCGAGAATAAAGTTAACCACACCAGACACGGCATCTGCGCCATATACGGCTGCCGCGCCGCCGGTCAGCACGTCTACCCGCTTAATAAGTCCGGCCGGAATAGCATTCACGTCAACAGCATTACGGAAGCCGAAAGGCACTGCCCGGGTACCATCCAGCAGAACAAGCGTCCGGTTCTGGCCCAATGCACGTAAGTCGATGGTGGTGGCTGAACTGCCACTGGCACCGTCACCCGGCGCCTGGGGCAGTTTGAAAATAATGTCTTCAACGTTTACTGCACGGTCGAGCTGAAGCTGGAATTCATCAATGGAAGTCACAGGGCTCGTAGCCACTACCTCTGCTCTGGGGATTCGCGTACCTGTGACGCTGACCACTTCAACATCTGCTGCATCATCACTGGCAGCTTCCTGCGCATATACGCCAGCAGAGCCCAGACTCGCGAATAACGAAAGATTGATTGTGAGCGCCAGCTTAGTCAAGCGGCGATTCGGCCTTACATCCGTGTTCATAGTCATAAAAACTCCGGGTTGTGTGTTCGAAAATCAGTTTGGCCCGTCGACGCTACAGCCGGGTATCAGCGCAGAGAGCAGAAAGTTGAGATGCGGAAGTTTGTTCTGAGGCATTACCACCACATAACAATTTTTTATCTCATATGAATTGCAAATTCAAGAATATTTTATTATTAAGTCCAATTTCTCAGCTTTCTAACGTTCGATAAAACATCGATTCAAACAGGTAGCAATTTTCTATAAAAGTGTCCGGTTTACGGCTCTGTAAACTCATTTAGTGCGGGATGAAAAGGTGCTCCAGCAATGATGTGAAAAATGAATTTGTAATAAAGCAGTAACCTGCGATTAAGTTCCGCAATCTCAAAGAGCAACACAGGGCTTAATTTTTAGGGTAGAGGAAATAAAAGACAGCTATTGGGAAGCTGATGGAATATCGTTGGAAAAGATTAAGGGAAAAGTGTGAAACTAACCGTGATACAAATCGTACCACAGTTAGTTTCAATAGGCTTCTAACTCATTGAATTATAACGAGTGGCTGAAGCGGAGAATGATTACATCATTCCACCCATGCCGCCCATTCCGCCCATGCCACCCATATCAGGTGCACCAGCAGCTTCTTCTTTAGGCAGCTCAGCTACCATCGCTTCTGTGGTGATCATCAGAGAGGCGATAGAAGAGGCGAATTGCAGCGCAGAACGGGTCACTTTAGTCGGGTCAAGGATACCCATTTCCAGCATATCGCCGTAAGTGTCGTTACCTGCGTTGTAGCCGTAGTTACCTTCGCCGTTCTTGATTTCGTTAACAACAACCGATGCTTCTGCACCAGAGTTGATAGAGATCTGACGCAGAGGCGCTTCCATCGCGCGCAGAGCCAGCTTGATACCGTGAGTCTGGTCTTCGTTTTCGCCAGTCAGGTCTACCAGTTTAGCGGCTGCACGAACCAGAGCAACACCACCACCAGGGACTACGCCTTCCTGAACCGCAGCGCGGGTAGCGTGCAGTGCATCTTCAACGCGGTCTTTCTTCTCTTTCATTTCAACTTCAGTAGCAGCACCTACTTTGATCACCGCAACACCGCCAGACAGTTTAGCCAGACGTTCCTGCAGCTTCTCTTTGTCGTAGTCAGAAGTAGAATCTTCGATTTGACCACGGATTTGCGCGCAACGACCTTCGATAGCCGCTTCGTCACCTGCACCGTCAACAACCGTAGTGTTGTCTTTATTGATAACTACACGCTTCGCAGTACCTAAGTCTTCCAGTTGAACTTTTTCAAGCTCCAGACCAATCTCTTCAGAGATAACAGTACCGCCAGTCAGGATTGCGATGTCCTGCAGCATAGCTTTACGACGGTCACCGAAACCAGGTGCTTTAACAGCAGCGACTTTCACGATACCGCGCATGTTGTTAACAACCAGAGTTGCCAGCGCTTCGCCTTCCAGATCTTCAG
Source organism: Alteromonas sp. ABH4_456 (assembly GCF_056160645.1). Classification (NCBI taxonomy): domain Bacteria; kingdom Pseudomonadati; phylum Pseudomonadota; class Gammaproteobacteria; order Alteromonadales; family Alteromonadaceae; genus Alteromonas; species Alteromonas sp. ABH4_456. The sequence continues at coordinate 322,886 of NZ_JBSWXO010000002.1, forward strand.
CGATGATCAGCAGAGGCTTACCGGCTTTAGCAACGCCTTCCAGTGTAGGCAACAGTTCGCGAATGTTTGATACTTTCTTGTCAACCAGCAGGATGAACGGGTTGTCTAATTCAACAGTGCCGTTTTCCTGGTTGTTGATGAAGTAAGGAGACAGGTAACCACGGTCAAACTGCATACCTTCTACTACGTCCAGCTCGTTTTGCAGAGCCTGACCTTCTTCAACAGTGATAACGCCTTCTTTGCCTACTTTTTCCATTGCTTCAGCAATGATTTGACCCACTTCTGAGTCAGAGTTAGCAGAGATAGTACCTACCTGAGCGATAGACTTGCTGTCCGCACAATCAGTAGACAGTGCTTTTAATTCTTCAACAGCTGCAGCAACGGCTTTATCGATACCGCGCTTCAGATCCATCGGGTTCATGCCCGCAGCAACAGATTTCAGACCTTCAGTTACGATAGCCTGTGCCAGAACGGTTGCAGTAGTAGTACCGTCACCGGCTTCGTCGTTTGCTTTAGACGCTACTTCTTTAACCATCTGCGCGCCCATGTTCTCGAACTTGTCTTCCAGCTCGATTTCTTTGGCTACAGATACACCATCTTTAGTGATGGTAGGGGCACCGAATGACTTATCCAGTACTACGTTACGGCCTTTAGGGCCCAATGTTACTTTTACTGCGTTTGCAAGGATGTTAACGCCTTTCAGCATCTTCGTGCGGGCGTCATCACCAAAACGTACTTCTTTAGCTGCCATGTTTAAATTCCTCTAAATACGGTTAAAACGTTAAACGTCTATTACTCAACGATTGCCAGAATGTCGCTTTCGCTAACGATAAGCACTTCTTCACCTTCCAGCTTCTCGGTTTTTACACCGTAACCGTCGTTGAAAATAACGGTGTCGCCAACTTTTACGTCAAGAGCTTTAACTTCACCGTTATCAAGGATACGGCCGTTACCCACAGCGATAACTTTCGCACGGGTAGATTTTTCTGCAGCAGAACCGGTAAGCACGATGCCGCCGGCAGATTTGGTTTCTTGCTCAGCGCGCTTAAGGATTACGCGGTCGTGTAAAGGACGAATTGCCATTTTCAAGTCTCCTGAAAATTCCAACTATCTAAATGTTAGTTAACAAGGACGTACGGTCTTGTGTACGCCATTTACTGTATAAAGAAAGCAGTCTCCTGCCTTCAAATCGTGTTCTGCGTGGATAGATGGGGGAGTCACCCTACAACTTCAAGGGGATTTGGTGAAAAAAATGCAAATTTTTTTACTTTTCTCAGGGGAGCGGGATAAATAATTAAAGAATAAAGTAATCAGGCCACACGACGGAGCGTGCGGCCGCAGAAGCTTATTTAAGGCGGGGCTTATCTTCACCGGCTGATTTGTCGGTGTACTGACCTTCAAATACATCGCCGTCAGCATTGTACTGGCCACCCTGAGGACGCTGACCGAATGGATCGGCGCCACCGGCAAAAGGCCCCTGTTGCTGAAACGAACCGGCCGTGACCACACGCATCTTCATATGCTTGCTGACAAATCCGGCGATAAGGTGACGGGTACCGGGCAACACCAGCAAAATACCGAAAATATCCGTGATAAAGCCCGGCGTTACCATTAACACACCGGCCACGGCCAGCATCAGGCCCTCCACCATTTCTTTGCCCGGCATTTCACCGCGCTGCATTTTTTCCTGCGCTATCTGTAAGGTGTGAATGCCTTCCCGCTTCACAAAGTAAGCGCCGATGAAGGCGGTTAATAACACAATTCCAATGGTGTTCCATCCGCCGATGATGCCGCCAACTTTTACCAGTAAGGCAATTTCGATGATGGGCATAATGGCGAACAGCAAAAATAAAAGTCGCAAAACTAAACCTCGTTGCTTAAGTTTAATGCCGGCTGCAGCACAAATTTTCGTAGACTGTTACCAGCAAACTGAAAGGGTAAAGTGGGGTTGCTCACTTTAAACACAAGTTATTTCTTATGAGTACGACAGTTTTCACGGTAAGAGATTCGTTCTTAACAGAAAAATCTGAAAGAATATCGCTACTGTCGCGGTCAGTTATGGGAAATGTCCGTTGCACCCTGATAATTCAGTATCCGGAGCGGGACGGCTGAGCCACCATCCGCGATATTGCGCTTTTTCTGAAGGATAAGCTTGTTATGAAGTATATTTCGTCTCTGCTGTTTATTTGCCTGTATTTATTGCTGCCCGCACAGGCCTCAGCACAAATTCCGGATTTCAATCAGGGAGACGCCTTCCCGCAACAGGAAGAGCCTGACTTTCTGCCTGTTGATGACGCTTTCGTGTTTGATTTTCAGCAAAACGACGATGAACTCACCCTTAACTTTACTATTGCAGATGATTACTACCTTTATAAGCACCAGTTCAAACTGGTGGGGAAAGACGTCGAATTAGGTGAGCCGGTATTTCCTGAGGGCAAAGAAAAAGAAGATGATTTTTTTGGTCTCACCGAAGTGTACTACCACAATGTTTCCTTTACCGTACCGGTAAACCAGGCCAAAGAGGATGGCGTGGTAAAAGTCCGCTTCCAGGGGTGTGCCGACGCCGGCCTGTGTTATCCCCCGACCGTAAAAGTGATTTATCTGTCTGCTGTGGGTAATGCAGAACCCGCTGAGCAGGACAGCTCGTCTTCAGAAGCCAGCGGCGAAGCGGTAAAATCTGAGCAGTTCGGGCTGGCTGAAAGGCTGGCTGACAAAGACAATCTGCCTGTGACTCTATTACTGTTTCTGGCGCTGGGCATTGGCCTTGCCTTCACTCCATGCGTATTCCCCATGTACCCCATTTTATCCGGCATCGTGCTGGGTCAGGGTAAAGGCATGAGCTTAAGCCGCGCCTTCACCTTAAGCTTTGTGTACGTGCAGGGCATGGCGATCACCTACTCCATTTTAGGTCTTGTGGTTGCTTCGGCGGGCGTACAGTTCCAGGCAGCCCTTCAGCACCCGGCCATTCTGGGCGTGTTTATTGTGCTGTTTATTGCGCTGGCTATGGCCATGTTCGGCGTGTATGAAATTCAGTTGCCGTCGTCCTGGCAGAGTAAACTTAACGATGTAAGCAATAATCAGAAACGCGGCAATTTTGCCGGCGTGTTTGTGATGGGTGTGCTGTCCGGTCTGGTGGCTTCTCCCTGCACCACCGCACCGCTTACCGGTATTTTATTGTTTATCGCACAAACCGGCGACATGACATTAGGCTTCATTTCACTGTACGTACTTAGCCTGGGAATGGGTATTCCTCTTATTCTGTTTGGTATGACTGGCGGAAAACTGCTTCCTAAAGCCGGGAACTGGATGAACGTGGTAAAGGTAAGCTTCGGCTTTATGATGCTCGCCGTTGCGATTCTGTTTATCGAGCGCCTGTGGTCTTCGTCCTGGACTAATCTGCTATGGGCATTAACGGGTCTTGCTACCTTCTCTTACTACAGCGTAGTCAATCAGCCCACACAGCCCTCTTTCATGAAGGGTGTACGCACCTTGCTTATTTCACTGGGCTTATTCGCCAGCGCCATGACCGGTTATGTCACGCTGTTTGGCGGCACGTCATCGCCGGTTGCGCAACAAAGTGGTCAGCACGGGAATGATGCGGGTCATCCGGAATTTATGGTCGTTAAAAACCTGGATGACTTTGAGCAGAAGCTGGCTGCTGCAAATGCCGAAGGCAAAACGGTGATGGTCGACCTGTACGCCGACTGGTGTGTGGCCTGTAAAGAATTTGAGAAGTACACCTTTCCCGATGAGGCGGTCATCTCGGCGCTTTCACACACGGTATGGATGCAAATCGATCTCACAGAGAACACGCCGGTGAATCTGGCTTTCCAGGACGAGTTTGATGTACTGGGGTTGCCCACCATTTTGTTCTTCAATACTGCCGGTGAAGAAATCAATCAGTCCAGGGTAACGGGGTTTATGAGAGCAGACGCATTTGCTGACCACGTGAACCGGGCACTGGGCAATCAATAGCGGACCGGCCCGCTAAACCGCAGGCATAAAAAAAGCCCCTTGGGAGAAGGGGCTTCGGGTCCAGGTGAGACGTTATTTTAGTAACGCGCCTCGAACGTTAATCTTACTGAGCGCGGAGCCTGCCAGCTGTAAGCTGCGCCATACCACTGGTTAACTGTACCTTCACTACTTTCGTAATGTTCATTCAGCGCCAGCGCTTCTTGTGTATTTAACACATTGAAGATGTTAATGGACGTACGCATATCGACACCCTCGTAAGAGAATGCGTAAGCTGCTGACAAGTCAACCTTGAAGGTCCACGGTGTACGACCTGCACTGCCACGTGGTGCATAGCGGTACAGCTTGTCTTCCTGTGCACAGGTATCACCCTCTACAGCACAGCCCTGATAGATGTAGAACGTATCGCCGTAGCTGCCACCACCGGAGAAGATGCGGTCTGAAACCAGATCCTGTGCAGCACCGGTGTTGTTCACGTACAGCGAACCGGAATCGCCCTGAATGTTACCGCCGGCAGCCAGCGTTTCATACGTCCATGAGTGACCGGCAATCGGCTGAGTGATACGGATGGATTCACGGGTTTGTTTATCCAGACCGGCGTTGATTTTGTGATCGCCCCAGTAGTATTCGATATCGAACCGATACTGGGTATTTTCATCTTCGTTAGCGCCGAAAGAGCCGCCGGGACCACATGAAGAAACACGCTCTGCATCGGAAATGCCGTCACGTGCATCAGTAACGCTTGAACAATCCAGGTTACTGGGGTCAGAGCTGTAATCAGTCTGGATGTTCCCCCACATTGCGCTGACAGACAGGTCGTCATTCAGGTAACCGGTATAGGTCACACTTTTCGCTTCACCGCCGCGCTTACGCAGGAATGAACCGGAGTAGTCACCAATAGTTCCGGTTTCAGCATCGTAATCATAGACGGTACGGGTTGTTTCATTCTTGTCTGAGTAACCGAAGAAGCTCAGGCGGTGATTTTCAGTGATATCCCAGTCAATTTTAGCGCCCCAGAACAGATTATCTGAGCCGGATGACTCATCAACGTTCATGATATTCGCACCGGCAAAGCGTTCAGTACCGTTAGTGCCACCAAACTGGTTATGCACATCCCGCGGATTGATCAGCGCATAGAAGAACAGCTTATCTTCAATAATGGGACCTGATGCAGAAACGGTATAATCAAAGGAATTGTCGAAATCGTTTGTGGTATCACGGAAAATAGCGCCGGTGCCCTGACGGGTATTCGTTACTTCCAGACCGTTTATGTAGCAAGAGTTTTCAGCAACCGATGCACCACCGAAAGAAGCGGTATTACCAAATGCCGAATCACCGGCTACTGCACCCGGTGCCAACAGTGCAACCGATGTAAGGTCACGGGCAATAGGCATGCGGTCAATTTCGGTTTCGCCCATTACAAGGCCGGAATCCATAGAGGTTAAATCGATGGCTGAAACACGGGCGCCGGTAACTTCAATACGCTCTGCGGTTAATTCGTCGAGGTTAAAGTCAGCTTCTTTGTTAGAACCAAGGGACACGCGCAGCTCGTCTTCAGCTAACACTTTGCCATTGGCAATGATCTGGATGTTATATAGGTACACGTGGCTGCCGGGGATAAAGTGCCGGTGACGACATTAAGTGCAAACAAATGTTCGCGGAAGAATGGAAAAGCGACTAGCTGGTATAGAGAGTGTTAAAAAACCATAGATTATCATCTAATCTTGCGTCTATTTCCCCTGATTAGACCAGTATTTTGCTGCGAAAACTATCTCATCCTCTATAATCTGCCGTTAACCTGGTGGAAATCCACAATTCATGGTCCAAAATTCGTGCAAGCAGAGTTATTTTCTGTTGAAATGCGTTGTAAGCAATCATTTTAAGAAAGATAGCAGCAAGTTTATGGAAATTTTGTTACTTAATGGCCCCAACCTGAATATGTTGGGCAAGCGTGAACCGGAAACCTACGGTTACCAGACGCTTCAGGACATTGTCGATAATCTGGTAGAAAAAGCCAGCGCGGCAGGTGCATCGCTGAGCCATTTCCAGTCTAACGCAGAACACGAATTGATCAACCGCATTCATGATGCCATGGGAAAGGTCGATGCTATCATCATCAATCCTGCGGCATTTACACATACCAGTGTCGCCCTTCGTGATGCACTGTTAAGTGTAAACATCCCTTTCATTGAAGTGCATTTGTCTAATGTGCATGCAAGGGAACCTTTCCGCCATCATTCATATCTATCTGACGTTGCTGCAGGTGTCATCCTTGGCTTAGGTGCCATTGGTTATGAACTCGCATTGACGGCAGCCCTGAACCTGAAAAACTGAATTAAAAACGAGAAATGACAATGGATATCAGAAAAATTAAAAAACTCATCGAACTGGTTGAAGAATCCGGTATTGCCGAACTGGAAATCACTGAAGGTGAGGAATCTGTACGCATCCACCGTGGTCCTACTGGTGCTGCTGCACCAATGGCTTACAACTATGCTGCACCAGCGCCTGCTCCTGTAGCAGCGCCTGTAGCAGCACCTGTTGCTGCCGCTGCGCCTGTTGCTGAAGCACCGGCTGCCGAGCAAGGTCCTACTGGCCATCAGGTTAAATCTCCGATGGTTGGTACGTTCTACCGCGCTTCTTCTCCTACTGCCAAGTCATTCGTTGAAGTCGGTCAGTCTGTAAACGTTGGCGATACCCTTTGTATCATCGAAGCAATGAAGATGATGAACCAGATTGAAGCTGACAAAGCGGGTGTTGTTAAAGCTATTCTGGTTGAAAACCAGGAACCGGTAGAGTTCGATCAGCCTCTGTTCATCATCGAATAATCAGGCGGCCGATATGTTAGATAAAGTACTCATAGCTAACCGCGGAGAAATCGCGTTACGTATTTTGCGTGCCTGTAAAGAACTGGGCATCAAAACCGTAGCCGTGCACTCTACCGCGGACAGAAACTTAAAACACGTACTGCTGGCAGATGAATCCATCTGTATCGGTGGTGCTTCTGCAACTGAAAGTTACCTGAACATTCCGCGCATTATTGCTGCGGCAGAAGTGACCAATTCAATTGCAATCCACCCGGGCTACGGCTTCCTGGCGGAAAACGCAGCGTTTGCTGAAGCGGTCGAGAAAAGCGGTTTTATCTTTGTTGGCCCGAAAGCGGACACCATCAACCTGATGGGCGACAAAGTGTCAGCGATTAACGCCATGAAAAAAGCCGGTGTACCTTGTGTACCGGGTTCCGATGGCCCGCTGACCGACGATGAAGAACGCAACAAAGCCATTGCTAAACGCATTGGCTACCCAATCATCGTTAAAGCTGCCGGTGGTGGTGGTGGTCGTGGTATGCGTGTTGTACGCAGCGAAAGCGAACTGATCCAATCTATCGCAACCACACAGGCAGAAGCCGGTGCGGCGTTCGGTAACCCGGTTGTGTACATGGAAAAGTTCCTTGAAAATCCCCGTCACGTGGAGATTCAGGTACTGTCAGACGGTCAGGGCAATGCGATTCACTTAGGTGAACGTGACTGTTCAATGCAACGTCGTCATCAGAAAGTTGTGGAAGAAGCGCCGGCGCCTGGTATCTCAGAGCAAATGCGTAACAAAATTGGCGAGCGCTGCTGTAAAGCTTGTGTAGAAATTGGTTACCGCGGTGCAGGTACTTTCGAATTCCTGTACGAAAACGGCGAATTCTATTTCATCGAAATGAACACCCGTATTCAGGTAGAACACCCTGTTTCTGAAATGATCACTGGCGTTGATCTGATTAAAGAACAGCTTCGCATTGCTGGCGGTCAGCCACTGTCTGTTGACCAGTCACAGGTACAAATTCGTGGCCACGCCATTGAATGCCGTATCAATGCGGAAGACCCTGACACGTTCATTCCAAGCCCCGGCACAATCAACACTTTCCACTCACCGGGTGGTCTGGGTGTACGCTGGGAATCGCATATTTACAGCGGCTACACCGTACCGCCGTATTATGATTCCATGATTGGTAAACTCATCACTTACGGTGAAAGCCGTGATGAAGCCATTGCCCGTATGCGCCACGCGCTGGACGAACTGGTAGTAGACGGCATTAAAACCAACATCCCGTTACAGCGCCGTATCATGGCCGATGAAAACTTCTTTGCCGGTGGTACTAACATCCACTATCTCGAGAAGAAACTCGGCATGGCGTAAACGTCAAAAATCGATAAAACACCCGCTTTTGCGGGTGTTTTTGTTTGTGCTGTTTTCACCGTCCTGAGAGTATGAAACTAAGAAAAGGAGAAAACTGTGCGAAAATTTCTGTTACTCACGCTCATCATGATCACCGGTGGATGTTCCAGTCAGGACTGGCGCAGTGCGTCCAGAGAGCCTGCGGGCATTGCTTATGCGCCGGATAACTTTTCTGACGCGGTTATCGAAGTCTATGCGGCTGATGCTTACAGCTGGCGTGGCTGGTTTGCCGTGCATACCTGGATTGCGGTAAAGCCGCAGGATGCACCGGAGTACACAGTGTATGAAGTCACAGGTTGGCGGGTAAAAAGTGGCCTGCCTGCGCTGAGGGAGTACACCACGCCGACGCCGGATCGCTACTGGTATGGAGCAAAGCCGGAGAAAGTCCTTTCGGTTACCGGTGAAAAAGCCAGAGCTTTGTTACCTAAGGTGCAGGAAGCCGTTGCCCGCTATCCCTGGGCAGATGAATATACCCTTTTTCCGGGACCGAACAGCAATACCTTTCCGGCCTGGGTAGGCCTCCAGGTTCCTGAGCTGGAACTGGATATGCCTTTTACCGCAATTGGTTCAGGTTACGCCAGGTAATGTTTGGTTACACTTCACGGGTGGCTTAACAACGCATCAGCATCTACCTTATGAGTGCACCGGACGGACTGGTGCATCAGATTCCTGCTCTTTACAGGTGTATCTGTTGATTCATTAAGGAGTTGTTTTATGTCGTCTTTTTTCAAAGCTGCCCCGCTGTTAGCTTCTGCAGTTGCCGCCGGTTTGTTTGCTCCCTCTGCTTTGGCTGATCAAGACAGTGGTCTTTACGCCGGAGCCGGTTTTTTCACAACAACGTCTGAAGATTGCAGTAGTTGCGGCTACTCCGGTCAATATGTGGAAGCCGGATACGATTTCAACGAAATTACCTCTGTAGAATTCAAATATGGCCGTGAAAAAGGGATGATTACCATTGCTTACGCCGGGTTAAATTTGGGTCACGATTTCAATACAGACTGGTTTCGTTTCTATGGAAAGCTGGGGGTATCGCGGATAGATGAAGACAACGCAGTGATAGGCTCCGTTATCTGCAATGAATTTGAATGCATTCCCGGCTCTTACACGAGTACCTATCGCAGAAATGAGTTTACTGCCGGAATAGGCGCGAGATTCACCTTTTCGGGTAAAGCGCAGGGCTTTTATGCCAAGCTCGAATCAACAGCAGTATCAGACTCTGGCGATGACGTTTCTGCGGCATTGATGGCAGGTATTGGTTACCGCTTCTGATTTTGCATGCAGGGAGGTGGTGCTTCCGCCTCTCCCCCAGTCCTCGTTAAATCACTCGCAAGATCATTCGTAAAATACGATTTCACTCATCGCTTTTTCCCGATATCCGGACCAGCTGGTCAGCGCTATTATCATCTCAACTTCAAACGGGAAGGCCTCTTCCTGAACATCTCTCCCGATGATGTGTTTGAGTTCCCAATCTCATTGCGTTCCACTTCTATGCCAGCCCCGTGCTGGCTTTTTTTTGCCCCGAACATTTATCGCCTGAGCTAATGTAATAAATTCATCGTATCGTGTTTGGTTTATTTGTGTCCGGTATATGGAAAGCAGTGTTATGTGGCGGTATTTTTCAGGTTTGTGTATTGCTCTTTTTATCAGCACCAGTGCTTCGGGTCAGAGTGAATGGTCTTTTAACGACAAGCTGGATTTACAGGTTCGTTCAGATGCCCGCTCAGACAGAGATCACCGCACGCAATACCGGATCCGCTATTATCCTCAACTCGCTATGGGGGAAAACTGGAGCCTGAACAGTTTTATTGTCACCGGGAATGACTTCTCTTCCAGTCATAACACCTTGTTTGACGGTAGCAGCCAGCAGCTTCAAGTCCGTCGTTTATATGTCAGACGTACGTCATCTGCAGGCAAGACGGAGATTGGTATTATTCCCACCTACAAAGGACGGGTATCTTCCACCGGCTTGTCGAAAGACGGGTGGATTGAAGGTATTCGCCATGTGGTTAATCTGAACAGTCATCATGCTGTAGAGCTGGTTGCCGGACAACTGGATAATCAGGATCCCTCAGATGCTCTGCAACTACCGGCGAAACTGGATTATGCAGAGCTGGAATATTCGGGCCGTTTTTCAGATAAAGCCGGCTTTGAGATCAGTCTGGAGCGCATGACAGGCGGTAATTTTGTCCGCAGTGAATACCGCTATGCCTGGCACCCGCAGCACGAAGTATTTATTGAGTGGATCCAGCGTCTTGACCAGTCCCGCAATAAAGCCATTATTGGCGTTGCCGGGGAAGGTGCCATTAAAAACTATCCGCTGTCTTACTTTGTCTACGCTTCCCGGGTTGATGAAGGATTGGGTTCCCGTGCGGAACTCACCGAGGACTTTCTCGGATACGGTCATGGCTTTTCCGGCGAAATAGGCGGCAGTGCGCTGTTCGCAGAAGATGCTGAATGGTTTATCCGGCTGGACGTGGTGGACAACGTAGAGCGTGTTCTCACCGGTTTAAAAATGAAGTTATAAAAAAAAGGCCTTCCCGGAGAGAAGGCCAAACAGCAAGAACGCGTACACACTTCAACAGTGCATAATAAATACGCAGGAGAAAACCCGCGGGTTCAGCAACGATGCATTAAGCATTTTTAATCCTGCTGTTGCGTCATCACCAGCAGTTCGCCTGACGCCCTTGCATCAGATAATGCCCGGTGATGCTGTTCCATATCAATGCCGAAGTGTTTTGTCAGCGCCGCCAGTGAATATGAGGCAAGTCCGGGAAAGGCTTTTCTGGACTCTCTGACAGTACACAACTTGGGCCGCCGGAAAGGCTGCTCAAGACGGGCAAATTCCTGCTTGATAAATCCATAGTCGAAATTAACGTTATGGGCGACAAACACACAGTCGCGGGTAAACGCTTCGATGGATTCAGCTACGTCGGCAAACACCGGTGCACCGGCGACCATGTCATTACTGATCCCGGTCAGCCGGGTAATAGACGAAGGAATGTGTCGCTGCGGATTGATTAGAGACTGCCACTCATCCACCACTACCCCGTTGATAATTTTCACAATGCCGACTTCGGTGATCCGGTGATACTGGCTGTTGCCGCCCGTGGTTTCGATATCAACGACAGCATAGGGCTGCTCCGGGTCACGGTACCAGCTTACCTGCGTTATTTGCACATCAAATCCGGCCTGCTGCAGCTTCTGAATACTGACAAGCTGGTTGCGGCGAAGCTGATCGCCGGGCGCCTTAATTTCTTCAAACCGCAGCGCCCCGTTTTCCACCACCATAATATCGGGAAAACCGTCACGCAGACTGGCAAAGTCCTGCGCCATCATTTTCAGCATGGCTGTCACCTGTGTAACCGGCGCATGTGTCAACAAGCCTTTGACCGGATCCAGCAATTTCGATCCCCACAGGAACAAGCTGTTCGATTCACCATAATGGGCAGCGGCCATGGCCGTTACATGCTTCATCAGTGCGTCTGCAGTAGTAAAACTTGCCAGCAGTTCATCAATTTTTACCGCAAATGAATCATAGAAAGCATTATTCTTCAGGCTTTGGGGACGCCGGTCGAAGGCAGTTACCGGCGCATCCTCTTCAAACAATAATGTCCAGAACGTGAGGGCAAACAGACTCCGCCACAAGCGATTCTCGGTTCGCCAGGCTTCAGCGCCGTGACGCTGATACCAGGCAATGACGCCCCGTTCAACAGACTGATTCTGACTCTCATCCAGTTGCAATGTGCGGGACGCGTTGCGCAACATATCAGTCACTATACTGGTACGCTTCTTATGATATTTGCGCTGATAAAAATCTTCTGCGAAAGCCAGCAATGTATCTGAGGGCGGGGTATCGATAATGCTTTCCAGGCTTTGCTTTACCTCGTCTTTCAATCCCTCTTTGTAAGCTTCCCGAATCCATTTTTCTTTTGCTGTGTCGCCGGGAGACTGCTCAAGAAAAGTCAGTGCAGCCTGCCGGTCGACAGAAAGCAGCTTTGACCCCAGTTTTGCGTGGTATTTTTCCGCCAGCACTGCTGAAATGGTGGAGAAGGTTTCCGGCACGGGGGCTTTTGCTGCTGCCAGACAGGCCTCATCATCAAGAAAATCCAGTTCGCCGGTGCGTGAAGCATAGTAAAAAGCAGCGCCGGCATCCTCCGGCAATTCGAAGCGTGCCTGATCAGACACAGCCTGGCCCCGCGTACGCATAATACCGAGATCACGCATGGAAAACTGATTCAGCCGCCCTTTAATGTTGCCGAAGAACAGAAACAGCAAATAACGCATAGTGGCATCGAAGCGGCAAAACAGTAAATGCTCCACCGACAATGACGCCGGCCAGCCATGACGTTTTATGCCATCGAATAAGTCTGCCATCAGTACACTTTTTTTAGCTGAAGCAGGCTGACCGCTGATCCCGAGATCATGCAGATATTGAAGAATATCAGCCTTGGTCAGCATACCGGCCAGTTCCTGCAGCGGCGCTTCTGTTACACACCCGAACCAGCCGGAGGCGGAAAGCGCATCTATTTGCTGCTGCGGATGCGGTATTTCTTCGTAGTAGAAATGCTCACGGTTGATGATGGCGTATTTGCGGTTTGCTGCACGGGCGATGATGCATTGCTGCGGTTCCGGCAGTGCATTGAAATCCTCAATAAAACGCCGCGCACTGTCGTCCAGCAATGCGCCACTGGCACCGTCGAAAAAGGACAAAAACTCTCGGAAGTGATCAAGATAATATTTTTCAGGCAACGTTTTACGCATCATCTGCACCGGATACTGTACACCTGACCAAGTGTATATTTATACAGCCACTTTAATCAACCCGCCGGATGCAGTTTCCTTACAATCCGGTTATCTGTTTTCTTCGTATATCAAAGGTTAGCAACATCATTTTAATCAGTTATCCGGAGTGGTTATGAGTCTGACGACACCTAAGTTATTTCACTGCCCCTATTGCATGGAGCCGAATGAAGTAGAAATTGATGAGCAGAACGATATCAATGTTATGCAGGTACTGGATTGCCAGGTCTGCTGTCAGCCTATTGAAATGACAGTGTTCAGTGACGGCGACAACCTGACCGTGCAGGTTGAGCAGGAGAATGCCTGATATGACTGACCCGTCCATGCGGCATTTTTCCTCTGCTGCTATTAATGAGCTGGAAAAACAGACCCGAACGAACCTGATCAACTGCTTGTCAGGCTACAAAGGGGCCAACCTTGTGGGCACCACTGACGGTAAACGGGATAACCTGGCCATTATCAGCTCTGTATTTCACGTGGGGGCGCATCCTCCTCTTCAGGGCATGTTGTTACGTCCGCATACTGTGCCACGGCAAACGCTGGAAAATATTCGTGAAACAGGTGTGTACACCATTAATGCAGTCAGCGCCGGCTGGACAGATAAAGCTCATCAGACTTCCGCCCGCTATGATGAACACACCAGTGAGTTTGATGCCACAGGCTTAACACCGCTGAAAGAAGACGGATTCGCCGCGCCATTTGTCGCCCAAAGTCCTTTGCGTATGGCCATGGCGGCAGAAGAAATAACCACGCTGCAATGTAATCAGACAGTACTGGTCATTGGCAGGGTGCTTGATATTTACGTGATGGAAGGGGCCACCGGTGAGGACGGACAACTGGATTTGGAGAAAATGAATCTTGCCTGTATCAGCGGGCTGGATACATACCACCTTGCGGAACCCATCGCCCGTTATGCCTATGCGAAACCGGACAAACCCGTCACGCTGGCAGGTAAAAACGCGTAAATGCACAGGTCCTGCGGTGAAGAAAAGTTAATCTACATCAAATATGTGACGGAACGATTTGGCAGTCCCGTAAATGTGTCGTATAACTATCGTCATGGTAAACCTGTCATCGCGGCAGGTTTTTTACGTTATAAGACCAAATAAAAACAAATCATTCTCGTTTAAGCTTTATGGGAGCAAATTATGAGTAATGTGAACCGTCGTGATTTCCTAAAACTGTCAGGCACCACACTGATCGGTTTGACGTTAGGTGGCACTGCACTTCGCGCACAGGCACAGGAGCAACTGCAGACCGACGACCCCACAGCACAGGCATTGAAATATACCCCGAAATCAACGGTGGAAGGGTCTCAGTGCGGTAATTGCATGTACATTCAGGGTGAGGACGGACAAGCTCACCGTCCCTGCGCCATTTTCCCGGGTAAACTGGTTAACACCAATGGCTGGTGCAGTGCCTGGGTAAAACGTCCGGGCTAAGTTTGAACCCGGGTAGTTGGATCAGCGGGGTAATACCCGCTGAAGCCAGCCTCCCGGCACACACCAGCGCCATACAAATGCCAGCGCATCCTGCTGATAAGTAAACAGCAAAGATACCAGTACCGCTGCCACATGCAGCAATCCGCACCACACAACCAGTCCGATTTCAGTTTGCCAGCCGGCTATCGCCGGAAACGTCCCTACAGTCAGAAAACACAGTGCCAGCGTCTGAAATATCAGCCTGCCCCCGGGCACATTTTCAATCTCATCACCGGTGACCGCACGGAAATGTTTCGGATTAGCCATAGAAAAGTGCAGGAAACCGGCAATGCAAAGCAGTAAACACAAAAATGTCATCATGCTGTCTGCTCCCCGGTGCTGCCCGCTTCCGGTGCAGGCCGTCTCCGGCGGGCAGGGCTGTCTTTGCGGCCTGACGGCGCGCGTTTTGACTTAGGTTCTGCCTTAAGCTTACTCACCGCATACCAGGCCAGCGCGGCCAGGATAACACAGGCTGCATCGAATATGATCCTTAACGTATCAGGCACCGGGACAGGTGATGTAGCGACATCCAGCAACGGAATAAAGGTGAAGAGCACTGCAGCCGCCAGCGTTTGCCAGAGCCAGCCTTTCCGGTCGCGTCTGAACAGTCCGGCTACCACACAAAGCCCCCACACAATGAAAAAGCTACGTATTTCCCAGTCACTGCGCGTCGCTAATTCTGCAGGCAACAGGCGGTTCGCCCAGAAATAAGCACCGGTAGCCACCATCAACCCGGCGATAGCGCCAATGTTCGTGCCTCTCACCAGTTCGAAACCTCTGCGTCCCATTTGCTTTTTGGCGCGCTTCTCTACCCAAAGGATAGAACCGGTCCCCACCATTAACGTGCCCAGGATACCGGCAAAAAAGAGCAGCCAGCGGGTAATACTGTCGGCAAAACGGGCCTGATGCAGCATATCCATATAGTTATAAATTGCCTGGCTGGTATTCGGTGCAGAAGACGCCTCTTCTACTTTAAGAATTTCACCTTCAGAGTTAAAAACCAGCCCGCTGTTCCCGCCACGACCGGCGGATAACTCAACACGGTTGGGACCGGATACAGAAAATGTCGCTTTATCTGTGCCCGGATTTTTAATGGTGATGCGGTCAGCAGGTACGCCCCATTCAGCAGAAGCACTGGCCATAACCTGTGCCAGCAGGGCGCTATTGTCCACAACTGGCGCTGCCGGCTTATGTTGTATTGCCCGCGCTTGCGGTGCGCCCCGTTGCGGCCCGCCCTGTCCCTGCGGACCTCCGCCACCGGGAGGACCACCATGTCCACCACCACTGCCGTTCCACGGAAGCAAAGTGCCTCCTAACAGTAACAAGCCGGAGAATGTGATCATCAGATGAAATGGCAGCGCCAGCACGGATGCCAGAACGTGCCCGTCTATCCAGGAAAGCAGCTTCTTCTTTGGCCTGAACATGAAAAAATCTGCAAAAATTTTACGGTGCATGATCACGCCGCTGACAATACCAATGAGCATCATCATGCTGACAATGCCGACAAAGGTCTCACCGGCAGCCCGCGGTACACCGTATAGTTCAAAGTGGAAGCGGTACAGAAAATTGCCACCGGCGGTTTCTCTCGGCGTCAGCTCCTCACCGGTAGACGCATTCAGCACGGCACGCTGCGAACGCATTTGCTGGCGATCTTCCCCGCCATTGCGCCAGCTTGCACTGACCGTTTCTTCTCTGGGTCCCGGTAAAGAAATTTGCCATTCCTGAGCCCCCGGGGCCTTGCCCTGCAGATAGCGGTACGCCACTTCAGCGCTGTTCTCAGCCGGCACAGACACATGCAATTCAGGCTGCATCCAGTGAGTAATTTCACTTCTGAAAAATGCCAGCGTACCGGTGAAAAATATCGCGAAAAGGATCCAGCCCGCGGTGATGCTGCTCCATGTATGCAGCCAGGTCATCGACTGTCTGAGTGAACCTTTCATTGCCGTCTCCCCTTCATGACGCTACACCGGACCACACCAGTCCCCACGCCGCTGCGTTAATTGCCAGCGCGGTGATGAAGGCTTTTACATGGTTATTGATGGCGAATATCCAGATGATATAAACCGTCCATGCAAGGAAAAACACCATACGGATAAAGGCAATTTCCTGGCGGCCGGACACCTCTGACCCGGCCGCCAGCAACAAACTGATTGCGGTAGCCGCCGCATAACCACCCGCCACCGCCAGAATGACTCTGACAGTTACCGTAAACGCAGGTGCTGAATAGAAAGGGAGATGCTGTGTTGTCATTATGATGAGTTCTTCACAATATTTTCCAGAGACTGAATATTGCTCAGTAAATCACTGCGTCCCGGATTCGATTTGTACACCTGACGAAGCAACGTCAGTGCATCAGCGTAAGCGTTCTGATTAATGGCGACCTGTGCCCGTCCCAGCATGGCCCGTTCTTTATATTCGGGGAGTGCTTCGGCACGCAGGTAATACATTTTTGCACGTTCGTCTTTCTTCTCTTTACGCAGAAGTGCTGCCAGCGTCATCAGCGCATCACCGTTCGCCGGCGCGGCTTTAATAGCAGTCAGCAGGTAGTCCTGCGCTTTACTGTTCTGATCCTTCGCAATGGCGAGGTTCGCCTTCATAACGTTCAGCATTGCTGTGTTACTGCTATCAAGGCGTTTAGCGTTTTTATCCAATGTACTGACCAGAGCACCCAGGTTTTGCCAGTCCTGACTGGCCGCCAGCCAGTTAGCAATACTTAACATGGTCTCTGCGCCATCACTGTTGCCGGCCAGCAACGTACTGACGTTATCGTTAAGCAGCGCAACCGCACGATGCGGACTGCCGGACTTCACATGAAGTTTTGCCAGAGTCGTGAGATTTTCCGCACGCTTTTCCCCCAGAGACAGCGCCGTTTCCAGGCTGCTGATAGCAGTGAGATCATCCTGACTTTTCATCGCAATCTGACTGCGTTGCAGCCATAACCTTGCGCTGTCTGGCTTTTCACTGAGCATTTCTCCCACCAGTGAAGACGCCTGGGGAAGTGCGTCACTGGCAATCAGCGCAAACAGCAGACCCTGCGCCCACTGGGCATTACCGGGTTCCAGCATCATGGCATTCTGATAGGCTGCGGTAGCACTGCGGGGTTTTTCCAGTTGCAGATTAAGGTATCCGAGCTGGCCATACACCTGACTGTCAGACACCCCGAGTGCCAGCGAAGCCACCACATGTTCACGGGCCTTTTCGTAAGCTTCATCAAGCATATAAATCATGCTCAGGCCACGGTGTGAAGTTGACGATGAAGGATCTTCCTTCAACGCCAGTTCGAAGTGTTTTTTCGCTTCACTGTTTTTCTTTAAGCTTAAAAACACCTGGCCCATCATTTCATGCAGCATGGCACTGACTTTTTCGTGTTCCTGACGGTAGGTGTTCCAGGCTTGCTCTACGCCTTTGAAATCCTGCTTTTGCAGCAACGGCTGTACGTTATGAAAGAACTCACCTTCGTCACGGTTTACTCTGTTCCTGTGGGCATCGCTTTTACCGGCGCGGTAACTAAATTCCCAGACCGGCTCTTCCAGCGATACTTTAACCTCTGCCTGCGCGCCCGCTGTGAAAGCAAGTAGTAACGCACAGCATCCTAATCGTTTAAACGTGAATTTTTTCATTATGCTTCAATCTCCACAGGCCAGATAAATCTTGCTCTGACAGCGTGATCGGCTTTGTGCGGAGCAGTGAATTTACTGCCTTTCACAAAGCGCTGAATTTCCTTATTAAGTTCATGATGCGGGTTGTCGACAATATCAATCAGGGTGACGTCACCCTTCTCATCAATCATTACATCCAGCTTCACCACAACCCGTTCAATACCGCGATGTTTCAGTTTTTTCGGGAACCGGATTTTTACCGGAGTCAGCAAGGTAGGTTTGCCGTCCAGTTCACTGAGAGCATAAGCCTCCCAGTCTATTTCCGGTGCAGCCCAGTCAGGTTGTGCCATTGCCACGTCCGGCCGCTCCGGTTTATCAATTTCAATTTCCGGATCCACCTGAATATCGGCCATCGATACCGGCGCACCAGCACCTTCCACCTGCATATTCACATCTGCCTGTTCAGTCACCTGCTGACTTTGAGGGGGCGGCGGCGGGGGCGGCTGTGCAATGGCGATATCAAGCTGTCTGACTTCAAGCTCAGGGCCGTCTTCACTGTTAAAGTAATAACCCAGAGTCAGTATTCCCAGCGACACCACCATGACACCGCCGCTGAGTAAAAATGCTGAAAGTTGCTTTTTCATTCTGCATCCTCACAATTTTGCTGTGGCAATGTTGACGTCAACAGCACCGGCCATTTTGGCGGCATCAATCACTTCCACCAGCAGATCTGTCGACACGGTTTTATCGACCTGCAGTACCACCGGACGCACTTCCTGCACCATCAGTTGCTCTACCGTTCCCCGTACCCCGGCAACACCGATGTTGGTGCTGTCGTACATCACCTCACCATTTGCAGTGATGGCAATAAGAATGGACATCTGGTCCAGCTTTTGTGCCGAGATGGCCTGGGGCTTATCTACTTCGACCCCGGTTTCTTTAACGAACACCGTGGAAACGATGAAGAAAATCAACAGAATAAACACCACATCCAGCAGTGGTGACATATCAATAGACTGAATGGGTTGTGCTTCCAGCCGGCGTTGTAATCGACTAGCCATGTTTCACCTCACCTTCCTGCGTATCGTGCAGATGTCCTTTCACATATGACAAACATAACCAGCCCGGGATGGCCATCACCAGCCCCAGCTGAGTGGTAAATAACGCATCGGCAATACCTGCAGACACGATTTGACTGTCAGCCCCGTCGGTCATCATGCCGGTAAAGCTGCCCTGTAATCCCATGATGGTGCCAAGCAGCCCCATCAGCGGCAACGCCCCTACCAGCACGGACGGCGTCATTAACGGGTCGCTGTCTTTACTGCGAACGTCCTTGTCGAACCGGTTCAGGTACAGCATCCAGATTTGCTGAAAGGCAAACCAGCCGGTCAGTACCATGACCCAGCACAAGGGGTTGCCGGTGAATAATTCAATCATCAGCCTGCTCCGGATGGATGTCCGGCCCCTGACAATTCAGTGTCAGTATCCCGCGCCTGCGCATCAAGCTCTTCCTGATGACTGTTGCCCTCGTCGCCACTTAAAATAAGTGCAAAGTTCTCCAGTTCTGTGTAGTACTGGCGCGCTTTGCGGCTAAGAAGAGCGTTCAGGATCAGTGCAGGAATAGCGACGATCAAACCCAGCTCCGTCGTCACCAGTGCTTTGGCGATACCGCCGGAAATCACTTCAGGGTCGCTTGAGCCGAATGATGTCATCATGCGGAAGGTTTCGATCATTCCGCTTACAGTGCCCAGCAGTCCCAGCAGCGGAGCCACAGCGGCAGTAACAGCCACAGCATTGATCCACTTATCCAGGGTCTGCCGGTCTTGTTGCAGTTGTACGAACAGCTGATCGTCACGGTCACGGAACGTTACCGCCTGCTCAGCAATTTTAAGTAAATCTTCCTGCATGCCTTTAAATTGGGCACGGGCCGCGCCACCTGACTGCAGAATCTTATCCAGCATCGCCTGGGACCGCACCGGAATCACTTTAGGCAGACGAAGCAGTTGCACTACTTTAAGCAGACCGATAACCGTAGCAATCAACGCGAACAGTAAAATAGGGACTACCCAAATACCGCCTTTCACCACGTGCTCAATCACACCTTCGTTTGCAGACTCACGGGTAAGTGCACGGCCAAGGGTCGGGTCCAGTACAACGGTGCCCGCCTGCTCCTGCATAGTTGCCGCCAGTCCTGAGGGCAACATCCCTTTGGTTTGCAGTCTGCCGGATACGGTTTCAGCCAGTCCTACCGCATCATTATGTTTAAACCAGGTAACCGGTCCTACCGACAGTGACGGTACACTGGCCAGTTCACCGTTTTCCAGCACCAGCGTACGGGGCTGCCAGCCGGGCAGAGAGGCGGTTTTCACTGCAGCGTCAGACACTGCCGCCATTTTCGCGGCGGTGTCCATGGCGTTGACTTCATTAAACGGTAAGCCCTGCTGTTGCAGGAATCGGTTGAGCAGGTTCTGTTGATAGGTTTGCTGTTCTTTCCATTCAGACAAGCGTTCTTCCAGCTTACTCAGACTCAGTGTTTTTTCATCTGCGAGACGGCGGGCGACCGCAGTCTTGTCCCGTAAAGACATCACGTCTTTTTCTAACTGACTGAGGGTGGAGGACAACGAAACCCGCTCTTTTACGATGCGTGATTCCGCGCTGTTCAGACTGCGCTTCGCGCTTTCAATTTTGTTCAGCATGTCCTGTTGCTGTGCACCGGCACCAGCAGAGGCCCACGCCAGCATAATAAGTAGTAAAGTTCTTTTCATCTTAACGACCTCCGCCACTTACCGGATTTTGCGCAGTAAAAGGCAAAGGCAGTGCAATAAATTCAGGTTGCTGACGGCGCTCGAAAACCGCCAGTGCGCGGCTGATGGCTTCACCATCAACACTGTCATCGAAGTGCCATGTCCATTGTCCGTTCTCCGGGTAGCCGGAACCGGCCACACTACCGTCGTTGTTTGCAAACCAGGCCAGCTGTGACCCCAGGTATAACTGTTTCACCACCACTTCTTTACCGTCAGGCGCCGTGAGCACGTCTTCGTTTACTGTGAGCTTGCTGTCGAATTGTTCCAGCCGGGATAATTTAGCCAGTGCGACCTGCAAAATTTGCGAAGGGTTGTCGCCACCGTCACCGGCCAGCGCAGCATCTTCCTTGTCCCAGTTGAACTTCAGGGGAGGTGGCAGACTTTCATATAAACTATTGATGCGGGTAACCAGAGAAGATAATGCACCTGTTACATCAGCCTGCTGACTTTCAAGGGTGTTTTGTTCGGCCAGCAGAGCATTCCGGCGGGCATCCACGTCATCCTGTGAATCATTACTGGTCGCAAGAATCTTCTGCAACTGCGATTTTTCAGCTTTCAGCAGGTCGATCCGCTGACGGACCACCGGTTCCTGTTCCTGCCAGTCCATGACCAGCTTGCGCTCCTGCGCCTCAATGTGCAGCCACTGGCGGGTCAGTCCGTCCATATCATCTGTCACGGCAGCCATGGCGTTACCGGTCAATAGTGATGCAGTAAGCAAAATACCGGCACTGCATGTAGCCGGTATTCTCAGATGCCCCATTTGCATTGTCTTCATTCCCGTTCCCTTCATTACAAAAAACCGGTAACACAAACACTGTGTTACCGGCTGGTATCATCAAAAGTGGTAAGTTGCCGACAGCAGCCAGTTACGGCCCGGCTCGTTATAGGTATTCGCCCCTGCGTTAGTTTGCGTACCTTCACGTAAAATCGTTTTATCAAACAGGTTCTTCACTGAGATGGTAAAATCGATGTTTTTGTAGGTATACACACTGTTCAGGTTAACGATGGTGTAAGGGTCACGCGGTTCAGGGTTTTCAATATCTGCACCGCTTGTTGTGCTGGTTGTCGGGCTTTCTGTTTCGCCGTAATGCTGGGCGCTGGCAACCAGTTCCCAGTTTTCTGTGACAGTCCATGCTACCTGCGTATTGATCGTGTAATCAGGCACGATTGACAACGGCTGACCGGTTTCTTTGTCTTCCGATTCAATCATCACTGTGGCATTCACAGACCATTCGATGTCGTCAGTAAACGGCACAAGCAGGTTACCTTCCAGACCTTCGATAACGGCTTCCGGCGTGTTGTACCACTGGAAAACCTGAACATTACCGCCACGGCTACCTTCCAGCACATAAATCGGTGCGGTATTTCCGGTCACGATTTTGTTTTTATAATCGTTGTGGAAATACGTTAACCCGGCATTGATGCCATCATCATTACCAGCGTAGTTAATACCGATTTCTTTGTTTACCGACGTTTCATGTTCCAGATCCGGGTTACCCAGAATTGAACAGCCGCTTCCCTGGCTGGGGTAATCCACCGGACAACCGTTACCCCGGGTGGTATAAACATAATTCGGGTTAGTCTGATACAGGTTTGGTGCCTTGAACGCACGGCTGATACCGGCCTGGAAAGAAATTTCAGACGTTGACTGCCAGCTCATGTTCAGGCTGGGAGACGCGTTGTTGCCCGCTACGCTGTGGTGATCTAAACGTACGCCCGGCGTCAGCATAATGTCATCGGTCAGAACGATGTTGTCCTCGACGTACAGGCCGAACAATTCTGAACTCATGTGAGGGTCGCGGTCGGCTGCGTCAATGTCAGTACCATCAATAACAACGCCGTCAGCCACATTAATACCGGCCTGATTAGACGACGCATCATCCTGACGCTCACCACGGAATTCGGCACCCACTGTCATAGTCTGGGCTTTTCCGAACAGATCCAGCGGAATGTTCCACTCAGATTTTGCAGTCAGATTGCGCAGCATGATTGTCACGGTTTCACCGGTCTCGGTGTTGAAGCGACCTTCCGTACCACCGGCCAGCCCTTCGCTCAAACGGGTGTTATCTGTTTCTTCAAACTGGATGTAAGAGAAAGAGTCGCCAAAATCGAACGTTCCGCGATGGGTACCGGAAAGTGTTTTACGTCTTACAACATTGGTTTCCTGGCCAATGTATAACTGACTTTGCGCGTTATCTACGCCCTGGAATGCGTTGTCACCGGCGTATTCATTACCCTGACGGCTGTAAGCCGCTTCTACTTCCCAGGTATTGGTTTCGTCCTGGTCAAAACGCACCAGCGTACGGAAATCGATATTCTCAACCCCTTCTGCACCAGCGGCTACGTTGCTGTCCTCAACGGTGGCATCGCGGTTAATATCCGGAGAATCCCCTTCCTGTTTGTTGTAGTTCAGCACCGTACGGTGAGAGAAGCGCTCAGATAAGGGGCCGCTGACCACAACATCTGCGCGTTTATTGCCACCTTCCAGCGAATTTTCAGGAATTTCGGTTTGTACTGTAATGCTGCCTGCTGCTACATCCGGTTTTTTAGTAATGATGTTAATGACACCACCGGAAGCACCAGAGCCGTAACGTGCCGCCGCAGGACCACGGATAACTTCGATGCTTTCAATGGCTTCAGGTGGTACCCAGTTACTGTCACCACGGGTATTACGTTCGCCCGAGCGACCCATTTTGACAGCGTTGCGGGAAAGCACAGGCTTACCGTCGATAAGAATCAGGGTATTTTCCGGGCCCATGCCGCGGATATCAATTTGACGGTTATTACCATACTGTCCGGTGCTGGAGTTACCGGTCAGGTTGATACCCGGCATGGTTTTAACCAGCTCGGAGATGTCATTGGTAACCGGACGACGTTTGAAATCTTCTGCTGTAATAACCGACACACCCTGGGCTTGTTTAAGCTCTTCTGAAGCGGCTTGAACAACAGTGGTGTCGAGGGTTTCTAATTCTTCATTTTCTTGCGCGAAAACAGCGGCTGATAAGCCGGGAAATAATGACGTGAGCAGTACTATCTTACCTAATTTAGGCATTACTTTTTCCTTGAAACTCAGAGTGTTTTTATGTGGATGAAAAATAACTTACGAGAACACGGGAATACCGGCGGGTGAAAACGCTCTTCTAATCATTTAACTATACTTCCGTTCAAAGCGTATTAAAACATATATACCAATGAGAATCATTATCATTGATCATTAAAATAATTAAAGATATTTTTTAATCGATTTTAATAGTCGGAGGGGTGTTCGAGATGTGTCAGGAAGGGGTATTGGACATAGCTGTCGAGCAAATTGATCAGCGAGAACTCGTTTGCCAGGGCCTGATAGTCACCGCTTTCACGGAATTTCGTTAACTCAAGATTGAATTTGTCCCGGAGCTGTTTATTCGGAATGACGGCATGATAAGGGCTGACGTCAAAGAGTTCGTGTACGGTCACTTCCACATCCGGCCCTTTAGGATGTTTACTGCGTATTGCTTCAAAAATATTCCGGTCCAGTACAATAGCATCCACACTGCCAAGCAGCAGCATACTGACCTGACGGTGCTGATCGGCCATTTCAAGATAGCCCTTGTGCTTTGCTACTGCTTGTGAAAATTGGGGACCGAGAGCTTCTGACGCTGTCTGAAATGCCACCACGGTATGGTTTTTCAGATCTTCCACCCGTTCAATAGACAAATTACGGTTCTTCAGTGTCACCACAACATTCTGGTATACAACATACACGTCACTGAACCAGGCTTCGGGAATGTCGTTTCGACGGCTCACTGAAAGGGCCACATCCACATCACGCTCTTTGACAAGTCTGACTGAGCGGCCCATAGGTACATACATCATGTTAGGTTCGTAACCGGCATTTTGAAGGACAGATTTAACCAGCTCGATCTCAAATCCAGTATCACCCTGAGCGATCACATAGGGTGGCTTGTCCCAGCCGGAAACCACATCCACACTGCGCACCACGGCGCCGGATGCCGGAGCAGCCAGAAAAGCTATCATTACCAGTTTGGCCAGCAGTCTCATTGGTTTTCCTGTCTCAATACCTTTTATAAAAGTAGCATCTGCCAGTGAGAAACGAAATCAGACATAAGGATACTTCTTCCGGGGGGATTCAAAATTCGGGTTAAATGGCGCTGCGGGGTGCGTTTTGCAGGCAGTAACTGATAAAATATCTGCTGATTAACGTTTTCCCTTGAAAGAGTACCCATGTCCTGGATCCAGTTACGAATCGATTCTGACTCTGAACACGCAGAGCAAATTGGCAATATGTTAAGTGCCAATGGCGCGCAGGCTGTCACATTTGTTGATGCCAAAGACACGCCTATGTACGAACCAAAGCCCGGCGAGACCATGCTGTGGCCGGATACGCAGGTAGTCGGGTTATTCAGTGCAGCCGACGACATGAAAGCGGTGATTCAGAGACTTGAACAATCGAAGGTGCTGGGCAAAGGCTTTAAACACAAACTTGACCAGTTAGAAGATAAAGACTGGGAACGGGAATGGATGGATAACTTTCATCCCATGCAGTTCGGTAAGCGTTTGTGGATTTGTCCCAGCTGGCGTGACGTGCCGGACCCTGATGCGGTAAACGTTATGCTCGATCCGGGTCTGGCTTTCGGTACCGGTACGCACCCTACCACCGCACTCTGTCTGCGCTGGCTCGACAGCCTGGACCTGAAAGGCAAAACCGTGGTCGATTTCGGTTGCGGTTCAGGTATTCTCGCGCTGGCGGCACTGAAACTGGGAGCAAAAGAAGTGATCGGTATTGATATCGACCCTCAGGCCCTGCAGGCATCCATGGAAAATGCCCGCCGCAACGGTGTGGAAGACCGCTTAAGTGTGTATCTGCCTGAAGATCAACCCAAACTGGAAGCCGATGTGGTCATGGCCAATATTCTCAGCGGGCCACTCATAGAACTGCAATCCGTTATCACTGCCTACTGCAAAACCAGTGGAAAGCTCGTTTTATCAGGCATTCTGGAAGAGCAGGTGGAAAAAATTGAAGCAGCTTACCAGACCAGTTTTTCCCTGGAACCCAGTGCTGTAGAAGGCGATTGGGCAAGAGTCAGCGGCATAAGAACCCACTGAATCTATTCATAAAACTGTCAGAAATCTGTCAAATACAGGGGCTGTGGCCTTTTTCGGCGAAAGGCTGACGGGTTATTTCACACGCAAAACTCGCCAGCACTGTCAATAGCCCGGCTTGAAATTTTGTGTGATTTTTAGCCTTTTCAAGGCTTGCGAAAACACGTAAACTTAGCGCCCCGTTTTGGCCTGGTGTATAAATTCTGCGCAACAGTTGGCTGTAAAGTATGCGAATCGGACCTCACACACTCCAGAACAATTTGATGCTCGCGCCTATGGCTGGCGTGACAGACAGGCCCTTCCGGCAGATGTGCAGGAGAATGGGGGCAGGGTTAGTTGTATCTGAAATGTTGTCCAGCAACCCCAAGGTCTGGAAAACCGCAAAATCCATGCATCGTATGGATCATACC
This sequence comes from Alteromonas sp. ABH4_456, assembly GCF_056160645.1. Taxonomy (NCBI): domain Bacteria; kingdom Pseudomonadati; phylum Pseudomonadota; class Gammaproteobacteria; order Alteromonadales; family Alteromonadaceae; genus Alteromonas; species Alteromonas sp. ABH4_456. The sequence continues at coordinate 349,279 of NZ_JBSWXO010000002.1, forward strand.
GGTGAAGACGGGATCCGCTCGGTACAGATTGCCGGCGCAGATCCTGACCTGATGGCGCAGGCGGCACAATTTAACGTTGAGAACGGTGCGCAAATCATCGATATCAACATGGGTTGTCCGGCCAAAAAGGTGAATAAGAAATTAGCTGGTTCAGCGCTCTTGCAGTACCCGGAGCTTGTAGAAAGCATTGTCCGGGCAGTGGTAGACGCTGTTGACGTACCAGTCACTCTGAAAATCCGTACAGGGTGGGACACAGATAACCGTAACGGGGCAGACATTGCCCGGATTGCGGAGCAGAACGGCATACAATCGCTGGCAGTTCACGGCAGAACGCGGGCTTGTATGTACCGGGGAAATGCAGAATACGACACCATTCGTGCCATTAAACAGGCGGTGTCTATTCCTGTAATCGCAAATGGTGATATTACTTCTCCGGAAAAAGCACGTTTCGTACTTGAGTATACCGGTGCTGACGGCGTAATGATTGGGCGCGGTGCGCAAGGTAATCCGTGGATTTTTAAACAAATCCAACATTACCTGCATACAGGTGAAAACTTGCCGCCTCCTTCGTTGTCAGAACAGCAAGCGGTATTGCATGAGCACGTTGTAAATGTACACGACTTCTACGGCGGCATTATGGGTGTGAGAATAGCCCGGAAGCACGTAGGGTGGTATCTCGCGGAGCACGACACGGAAAATCAGTTTCGCCGGACATTCAATGGTCTTGAGGAAGCTGACGCTCAACTCAACGCCCTTGATGCGTATTTTCAATCGCTGCAAACGAGAGATAAGCGACAGATCTCTCCTGCGGCATAGTAATGACTAACTAATAGAGCAAGAAAGTATTATGTTCGATCAAAATGTGACTTCACCTTTTACTACAACAGTAACTACTCCTTCACAAACTCAGGCACAGAAGCCTCTGCGTGACTCAGTAAAGCAAGCGGTAAACAAATACCTGAAGCAACTGGACAACGCTAACATCGATAATCTGTACGAACTTGTTCTGGCTGAAGTTGAGGCGCCGTTACTGGAAGAAGTAATGACTTACACCCGCGGCAACCAGACACGCGCCGCCATCATGATGGGCATCAACCGTGGCACACTGCGCAAAAAGCTGAAGCAGTACGGCATGAACTAAGATTAAAGGGCTTAGCCCGACTTTAAGAGCACCAAACGGTGCTCTTTTTTGTTCCACTCGTTAACTTACGCAAAGAGCTCAACACCACTATGCAAACACCTAAACCTATCAAGCGCGCCCTGTTAAGTGTTTCTGACAAAACCGGCATCGTTGAATTTGCCACGTCATTACACAACAAAGGCGTTGAACTGCTATCTACCGGCGGTACGGCAAAATTACTGGCGGAAGCCGGTTTGCCGGTTAAAGAGGTTTCAGAACACACTGGCCACCCTGAAATCATGGACGGTCGTGTGAAAACTCTGCACCCGAAAATCCACGGCGGCATTCTGGGTCGTCGCGGTCAGGACGAAGGTGTAATGGCTGAGAACAATATCGCGCCAATTGATCTGGTTGTAGTGAACCTTTACCCGTTCGCTGCCACTGTCGCAAAAGACGATTGCACGCTGGAAGACGCGATTGAGAACATCGATATCGGTGGCCCTACGATGGTTCGCGCCGCAGCGAAAAACCACAAAGATGTGACGATTGTGGTTAAAGCCGCCGATTACGGCCGCGTGCTTGCTGAAATGGAAGAAAATGCAGGTTCACTGACGTACCAGACACGTTTCGACCTGGCCATTAAAGCTTTCGAACATACCGCAGAATATGACGGCATGATTGCCAACTACTTCGGCGCGCGTATTGATTCTGTTGAGTGCGCAGACGACTGTGAGCACGAGCACAGTGAATTCCCCCGTACGTTCAACGTGCAGATGAGCAAAAAGCAGGATCTGCGTTACGGCGAGAACAGCCACCAGTCTGCGGCTTTCTATGTTGAGAACAACATTCAGGAAGCGTCTGTTGCTACCGCTGAGCAGCTTCAGGGTAAAGAACTGTCTTTCAATAACATTGCAGATACCGACGCAGCGCTGGAATGCGTGAAAGAATTCGACGTACCGGCTTGTGTCATTGTTAAGCACGCAAACCCTTGTGGTGTGGCGCTGGGTGACAACATCCTTGAAGCCTATGACCGCGCTTTCAAAACTGACCCGACTTCTGCTTTCGGCGGTATCATCGCGTTTAACCGTGAACTGGATGCCGACACAGCGAAAGCCATTGTTGACCGTCAATTCGTTGAAGTCATCATTGCCCCTACTGTCAGCGAAGAAGCGAAAGCCATCGTTGCTGAAAAGAAAAACGTACGTCTGCTCGCGTGTGGTGACTGGCAGGGTCAGCTCACCGACGGTTTCGACTTCAAACGTGTTAACGGCGGCCTGTTAATTCAGGAACGTGATTTTGGCATGGTGGATATGGAAGATCTGAAAGTCGTATCTAAAGTACAACCTTCAGAAGAGCAATTACGCGACCTGATGTTCTGCTGGAAAGTAGCAAAATACGTGAAATCTAACGCTATCGTTTATGCTAAAGACAGCATGACCATCGGTGTGGGTGCAGGCCAGATGAGCCGTGTGTATTCTGCGAAAATCGCCGGTATTAAAGCGGCTGATGAGAACCTGGAAGTGGCAGGTTCAGTAATGGCATCTGATGCATTCTTCCCGTTCCGTGACGGTATTGATGCAGCCGCGGCTGCCGGTATCAAAGCGGTAATCCAGCCGGGCGGTTCAATGCGTGACGATGAAGTTATCGCAGCAGCCGATGAACATGGCATTGCTATGGTATTCACCGGCATGCGTCACTTCCGCCATTAATTGAAAAAGTTGTTTACGGTAAAGGTTGTGGCTTTCGCCACAACCCTTTTGCGTTTTTACTGTCCTGCGTTAACCTAGCTGCTGCAGTACAAGGTATTACTTTAAAAATGCTATGCACCGTTAAAACAATTAAGGATCAATTATGAAGACCACGATGCGTGTAATTGCCGCTTCTTTGCTTGCTGTATCTGCTTCACTCACATCAACACTGGCCAGCGCAGACGCTATTACCGATGCGGTAAAAAACGATAACCGCTCAGCGGATGCCAAAGCCCGTGACGAATACCGTCATCCTCAACAAACTCTGCGCTTTTTCGGTATTGAACCGGACATGACCGTTGTTGAGATCTGGCCCGGCGGTGGCTGGTATGCCGATATTCTTGCACCTTTATTAAAAGACGACGGCAACTATATTGCAGCGCACTTCTTTATGTTCGACGGTGCACCGGGTTATTACGCCGGTTCGCTCAACGGCTTCAAAGAAAAAGCCAAAGCGGGCGGCCCTTATGAAGGTGCCACGATTACGGCTTTCCATCCTTCAAAGAGCCCTGACATTGCCCCTGACGGCAGCGCAGACGCAGTGCTGACCTTCCGTAATGTCCATAACTGGTACATGGGCGGCGATAAAGAAGGCGTGACCAGCTCGTTTAAGTCGTTCTACAAAGCCCTGAAGCCCGGCGGCATCCTGGGTGTAGTTGATCATGAATTACCGGAATCCGCTGCTGACGAAGCAATGAAAAGCAGCGGTTATATGAAAAAATCCTTTGTTATCGATGCTGCTGAAGCTGCCGGTTTCAAACTGGTAGCTGAAAGTGACGTAAATGCTAACCCTGCAGACAATGCCGATCACGCTAAAGGCGTGTGGACCTTGCCACCTTCACTGCGCTTAGGCGAAGAAGATCAGGCAAAGTATCTGTCTGTTGGTGAAAGCAACCGGATGACACTTAAATTTATTAAACCTGAATAAGAGATAACGGAACGCTTTGATGAACGTACTAGTTATTGGCAGCGGTGGCCGTGAACACGCATTAGCGTGGAAAGCCGCACAATCTGACTCTGTCTCCACTGTTTATGTTGCGCCGGGTAATGCAGGCACAGCCACTGAACCTAAGCTGAAAAACGTGAATATTGGTGTAACAGACATCGAAGGTTTGCTGGCGTTTGCCAAAGACACCGCGATTGACTTAACCATTGTCGGCCCTGAAGCGCCGCTGGTTGAAGGTGTTGTTGACGCGTTTCAGGCTGCCGGTCAGATGATTTTCGGACCGACACAAGCTGCGGCCCAACTGGAAGGCTCCAAAGCGTTTACTAAAGATTTCTTAGCCCGCCATGCCATTCCTACAGCGGAATACCAGAACTTCACTGAAATCGATCCCGCTATCGCCTATGTGCGTGAAAAAGGTGCACCGATTGTCGTGAAGGCTGACGGTCTGGCCGCCGGTAAAGGTGTTATCGTTGCGATGACGTTACAGGAAGCTGAAGATGCCATCCGTGACATGCTTGCAGGTAACGCATTTGGTGACGCCGGCAGCCGCGTGGTAATCGAAGAGTTTCTTGATGGTGAAGAAGCCTCTTTCATCGTGATGGTAGACGGTAAAAATGTTGTGCCTTTCGCCACCAGCCAGGATCACAAACGCGCAGGTAACGGTGACTCTGGTCTGAACACCGGCGGTATGGGTGCATACTCACCGGCTCCGGTTGTGACGCAGGAAATCCATGACCGCGTAATGAAGGAAGTCATCATGCCTACCGTTGAAGGTATGGCAAGTGAAGGGAATCCTTATACAGGCTTCCTGTATGCAGGCCTGATGATCATGGCAGACGGTACGCCAAAGGTTATCGAATACAACTGCCGTTTCGGCGATCCTGAAACCCAGCCTATCATGATGCGTTTGCAGTCTGATTTAGTGGCAATGTGCCAACTGGCCTGTAAAGGTGGACTGGCCGGCAAAACCATTGATTTTGATGAGCGCGCTGCGGTTGGTGTTGTACTGGCTGCAGGGGGTTACCCGGGCAGTTACGACAAAGGTGATGTCATTGAAGGGCTGGATAAAGCTGCTGCTCACGAAGGCAAAGTTTTCCATGCCGGCACTGCCATGAAAGACGGTAAGGTAGTGACTGCAGGCGGTCGTGTACTATGCGCTACTGCATTGGGCAACAATGTTACCGAAGCTCAGCAGAAAGCCTATGAATTACTGAATACCATCTGCTGGAAAGATGTGTATTTCAGAACAGATATCGCATACCGCGCTATCGCCCGCGAAGCAAGCGGTCAGGCATAATCCGGTAAGGGCGCTGCGGCGCCCTTTCTTTTTACCTTTTCTTCCCCTTCCCCCAAAGAAAGACCTTATTCTCTGGTCGTAACCCGACAGCCCCGGAAAATTCCCCGTTATATACGACCAAAGCACGGTGTGCCCGCCGGCACTTTCCAATTAGTCTTACAGGTCTGTACAAAAACGCTTCAATATAGTCAGATATGGCAAAATTTATCGAGCAAATTGAAAAACTGTTGCTGATCCTCATTATGCTGGCGACGCTGGTTGCTGTGGGCGATGAAATCATGCATATGTTTCATCAGCGTAAGGTTGAACTTTCAGATCTGCTGCTATTGTTCATCTACGCCGAAGTCATCGGCATGCTGGCCGCGTACTATAACAGCAGCCGGATTCCGGTTACGTTGCCGCTGATCATCGCCATGACAGCGCTCAGCCGCATGATTATTTTGCAAAGCAAAGAGCTGGATAAAATTGTGCTTCTTTATGAGTCCAGCAGTATCTTGTTGCTCAGTATTGCCGCAGTGATCATGAGTCTGAAAGATAAAATCAGTTTGGAGAAACTGAAAAACCGGCATCTGAATCCTCCCTGTTAACGGCGTACAAAGCACGCCCGGCAATGGCCGGGCACTATAAATCAGGTGAATTTCGAACCCGTTGCGGACTTATTCTGCAACATAGTTCCCCTTGATTCTTCCGTGCTGCCAGCTTATAACAGAAGTCCGGTATTCCTATTCTGTGATTATGTCAGCCAAACATCCGATTATTGCCATCACCGGTTCTTCCGGCGCAGGCACCACAACAACGACAAATGCGATCACGCACATCTTCCGTAACCTGAATGTCAATGCGGCAGTGGTTGGCGGTGACAGCTTCCACCGTTTTACCCGTCCGGAAATGGAGGTGGAAATCCGCAAAGCGCAGGAACAGGGCCGCCATATCAGTTACTTCGGCCCCCGCGCCAACGATTTTGAATTACTCGAAACCCTGTTTAAAGAATACGGACAAACCGGCACCGGACAATTCCGCCAGTATCTGCATACCTTTGATGAAGCCGTCCCGTTTAACCAGATGCCGGGCACATTCACGCCCTGGCAGGCGCTGCCGGAAAACACTGACTTACTGTTCTATGAAGGTCTGCACGGTGGCGTTGCCACAGAAGAAAATGACGTGGCGAGCCATGTAGATTTGCTGGTAGGCATGGTACCGATTGTAAACCTCGAGTGGATCCAGAAAATTGTCCGCGATACCACTGACCGGGGACACTCCCGTGAAGCGGTGATGAGCAGTATCGTGCGCGGACTGGACGATTATTTTCAGTACATCACACCGCAGTTTTCCCGCACTCACGTTAATTTCCAGCGTGTTCCCACTGTCGATACATCTAACCCGTTCAGCGCCCGGGAGATCCCTACCCAGGATGAGAGTTTTGTCGTCGTGCGATTCCGCCGTGAAATGAAAAACGTTGATTATCCGTACCTGCTGCAAATGATCGACGGCGCCTTTATGTCCCGCATTAATACCCTGGTGGTACCGGGTGGAAAAATGGGTCTGGCGATGGAATTAATTCTCACACCGCTGATTGAAGATATCCTTGATCAGAAGCGTCGGGCAGGCAGTCAGATGGACTGGGTGAGCGAGCAGTAAGCAAATCGTACATAGCCGTTAACAGCCCGTTTTCATTGTGTTTTCATCATTCAAATGCATAACGGATATAACTGATTTTCCGCGGTTTACAACGCACCGGGCGTTCAGCCGCGGGCCCTGAGAACGTATAATTTACCCCTTACAATTTGGGGGTAAAAACCATGCTGGATTATGTACTCATCGGCATAGCTGTACTGGCGTTACTTGGCGTCGTATTCGAAGAAGTCATTCACGTAAACAAAGCCAAAACGACGCTTTTTCTCGGAACACTTGCCTGGATCCTTCTCTTTATAAACGCTAACCGCGGGCCCGGTTTAGAAGAGCTCAACGAACACCTTACTGAAAACATCAGCGAAATCTCCACCCTGTGGCTGTTCCTCGTTGCTGCCATGACCTTTGTTGCTTACCTTAACCGTAAAGGCATGATTGAGAATATGCTCAATATCATCATGCCGGCCAAAATTACGCTGCGAAAACTTATCTTCTTCACCGCCATCTTCAGTTTCTGTTTCTCTTCTCTGGCAGACAACATCACCGCCACTCTGGTGTCCATAGCCATGGTACTGTCACTGGGATTACCGTTTAACCAGACCATGCGCTTTGCGGTGCTGGTGGTATTTGCAGTGAACTCCGGCGGCGTGTCACTCATCACCGGCGATGTGACCACACTGATGATTTTCCTCGACGGCAAGGTCACTATCACCCAGTTGCTGCTGCTCATCATTCCGTCCCTATCCGCCGTACTATTCCTGGCAATGATGCTGAGTATTGGTATGAACGGCACCGTGAAGATAAAGAAAACCCGTCATGATATGCGTTCCGTTGACTATGTCATTGCCGGTATATTCTTATCCACCATCATACTAACTCTGGTTGCCAACGTTCTGTTTTCCATCCCACCGATGCTGTGTTTCCTGGCTGGTATGGCTGTCATGTTCCTGGTCGCGACCTTCATGGGCGAAGAGAAGTATCATGACCCAATCCTGGACTACATCCGCCTCATTGAGTTCGACACCCTGCTGTTTTTCCTCGGTGTACTGTTGCTGGTTGGTATGCTGGACCATATTCATGCACTGGGTGCATTGCTTGAGGTGTACAACATCTTCCCGTCAACCGGCGCAAACTTCATCATGGGCGTGCTGTCTTCAATGATTGATAACGTGCCACTGACAGCCGCACTGCTGAAAGCTGATATATCCATGTCTACCGCGGAGTGGATGGCGTTTACCTATGCCGTTGGCGTAGGGGGTTCACTGCTGATCATCGGCTCTTCGGCGGGGATTGTTACCATGAGTAAAGTGAAAGGGCTGACCTTCGCTAAGTACGGCAAATTCGCCTTGCTGCTACTGGTGGCTTACTCTTTCGGTTTTGCCATGGTTCTGCTGATGGCGGACCTGGTACTCGGCTGACGGCAGACCTGATGCCCGGCTGACATTATTTGTAACATTCCACGGACATTCGCAACATCTCTGTGCTTTTGTCCGTGACCTGAAGTGGTTATAGTTAAGGTAACTTAAGACAGTACCCGCCGTTTTGCGCGGCGTACTGCTTTTTATTACTGGTTACACAGCCACTGTTCAGGAATAACAACCATGGGTCAGGAAACGTCCAAAATACTTGTTGTCGATGATGATATGCGCCTTCGCAGCCTGCTGGAGCGTTATCTTGTTGAACAGGGCTTTCAGGTGCGCAGCGCAGCCAATGCAGAGCAAATGGACCGCCTGCTTGAGCGTGAGAACTTCCATCTGATGGTTCTGGACCTGATGCTGCCGGGTGAAGATGGTTTATCTATCTGCCGGCGCATGCGACAGGCAGAAAACGACATGCCCATCATCATGCTCACAGCCAAGGGTGACGAAGTCGACCGCATTATCGGCCTGGAAATGGGTGCCGATGATTACCTGCCCAAGCCGTTTAATCCCCGCGAACTGCTGGCCCGTGCCAAAGCCGTATTACGACGCAAAACCACAGAAGCGCCCGGCGCACCGTCCAGAGACGAGCAAATTGTTGAGTTCGGTGATTACAGCCTGAACCTCGCTACCCGCGAAATGACAGCCGCAGGTAAGCCGCTGTCGTTAACCAGCGGCGAATTTGCTGTGCTTAAATCACTGGTCACCCACCCCAGAGAACCGCTTTCAAGGGACAAACTGATGAATCTGGCCCGTGGCCGTGATTACAGCGCGCTGGAACGGAGTATCGACGTTCAGGTTTCCCGTCTACGTCGCATGCTGGAGAAAGACCCGGCAAGCCCGCGCTATATTCAGACGGTATGGGGCCTTGGCTATGTGTTTGTGCCTGATGGTGGCGCAGCATAAGATGATGTTCCTTGCGTGAGGCTGCTTCCTAAAAGTGCATTCGGACAAACCGTACTGCTGATCGGTGTACTGCTGCTGATCAATCAGGTGGTATCCTATTTGTCAGTCACCTACTATTTTGTGCGTCCTACCACCCAGCAGATCAGCAGTTTGCTGGCAACGCAGGTACAAAGCGTGCAGTCGCAGGGGCTGATGAGCGCGCCTCTTGAGCAACGGCTGGCCTACGCAAAACAAACCAAAGTCGAAATCATGACCACGGAGCAGGCGCTGCAGCAGGGTCTGCGTGATGCCACACACTATAATTTCATGTCTTCACAGGTATCCTCCCAAATTGGTGTCAAAGCAGATGTGCGGATCAGTACAGCTGAAACCGCCGTTGGCAGCGAGCCTTACCGGGTGTGGATATCTCTCAGCACGCGACCGAATATCTGGGTCAGTATTCCGCTGATAGGCGGCAACGACGCCCATATTTCACCGCCCCCCACCATGTATTTGATGGTAATCGGTATTTTGAGTGTGACCGGCGGCTGGTGGTTTGTACGCCATCTTAACCGGCCGCTGCAGGCGCTGCAGCAGGCCGCATTGCAGGTTGGCAGAGGACAGTTTCCGCCCCCGCTGAAAGAACAGGGCAGCAGCGAAATGCGGGAAGTGACCCGCGCATTCAACCGGATGAATCAGGGTATAAAGCAACTGGAGGATGAGCGGACATTAATGACCGCCGGTATCTCTCATGATTTACGTACCCCGCTTACCCGAATCAGGCTGGCTTCGGAAATGCTGCCGGAAGAAAGTGAGTGGGTGCGTGACGGCATCAATGAAGACATCGAAGATATGAATGCAATCATCGATCAGTTTATTGAATACGCCCGCTTTGACCGTACCGGCGAATGGGAAAATGCCAATCTGAATACGCTTATCGGTGATATGGTAAGGGTGCATGAGCGTTACGAAAGCCATCATATCACCCTGAAACTGACTTCTTTGCCGGATACGCCGGTACGCACGGTAGCCATCAAGCGGGTACTGGATAACCTGATTGAAAATGCCTTCCGCTACGGCGGTGACAAAATTTCGATAAGTACCTTCTTTGACCGCGCGAAACAACGGGTTTATTGCCGCATCCGCGACTTCGGCCCCGGCATCCCTGACAACGAGCTGGATAACGCTTTTATGCCGTTCAAACAGGGAGATAAAGCAAGGGGCAGTCTGGGCTCAGGGCTGGGTCTGGCTATAACCCGTAAAATTATCAATATGCACTTCGGCAACATCACACTCAGGAATCACCCCGAAGGTGGCCTGGTCGCGGAATTCTGGCTACCCGGCGCTCACTAGCCGCCATTCAGTCATTACTGCTATACCTGCTGCTTAATCTGGCGACTGTAATACCAGGTGGTGCTCCACAGCCATATGCTGGCAAGCGGGATGATCCAGAAGGCGATGTGAAGCCCCTGAAAACTGGCCCAGAATCCGGTGGCAAAAGAGGCTACCTGCACCCCGATAGCATTCCCAATCAACGAAATCCCGGACAAAACCGGACCTTTTGACGGATCCACATTCATTGCCGCCGAAAGTACCAGAGGAAAGAGACCCCCTAATCCCAACCCGAGCAGGAAATTGAAGCTGCCAATAGCCACACTGCCTCCGGCAAGCTTAATACCGAAAGCACCGGCAAGGGTCATGGTGGCCAGAATTATCATTAACCGGTAAACACTGTAATAGCGCAGGAACCAGGAAAAAATCAGCCGGCTTAATGTCATACCGGCAGTGAAACACGCCAGCAGATTACGGGCCTGTTCACCATCGTAACCATCGTTTTTTGCGTAACTGACAAACCAGTTCGCATTACCGAACTCCACCGCCCCGTAGCCGAAACTCACCAGACACAGCAGCAGAAACACAGGCTGCCTGAGCATATCCATGTATTTGAGTGACGATTTCTTTTCTGCCGGTTTGCCTTTGCTCAGTTTTCTGTGCTGTCCTGCAATCATAAATGTGTAGGCCGACACGCAAAGCAGAAGGAAGGTCAGAAATTGCAGCGGCTTCTGCCACTCATGAGAAAAGGTGTAGATCAGGGTCACATAGAAAGACGCAGCGAAAGTACCGAGGCTGAACATAAAGTCCATCACCCCCATCATGGCAAACCGCTTCTCTGCGTACAATTGGGCTATGAGTGTATGTCCGATGGTGATCACCGCAGAGCTCACCACACCGGTGAGAAACACCATCAGCAGCATCCCTTGCCAGGCGGTCATCAGGGAGACCCCGAACACCAGCACCGCATCCACAGCACACAACCAAGCCAGCAGATAAAGAAAGTCGAATTTACTGACGTATTTGCCGCCAAAAAGAGCACCCAGCATCATCCCCAGCGAGAATAGCAGGAACAATGCTCCGCTGACGGTTTCACTCATTGCAAGATCGGCGGCAATCTCCGGCAGCAAAACGCCCCAGAGAATAAAAAGCATCCCGAACAGAAAAAATCCGCCAAATATAATCGCGGTAACCGGCCGGCGGCTCACAAGCACGCCTTACCGTCAGACGTCATGACTACCATTTTCTGTAACGAACTTAGGAATATTAAACGCAATCGCCAGCACACCAAACACGAACAGTAACATGGGGTACCAACAATACATGGAAACGGACAGCGGAGATAGCCCGCCCACAGCGGCGATTGTGAGGATTTGCGCACCGTAGGGCACCAGCCCCTGAAAACTGCACGAAAACACGTCCAGAATGCTGGCTGTACGACGGGGGTCAACGCCATATTGTTTATTCAGATCGCTGGCTATCGGACCGGCTGCCACGATAGAAATCGTGTTATTCGCCGTGGATAAATCCAGCAAACTGACCAGAGCCGCAATACTGTACTCTGCCCCCTGACGACTTTGCACACGCCGGGTTAGCACCTGAATCAGCCAGGTAATACCGCCGTAAGCATGCATCAGACTGACAATACCACCGATTGTCAGAGCGATGACCGACAGATTCTGCATCCATCCCAGGCCGGTTTGTATACTTTGCCACATCCCCATAGGTGCGAAACTACCGGTGATAAGGCCGATACCCCCTGCGGACCCGATACCGATAGCGAGCACCAGGACCACATTCAATCCTGCCAGTGCACAGGCAATAATGAGCATGTAGGGCAGAATGCGGATGAGTTCGTAATCACCCTGCTGTAACGAACTGGTATCCGCCACGCTGACAAATGCCAGAATGATAATGGTGATCACAGATGCCGGCAGGGTGATAAGCAGGTTAGCCTTAAATTTGTCGGTCAGCCTGACGCCCTGACTGCGGGTCGCCGCGATGGTGGTGTCTGACACAAAGGATAAGTTGTCACCAAACATGGCTCCGCCAACGACCACACCGGCCAGCAATGCCGGTGACACACCCAGCCCATCAGCCAGTCCGAGTCCGATGGGAGCCAGCGCCGTGATAGTGCCGGTAGATGTGCCCATGGAAAAAGAAATAAAACAACAGATGATAAACAGACCCGGCAATATCATTGGCGTTGGTATTACGCTTAACGCCAGGTTGACGGTGGCATCCCGCGCGCCGATATCGATGGTCAGCGAATAGAATGCGCCGGCGAGTAGAAATATCAGCACCAGCAAAATAATGTTCTTGTTACCCGCCCCCTCGCAGAATTGCGCAATCTTCTCATTCAGAGTGAGCTTCTGACCCTTCGGGTTCAGCAGCAGGGCATATCCGGCGGCCAGGAAAAGGGCTACCAGAACTGGCATAGCGGTAATGTCGTCGCTGATAATGCCGGCAATCAGCATAGTGACAACAAAAAACAATATAGGTGTTAGCCCCAGAAATTGAGCAGGTGCTGACTTTTGCACGGGACCTCGTTGATTGTGCAGATGAATCCGGAAAGGATTTTATCGTAAACACACTGTCCGCGTGAACGTTAAACAGCGGTAAAACAGAGACTTTAGCCTATATTATTTCACGCTATCTTATGTAATCCTTCTGCATGACGATTTTCATCCGTCATACAGGCGAGCGGTTACCGGCATGGAGATACCCGGCTGGCACTGCAAACAAGGAGCAGAAGAAAGGTGTAATATGAAGAAGTGAATCAGTGCTTTAATTATCAGCGCGTCGGCCCTGAGTGCCGCCCCCGCGATGTCGAACGAATTAGGCAGTTGTCTTATCGATTCCTTAAACGGCAAAGAAAGAAAATCGCTGGCAAAATGGATTTTCTTTTCCATGGCCGCTCATCCTGAAATAAAAAGCTATGCCGAAGTGTCGGAAAAAGACCGCCTTGAGTCTGATAAGGACATCGGCGACCTGGTGACCCGCCTGCTCGCAAGCGACTGCCCGGCGCAGTTTAAAGTTGCTTCAGAATCTGATCCCATGGCACTCCAGCGTGCCTTCGAACTGGTTGGTCAGGTCGCAATGGGCGAGTTGATGCAGGATCCGGTTGTTACTGACGCTATCGGTAAATATTCCCACTTCATGGATCCGCAAGCCATTCAAAGCGCACTGGCCGGCGGGCAGTAACCGCCAGCCGGAACTTTCATTGCAAAAAAGCCCGCAGACACACTGCGGGCAATAAGTCGACTAACGTCGGATAGAAAGCAGTCAGAAGCCGGGTCCGGCTTTCACGATGGCATCACTGACATCGTATTTTTCGAAATTGGCTTTGAATTCCTGCACCAGATTTTCAACATAGATTTGATAAGCCTCCTGGTCGGCCCAGGTTTCTGCCGGCACCAGCAATTTACTGTCGACACCCGGTACCGCTACCGGTACGTCCAGATTCAGACCATCAATATGCCGGGTTTCCACATTAGCCAGTTCGCCGGAAACGATGGCGTCGATGACTGCACGGGTAACTGGTATATCGAAGCGCTTGCCGGTGCCGTAGGGACCACCGGTCCAGCCGGTATTCACCAGGAACACTTTCGCGCCGAAACTCTTCACCCGTTTAATCAGTAATTCCGCATACACGCCGGCAGGACGTGGGAAAAACGGTGCGCCAAAGCAGGTTGAAAAAGTCGATTCAATATCAGCAGTAGACCCTATTTCTGTCGAGCCGACTTTTGCTGTGTAACCACTTAAGAAGTGATAGGCCGCAGCTTCTTCACTGAGCACAGAAACCGGCGGTAGTACGCCACTCACATCACAGGTGAGGAACACAACGGAGCGGGGCTCACCGCCCTTATTCTCAACCACACGCTTTTCAATATGATCCAGCGGATAGGCGGCACGGGAGTTCTGTGTCAGGCTGACGTCGGCATAATCCGGGGTGCGTTTTTCATCCAGTACCACATTTTCCAAAATCGTACCGAAACGGATGGCATCCCAGATGACAGGTTCATTTTTCTGCGATAAATCGATGCACTTTGCATAACAACCACCTTCCAGGTTGAACACGCTTCCGGGCGCCCAGCCATGCTCATCATCACCAATCAGAAAGCGCTTGGGATCGGCAGACAGAGTGGTTTTGCCGGTTCCGGACAATCCGAAGAATAAGGTGACATCACCTTGCTCTCCCACGTTGGCTGAGCAGTGCATAGGTAACACTTCTTCTGCGGGTAACAGGAAATTCTGTACGCTGAACATGGCTTTTTTCATTTCACCGGCATAACGCATACCGGCGATAAGCACCTTTTTCTCAGCAAAATTCAGAATAACCACACCGTCACTGTTGGTGCCGTCACACTCAGGATCACAGGTAAAACCGGGCACATTGAGGATCTGCCATGCCTCTTTGTTATCCGGATTCCACGTTGCGGGCTGAATAAACAGGTTGCGGGCAAAGATATGCTGCCATGCCGTTTGTGTTCGTACTTTTATTGGCAAAGCATGTGTAGGGTCAGAGCCAACCTGTAAATGAGAAAGGAAATGTTCCTGTGTATTTAAAAAAGCGTCTACGCGGTCCCACAATGCATCAAATTTATCTGCATCAAAGGGCTTGTTTACCTTACCCCAGTCAATGTCTGATTCCGTAGAGGGCTCTTTGACAATAAAGCGATCCGCAGGAGAACGACCTGTCCGGTGTCCGGTTTCGACTACCAGCGCACCATTGTCTGCAAGGCAGCCTTCGCCACGTTTAAGTGCAATTTCTATTAACTCAGCTGACGTAAGATCAGTGAGTACGTTTACTGCTGTATCTGAATTTAAAAGTGGTGCCGCTGTCATTTTGGTAAGCCCTTTGGTAAGTTTACATTTTAACTTTCAAAAATCCTTTTCAATTCGATTGTATATAAAACAAGGGCAGAGACAACATCATAAATACAAATAGCGATTATTTTTTGATCTGAATGACTTTTTAAAGAAATAAACTTTCAGAATGAGTAAAGCATGAAAAAGTTGGAATGAAAGATAATAATTGATTTTCAATAAATTATGAGAAAAACGGAAGGGTTGTAACTTGATTGTAAAATCAAAATACAGGGAACAGAATTTGGTTTACACACAATTAAACGTTGGTCGCCCTTTCCGGAAACAGGGCTTTGCAGCTGCGGCATGAAAGCGGGACCTGCCGGGGCTTAACCGGCAGGCGCTGTTGTATTTCCGCTTTTTGCGAAGCGCTTACGGAGGCACTTCGCAGGGCTTTTATTGATCTTTACGGGTTTCCACAAACTGGCCATTGTGAATGGCTTCCACATCGACGCTGTCGAACAGATATTCAGAATGACAATACTGGCAGTGCATTTTAATGGCACCATCCTCTTCAATGATCTGCAGCAACTCTTGTTTGTCCACGTTTCTCAGTGCGTCAGCACTGCGCTGTTTGGAGCAGGAACAGGAGAATGAAACCGGGTGAGCCGGATACACTTCAACTTCTTCCTGGTGGTAAAGACGATACAGAATATCATTCACCGGCAGACCAAACATTTCATCTTCTTTCAGGGTTTCGGTCAGCTTGCACACATGCTCAAAGTCAGTATCCTGCGCCACATTTGTTGCGGCAGCCTGACTGGGCAGTACCTGCAATAGCATACCCGCAGCACGGGCGCGGGTGGGTTCCTGCAAATCAGTCATCAGAATGATTTTCGTCGCCAGTTGTTCAGACTGCGTGAAATAGGCTTCCAGACATTCAGCAAGTGTAGGCTTGTCCAGCCCTACAACCCCCTGATACCGTTCACCTTCTTCCGGCGTGATGGTAATCACCAGTACAGCATCTTCTACCAGTTCACCAAAGCTATCAGGCAAAACCGTCAACGTTTCATCCCAGCGGGCTACGCCACGAAGTTTGTATTCGTGGGTGGCGTTGATTACCGCGTAACTCACCGGCCCTTTACTCTGAATTTGCAAACCGATTTCGCCTTTGAATTTTAAAATTGCTGTCAGCAAACAGGTTGCCGCTGCCATTTCACTCAACAGGTGCTGGATCTGCACCGGATATTCCGTGCTGTGCACAATGGATTGCAGACTTTCTTCCAGCCTGACCAGCTCGCCGCGTACGTTTGCTGCATTCAACAAATAGCGATGTAATTCATCATAGTTGCTCATGAAATCTATCCTGTCTTAGCAGCTTACTGCTGCTTAAATTTAATAATCTGTCTGCGTTGTTTTTTGTCCGGTCTGTTGTCAGGACGCGGACTGTGAAACGCACTTAATTTACGGGCCTGCTGATTGGATTCCCGCTGGGCAATACTCTCCGGTGTTTCCTCATAAAGCGCTTCAGCTAGCGGTGCACTCAGGCGTTTATCACTCAGTCCCAGCACTTTTATTTCTTTTGTGTCCCATCCGGCCGGAACTTTTATCATGGCACCGGGCTCTACGTTTCTGCCCGGCTTCGCACGCTGGCCGTTGTAATGCACTTTACCGGCCTGCACCATCTCCCGCGCCAGACCGCGGGTTTTGAACAGACGAACAGCCCAGAGCCACTTGTCCAGGCGGACATTTACGTCAGTATCGCTTTGATTACGATTGCTCATGTAATATTTTTGTCACTCTTTCGTTTTACTGTTGTGACCCCCGCCTCGACCGGGCTATGATGGGTCGGCTAGCTCTAAATCTATTATTAAAAAAGCAGTACCTTCGACAACGCATGACACTCGACAAATTGAATTCTCAGTCACTGGCACTTTTCTTCAGCCGGCATCAGAAACAAGTGCATCTCGCAATTGTTGTTTTGCTGAGCCTGTACCTGTTAGCGTTTGCTGCAAAACTCATCTGGCGAATTATACCCGAACCAGCCGGGCCTGCCACACCAGCCGGACTCACTTCACAGCCTGAACGCATTACATCTGCGCAAGGTGGGGTCGATGTTGCCGGATTACAACAGTTGAACCTGTTCGGAACCGTCAACCGGACAGAACAGGCCGCAGACGAACAGCCGGTGACAAACGCACCGGAAACAAAACTAAATTTAACGCTGACAGGCGTGGTAGTCAGTTCGCTTAAAGAAGAAGCCACGGCGATCATTGAAAATCGGGGCACCCAAAACGTATACGGTCTGGGCGAAAAAATAGAAGGGACTAACGCGACACTCGATCAGGTCATGAACGATCGCGTTATTATTAAAAACGGTATTCGCCGTGAAACCCTGATGCTTGACGGTGTGGATTACGACGAAGCAAACCGCCAGCGTACAGCGCGCGCTGATGACACCCCCCGTGCCGCAGCCCCCGCGCCTAAACGCCGCATTCCGCCTCCTCCGCAAAATCAGGTGGAGCTGGATGAAGACGTCGCCTCATCATTACGGGAAAGCCCGGCAGATTTCATGGATTTCATCGCTATTACGCCCAAAATCGGTGATGGCCAACTGGTCGGCTACGAAATCAAACCGGGTAAAAAACCAGATCTGTTTCAATCAGCCGGCCTGCAGGCGGGCGATGTTGTCATCCAAATCAACGGATTGGATTTGACCGATACCCAGCAATCAAAGGAAGCCATGAGTGAACTTCGTCAGGCCGATACCATAGAGCTGACGCTGACACGTGATGGTGAGTACATTACCTTGTACCTGGAAATCCCGGAGGCGGGTAATGACTAATAAAAACAGGAAGACAGACTCATGAGGCAAGAGAGCCGGACTTTATTCTCCCGGATTACTGCAGCTATCTGTGCTGCCGCGCTGTGCGTCTCTGCCACAGCCGCAGAGTACATGCCGAATTTCAAAGATACCGACATCAATGAATTCATTTCCATTGTTGGTAAAAACCTCAAGAAAACCATTATTGTCGAGCCCAATGTCAGGGGCAAAATCAGTGTGCGTTCATACGACATGCTCACTGAAGAACAATACTACCAGTTCTTTTTAAACGTACTGCAAGTCTACGATTTCGCTGTGGTAGAAATGCCCAGCGGTGTGCTGAAAGTCGTGCGCTCAAAGGAGGCGAAGACCTCCAATATTCCGGTTGTTGAAGGTTCGGCAGTGGACGGTGACGAAATGATCACCCGCGTTGTACCCGTTTATAACGTGCCTGTGCGTGAATTAGCCCCAATCCTTCGCCAACTTAATGATCAGGCCGGTGGCGGTAACGTGGTTGCTCATGATCCGTCCAACGTAATGATGCTCACAGGCCGTGCGGCCGTGGTAAACCGCCTGGTGGAAATTATCGAACGCGTTGACCGCGCCGGTGATGAAGAAGTGGAAATTGTTAAGCTGCGTTACGCATCGGCATCAGAAATGGTGCGTATTGTCGACAGCATCAATAAATCGCAGGGCAAAGCCGCTAACACCGGCAAGTCAGAGCCCCGCGCTGTGGCAGATGACCGTACAAACTCAGTGATCGTCAGCGGTGATGCTAAAGCCCGTGCCCGCATTGTTAACCTGATCCAGCGTATGGACCAGGAGCTGGAATCAAGCGGCAATACCCGCGTTGTCTTCCTGAACTATGCCAAAGCAGAAGATCTGGTAAAAGTTCTGCAGGGTGTATCTGCCAGCATTCAGGCTGAAGCACAGGGCGGCAACACACAAAGCCGTGGCAGTGCGAAACGTGACATCAGCATTGATGCCCATGAAGACTCCAATGCCGTGGTTATTACCGCTGAGCCGGACATGATGCGTTCTTTAGAAGAAGTTATCCGCCAGTTAGATGTTCGCCGTGCACAGGTACAGGTTGAAGCCATTATTGTTGAAGTATTTGAAGGCGACGGCGCAACCCTTGGTGTGCAATGGGTTACTGAAGAAGGCGGCGGCACCCAGTTTAACAATGGTGTTGTACCGGTTGGTTCACTGGCTGTGGCGCTGAAACAGGCAGAAGACACCACCACCACAGAAGCCTACATCACCGATGAAGGCAACGTGGTACAAATCGATTCCACCGAAGAGGGTGATTACACCGCCCTTGCAAGCCTGCTGAGCGGCGCTAATGGCCTGCTTGCCGGTATCATTAAAGACGGCTGGGGAGCCGTCGTTCAGGCAGTCAGTAACGATACCAACTCAAACGTACTGGCAACGCCTCACCTGACTACCATGGATAACGAAGAAGCTTTTTTTATCGTGGGCCAGGAAGTGCCTATCATTACCGGCACGACCACCGGCGATAATAATTCAAACCCTTTCCAGACCGTTGATCGTCAGGAAGTGGGTATCAAGCTGAAAGTCACCCCGCAAATTAACGAAGGTGATGCCGTTCAGCTGACCATCGAGCAGGAAGTATCCAGCGTCAGTGGCGCTACGTCTGTAGACATTTCTATCAACAAACGCCAAATCAAAACCACGGTCATTGTTGATGACGGCGGCACCATTGTACTGGGCGGCCTGATTGATGAAGATGTTCAGGAAAGTGTGTCTAAAGTACCGCTGCTGGGTGATATCCCAATTTTAGGTCACCTGTTCAAGTCTACCTCTACCAGCAAGCGTAAGCGTAACCTGATGGTGTTCTTAAAGCCTACCATCGTGCGCGACGGTGTCCGTATGAATGAAATCAGTCACCGTAAGTACAACTATATCCGTGCCCAGCAACTGAAGCGCCACTCTGAAGGTGTGTCGCTGATGCCATCACAGGAACAGCCTTCCATGCCGGAATGGGATGATGCGCTGGCGCTGCCTCCCTCTTTTGAAGATTACATTCTGGAAAAAGAGAAGAACAAGGATAACGATTGATCATGGCTGCGAATGAAGACCCGCTAGAGCAGGCTATCGCAGCACAGGAAGAAGCTATGGATAGCCTGCCGGATGATGAACTGGCAGAAGCAGCAGGCCCCCGCCAGCTGAGTTTCAGCTTTGCCAAACGGCATCATGTGTTGCTGGAGACAAATACGGATCCGGCCACCCTGTATTACACCGAAGCCACGCCATTTGCGGTATTTGCTGAAGTGCGCCGTTTTTACGGTGAGCCCTTTACCTTAACGGAAATTCAGCAGGATAAATTCGAAGGCTTGCTGACACAGGCATTCCAGCGTGACTCTTCGGCTGCCAAACAATTGATGGAAGATTTGGGTAATGAGAGCGACTTGTTCTCATTAGCCGAAGAATTACCGGATACCGAAGATCTTCTCGACAGTGAAGACGATGCGCCAATCATTAAACTGATCAACGCTATGCTCGGTGAAGCCATTAAAGAAGGCGCCTCGGATATTCACATCGAAACCTTCGAGAACCAGCTCATAGTGCGTTTTCGCGTTGACGGGGTATTGCGGGAAATTTTACGTCCTAACCGCAAGCTGTCTTCCATGCTGGTTTCCCGTATTAAAGTTATGGCCAAACTGGATATCGCCGAAAAGCGCGTCCCTCAGGATGGCCGTATTACCCTGCGTATAGCCGGCCGTGCGGTTGACGTGCGTGTATCGACCATGCCGTCCAATCACGGTGAACGGGTCGTACTGCGTTTATTAGATAAGAACAATGCCCGTCTGAATCTTGAAGATTTGGGCATGACCAAACGCAACCGGGATATCTTTTCATCGTTAATCCGTAAGCCTCACGGCATTATCCTGGTTACCGGTCCAACCGGTTCCGGTAAAAGTACCACCTTATATGCGGGCTTAACGGAAATTAACTCGAAAGACCGCAATATCCTCACCGTTGAAGATCCTATCGAATTTGATTTACCCGGCATCGGCCAGACTCAGGTAAATCCCCGTGTAGATATGACTTTCGCCCGCGGACTGCGAGCGATCCTTCGTCAGGATCCGGACGTGGTGATGGTGGGTGAAATCCGTGATATTGAAACCGCGCAAATTGCGGTTCAGGCCAGTTTAACCGGTCACTTAGTACTTTCAACACTGCACACCAATACCGCAGCCGGTGCCATTACCCGTCTTGAAGACATGGGCATCGAACCGTTTCTGATGTCTTCCAGTTTGCTTGCCGTGCTTTCCCAGCGCCTGGTCAGAACATTGTGTCCTGAATGCCGTATTCCGGTGAAACCAAACGAACAGCAGGCGGAATTACTGAATCTGCCCGCCGGTGAGCCACTGCCGACCATTTATCAGCCCAAAGGCTGTGCCGCCTGTAATCAGACCGGTTATCGCGGCCGGACAGGTATTCACGAGCTGCTGCTGGTTGATGAACCTATCCGCGGCATGATGCACGATGGTAAAGGTGAGCAGGCTATCGAAAAATACATTCGCCAGACCACCCCCAGTATTCGCGAAGACGGCTGCCATAAAGTGCTGGCCGGTAAAACGTCGCTGGAAGAAGTGTTGCGCGTGACCCGCGAGGATTAATCCATGGCAGCGTTTTCATACAAAGCGGTAAACGCCAGTGGTCGCAATAAACAGGGCGTACTTGAAGGCGATAATGCCAGACAGGTACGTCAGCAATTGCGTGAAAAAGGGCTTATCCCCTTAGAAGTTGAACTGGTAGCGGAAAAATCCGGCGGTAAATCACAGGGCTTTTCTCTGTTCCGCCCGCGTATTTCGGCCGCGGATCTGTCGCTGATCACCCGTCAGCTCTCTACCCTCATTGAATCGGCACTGCCTATCGAAGAAGCGTTACTGGCGGTGGCGGAACAAAGTGAAAAACCCCGTCATAAAAATATGATGATGGCAGTTCGCAGTAAAGTTGTGGAAGGTCACGGCCTTGCGGATGCCATGAACCAGTTCCCCGGGGTATTCGACGAACTCTACCGCGCTATGGTGGCAGCCGGTGAAAAATCCGGTCACCTTGACGTAGTATTAAACCGTCTTGCCGATTACACGGAACGAAGACAGCAAACCCGCAGTCAGATAACTCAGGCGCTGGTGTACCCGTCCATTATGCTGGTGTTTGCCATTGGTGTTATTTCACTGCTGCTGACCATAGTCGTGCCTAAAATTGTGGGTAATTTTACCAACATGGGGCAGGAGCTGCCGGCCATCACTCAGTTTCTTATCGATTTGAGTGAATGGATGCAGAGTTACGGTCTGGTTGTTTTACTGCTGATTTTCATTCTGGTTGCCGTGGGTAACCGGCTTGTGCAACAGCCAGCCATGAAGTTGAAATATCATCAGTTAATATTGCGCTTACCCGTGGTCGGAAAAGTCAGTAAAAGCCTGAATACCGCGAGGTTTGCCCGCACATTGAGTATTTTGACATCCAGTGCGGTTCCGCTGCTTGAAGCCATGCGCATTTCAGCGGATGTGCTGCAAAATCAGCATATCAAGAATCAAATAAACGAAGCGGCGGTCAATGTAAAAGAAGGCAGCAGCTTACGGGCAGCGCTGGATAACACCAGGATGTTTCCTCCGATGATGATGCACATGATTGCATCCGGCGAGAAATCCGGTGAATTACAACAAATGCTGGGCCGCGCTGCGGATAACCAGGAACGGGAATTTGAGACACAGGTCAGTATTTCCCTGAAAATTTTTGAACCTATGTTGATTGTGGTGATGGCCCTTGTGGTGCTGTTCATTGTAATGGCCATCCTGCAACCGATTTTAGCTATGAACAAAATGGTGAATATCTAATGAGAAAAATGAGAAGACATGCCGGTTTTACCCTGATTGAAGTCATGATCGTACTGGTGATCATCGGCATCATCGCTTCAATGGTATTACCCAACGTTATCGGCAACCAGGAAATCGCTCAGAAGAAAAAAGCAGCGGTAGACATTCAGCAGCTTGAAGGTGCTATTGCCATGTATAAAATGCAGGCAAACCGGTTCCCGACCACGGAACAGGGCCTTGAAGCACTGGTTCAGGCTCCGACTATCGAACCCATTCCGAAAAACTATCCCAAAGGCGGCATCATTCAGCGCCTGCCGGAAGATCCGTGGGGCAATCCTTACCAGTTCATGAGCCCGGGCGAAATGGGCGACTACGACATTTACTCTAACGGTCCTGACGGCGAACCGGGTACAGATGATGACATCGGTACATGGAACGTAAACGAATACCTGTAACGACTACGTGCATGAAACAGCCCCGGCATACATTACAGCGGCATTTGCAGTGCGGGTTTACGTTACTCGAACTGATGCTGGTAATGGCATTAATGGGGCTCGCTGCCACTTATGTGGTATTCAATGTTTTTACTGTCAGTCAGTCTGATCAGTTAAAAAAAGAAGCTCAGCGCCTGCAAGTGCTGGTTGATATGGCCAGCGACTATGCCGTACTGAACCAGCGCCAGTTGGGATTACGCATCGAGCAGACGGATCATGAATACTATTTTGTGTTTCTGAACGACGAAGACGAATGGCAAAAAATCGATGATGAGAAGCTGTATGCGCCTCATACCCTCGCGGAACCTTTCACCTTTGCACTGAACCTGGACGATCTTCCCTGGGATACAGAAGATCAGTTATTCGACCGTGAAGTATTCGATGAAAATTTCTCGCTGGATGACGCCGGTGTGGAAATCGGAAATGAGGAAGATAAAAAGTTGCCGCCTCCGCAGGTTCTCATTATGTCCAGTGGTGAAATCACGCCGTTTACCCTTGTGTTCAGCTATGAACCCTCCTTCAGCACCGACGCACCGGCGTATTTTCAGTTATTAAATCAGGATGTACCGCCGCTTACGCTTAATGGTCCACTGGAGCAGCCACCAGAATGATCACACTGGTAAAACAACGGGGTATGACCCTGCTGGAAGTTATGGCGGCGCTGGTGATTTTTGCACTGGCCGGTACTGCGGTAATGAAATCAGCGGCGGAACATCTGAGCAGCGTGAGCAGAGTGGAAGAAACCACTTTTGCTACCTGGGTGGCCAATAATCGTTTAAATGAGATGAAACTCACCGGCAAATGGCCGCCTGCGAATAACGCTAAAGGCACCATGGATATGGCGGATCGTACCTGGTACTGGCAGCAGAAAGTTACCAAAACCACTGATAACGATTTACGTGCCGTTGAAGTCAGCGTCGGGCTGGACGATCAATACGAATTTTTTGAAACCTCGGTGACCACCTTTGTGGCAAAACCTGCTGAAATTGCAGCTACAGCCGGATCATCAAACTCCCGCGCCAACGGAACCAGCGGAACCAGCAGCGCCTCAGACGATGATAACGGGACACCATGATGCAACGGGGATTCACGCTGGTTGAAATACTCATTGCCATCGCTATCTTTGCCTTTATCGGCGTGGCGTCTACGGCAGTGCTGACCACGGTTATCGACAGCGATGAACTGTCTTCTGCCCGGTTCGAAAAGTTTCAGCGCCTGCAACGCGCTGTCACCACCATCGAGCGGGATATGCAGCAGGCTGTGCCACGGGCAGTACGCACCGACGGTCAGACAAACACCATTGTTATGCGTGGCGGTGAGTCAGATGAAAGCGATAATGACGGCCTCGCTTTTGTGCGCAGCGGCTGGCAAAACCCGCAAATGATGTTGCCGCGAAGTACTCTGCAGGCCGTGGCCTACCGTGTAAGAGACGGCAAACTGGAACGGCTGTACACCAATTACGTGGACAATGTAGTGGGCACAGAGCCGAAAGTGCGCGTGCTGCTGGAAGATATCAGCGATTTTAAAATTGAATTTATTGCCGATATTGATGAAGAAGAAAACTCCCTGTCAGACAACGACGAACTGAACTGGCGTGAGAGTTTTGTCGGAGCCACCCTGCCCAAAGCCATCGCGTTTGAATTTGTCAGCGATGATTTTGGCCGCATCCGCCGTGAATTTACTCTCAGCGGAGCCAGCTTATGAAGGGGCTTCAAAAGCAGCGTGGCGTAGCACTTATCATCGTATTTATGATTGTGGCTATTGTCGTGGTTATAGCTACAGACATGGGCTCCCGCCTGCAAATACAAATTCAGCGGGCTGCTAACTTAAAAGATAATAATCAGGCTTACTGGTATGCCATGGGAGCAGAAGCCTTCGCCCGCAAGTCGATTAAAACCATTTTTGATGAAACCGGCGATAAAATTGTAATTACCCAGCCCTGGTCGCAAAAATTTGCTTATCCGCTCGACAATGGCGGCATTGAGGCGCAGCTGGAAGACGCCCAAAGCTGCTTCAACCTGAATGCGCTGGGTGAAAGTGACGATAACAACAATCAGAGCAGTGCGACGCAAACCACTGAAGCCATGGAAGCTTTCGGCCGTATGCTCGAGGCCACCGGCGATAACATCGACAATTACACCGCAGAAACTGTCCGCGACAGTCTGGCTGACTGGCTCGACAGCGATACGCGCATGCGTACCTACGGTGCTGAAGACAGTGAATATGAAAGTCGTGAGCATCCTTATCTGGCTGCCAACAGCTTAATGACCAATCAATCGGAGCTGAGACTTATAAACGGTGTCAGCCCTGTGTGGTTAAATGCTATTCTGCCTCTTGTGTGCGTGCTGCCGGAAGATACCGCTCTGGCTATCAATGTGAATACGCTTACAGAAGAGCGGGCAGCCATTCTGGCGGGACTGACCGGACTGGATATGTCTCAGGCCACCAGCCTTATCAGCAGCCGGCCACAGGATGGCTGGGCAGACGTTGACAGTTTTCTGGGTGAGCCCGTGCTGGCGGCACTGGATTTAAGTGATGAACAGCGAAGCTGGTTCACCGTGACCACCGGATATTTTATTTTGCATACGAAGACCAGCTACAATAAAGCCACTTTTTCGCTCAGTACGCTGTTTAAAGCTCAGGGTGGAGAGAACGTAAGCGTTATCCGACGTGAATTTGGAGGAGTAAAGTAATGGAACAATTACTGGTCAGGCTGGGCTCCCGGCATGAAGATCCGGTGCAGTGGCTGGTATGGTCGGGCGGTGAACAGGAGAGCATTGCGTCCGGCGAATTACCTGATGCCTCGCAACTTACCACCCTGAAGGAACGCGCAGGCCAACGTGCCGTTATTGCTCTGGCACCTGCCAGTGACGTGTTATTGCGTTGGGTGACACTTCCTCCCCGCGCCAGCCGTAAAGTACTCAATGCAATCCCTTTCATGCTGGAAGATGAGCTGGCACAGGATATCCACAAACAGTTTTTTGCCATGGGTCCGAAAAAAGGTGACCAGCAGGCAGTTGCTGTTGTCAGCCGTGAAAAAATGGATGAATGGCAACGATGGCTGAGTGACGCAGGGTTATTTTGCGACAAACTCATTCCTGATGTTCTGGCTGTTCCCCATACGCCGGGTGCCTGGAGCGTACTGACTATCGGTGATGCATTGCTGGTCCGTGAAGACGAATGGCAGGGGATGCAGGGGGAACTGAGCTGGTTGCTTCCGGCGTTCGCAAGCCAGTTACGTCGTTCTGATACCCTGGTGCCGGTGAAAAACTATTCCGACATCGATTTAGTCTCAGTACCCAATGCAGATATCCAGCAAACAGAGCTGGAATTGCCCATGCACATACTGGCAACGGAAGCCGTTAAGACAGACTTTAATCTGTTTCAGGGCGATTACCGCATTAAACGAAAAAAAGCCGGTCAGTGGCATCAGTGGCGGGTCGCCGCAGTACTGGCGGTTGTCGCTCTGACCACCAGCCTCATTGATAAAGGCGTGAGTATTTATCAGCTCAAGCAGGAAAATGCCCGCCTGAGTGCACAAATCGATCAGGTCGTTAAAGCCGGATTTCCTGGGCTGGGTCCTTACCGGGATCTCAGGCTAAAGATCCGCAGTGAAATGGCATCGATGGAACAGGGAGGCGGTGGCGCTTCCATGCTGGTGATGATGGATCAGCTCACTAATGCGTTCTCCTCATCACAAATCAAACCGCAAACGTTGCGTTTCGATGCCTCAAGAACGGAAATCCGTATGCAGGCACAGGGCAGAAATTTTGAGTCGCTGGAGCAGTTCCGCAGGCAGGCTGAGACCGCCGGATTCGAAATAGAGCAGGGTGCGATTAATAACCGCGATGACATGGTCATCGGCACAGTCGCGATACGGGGTTAATCATGAAGTTAATGGATAAATACCGTGCATTGAGTGAGCGTGAGCAGCGCCTGGTGATCATTACCGGTGTAGTCATGATTATCGCAATGTTCTACTGGCTGATCTGGCAACCCTTATCTGACGGATTAGCGCAGGAGAAAGCCCGTCTTGATAACCAGCAGGAGTTGCTGTTGTGGGTGCAGGAAAATGCAAACCGCGCACAACAACTTCGTCGCAGCGGCGGGATCAAAACCTTTAGTGGCTCACTGCCACAGGCAGTCAATACTACCTCGGCCCGTTTTAAAATCGCCATAGCCCGTATGCAGCCCCAGGACGAGCAGATTCAGGTGACGGTGGATGAAGCGCCGTTTAATGATGTGCTGGCATGGCTGCAAACCATGGAAGAAATGGGGATCCTCATTCTTCAGGCCGACCTTGCCGAAGGTAACGCCCCCGGCATGATCCGCATCCGTCGACTGCAATTGGGTAAATAATGAAATCGAAAATACTCTGGACCCTCGCTGCTGTTTTTGTGTTTCTTTTCTTTGTGGTGGCTTACATGCCCGCCGTCCACCTTATACAGAGTCAGACACTCCCGAAAGGCGTAAAGATTTATGGTGTCAGCGGTACTGTCTGGCACGGTAAAGCGCAGGCGGTAGTTGTAGAAGGCATTCCGGTAACCAACGTGGAATGGGATATTGCGGGCTTACCCATGCTGATTGGCAGCGTGCACGCCGACATTAAAGGCGGCAATTTACGTGATTCCGACGAAGTGTCGTTTAAAGGCGAACTGCGCACCAGCCTGCTGAATCCTGAAACCGTGGAGTCGGATGACTTTTTGCTGTTTCTGCCGGTAGACCGGGTGTTAGCGGAAGTGCAACTGCCACTGCCGGTTAACGCCGGCGGCCGGTTCAGAGCCAGAGTCGAAGCCTTATCGTTCGGTCCCGACTGTAACGAACTCACAGGCTTCGGCGACTGGCTGAATGCCACCGTAGCCGGTACCCGCGGCCCCATCGACTTCGGTAACTATTCAGCACAGCTACGCTGCGAAGGGAAAGGTATCGGTATTACCGTTAAAGAGCCCAACATGCTGGGACTTTCACTGGATGCGATTCTGGAACAGGGTTTTTCAAACTTCTCAATTAAAGGCAAGTTCAAACCCGACCCGTCATTACCTGAAGAAGTGCATCAGGCCGCCGCCATTTTCGGTGCGCCCGGTCCTGACGGGTATACAGAAATTCAGCTTTAAGCTGTTTAAAAAGCAAAGCCCCGGACGTCACCTGACTCCGGGGCTAATTCTTATTCAGGCCATATTTTTGGCCGTCAGACTGGCCTACTCAGCGATAAAAATCGTTTTCTCATTCACGAATTCACGCATACCGAAACCGCCGTGTTCACGGCCATAACCGCTGTCTTTCACGCCGCCAAACGGCAGGTTAGGCTGCGCCAAAGAATAACCGTTAATGTTCACCATACCGGTATCGAACTCTTCACGGGCCAAACGGATAGCTTTCTCTTTATCCGTGGTGAAGATACCGCCGCCCAGACCGTAACGGGAGTCATTGGCAATGCGCATGGCATCCGCATCGTTTTTTGCACGGATAAATGATGCCACAGGGCCAAACAGTTCATCATCATACGCTGGCATGCCCGGTTTAATGTTTTCCAGGATCGTGACCGGATAGAACCAACCTGTGGTGTCAGGGATCTCGCCGCCTAATGTGACTGTGGCACCGTTTTTCACTGACTCCTCAACCTGCTCGTGCAACTTGTCACGCAAATCTTCACGGGCCATTGGGCCAAGATCGGTTTCAGGATCGGTGGGGTCACCCACTTTCAACGCTTTAAATGCAGCGACGAATTTCTCACGGAAGGCATCATAAACACTGTCAACAATGATAAAACGCTTAGCCGCTACACACGTCTCGCCGTTATTGACGATTCGCCCCTGAACACAGGCTTCCACCGCGGTATCGATATCAGCATCAGATAACACCACAAAGGCATCGTTACTACCCAGTTCCAGCACGGTTTTCTTAGACAGACCGGCTGCGGTTTCGGCCACCGTTTTACCAACGTTATCACTGCCTGTGAAAGTCACGCCGCGCACCTTATCGTGCTCAATGAGCTTGCTGGCAGTTTTGCCGTCAATCAGTAACGACTGATACACGTTTTTCGGGAAACCGGCGTCCAGATACAGTTTTTCAATAAACTCTGCCATACCAAACACATTGGCGGCATGCTTCATCACCGTTGTATTACCCGCCATGACATTGGCTGCGCTGTAACGGATGACCTGATAAAGCGGGAAGTTCCAAGGCTGGATACCCAAAATAACGCCAATCGGCTGGAAAGTAATAATGGCGCTGCCACCGTCATATACCCGGTTTTCATCTTCCAGCACTTTTTCGCCGTTTTCAGCGGTGTAGCGACAAATAGAAGCACAGAGCGCAATTTCCTGCTTACCGTGTTCAGTCACCTTACCCATTTCTTTGGTCATCAAATCAAGAATGGTGTCCGCGTTATTCTCAATCTGATCAGCGAGGTTATTCATCAATTTAGCCCGCTCGTCGAAACTGGTCTTCTTCCATGACAGAAAGGCTTCATGGGCATTATCAACGGCTTGATTCGCGTCCGCTTCGGACATCAGCGTATATTCGGCAACGGTTTCTTCTGTTGCAGGATTAATCGTTTGTACTTTATCAGACATGCTCTGTCTCCTGTTTTCAACATGGACAGAAGGCGGTGCAAAGGTGAGGCCAACATAGAAAACACTGAAATAACAGTACGTTGAGAAAATATCGAATAAAAAGACTCAAACAACAGTAGTGACATCTACAGGGTACCCTGTTGAATTTGCAAAATCTTATGCAACGAATTGATGTCATCAGGTTCATCTGTCATAAAAATTTAGCCAATCCATTGGGCTGTTTGACGTAGACTACTGTCTTTTCCGCAGTGATAGTATTACGTTTTGTTTGTCTGGTGTGTGACCTTAATTACTCTGGCATTGTTTATCTGCCCACAGTCTGTTGCATCCAACCTCTCTCAACCATCAGAACCGCCAACGCTATTCAAGACGCTCAACACCATAGCGCAGCAGCGCAATGTCAATGTGCTTTATGAATCAAGTGCCATCCCCCCGTTCATTCATGGCCCTGTGGACAATACACTGCCGGTACCTGAACTGATTGCATCATTACTCGCTGACACACCGTTTACTGCACATCAGGTAGATGAACGCACCTTTATTATCCGGCGCAGGGCCACAGAAAAAAAAGAAGCAATAACAGAAAAATCCTACATGGATGAAGTGATTGTTACCGGCACGCGACTGCCCGACAGAACGATTCACACGGCACTCTCGCCAGTGGACGTTGTTAACGAGCCGGTAAATGTTAACTCTGTTGATTTAGCGGATAGTCTCGCTATACAGCTTCCGGGCTACACAGCTTTCAGATTGCCTCTCAGTGACGGGCAAATTTTTAACCGGCGGTCCGGATTGAGAGGACTTAATTCAGACCATGTGTTGATACTGGTTAACGGTAAACGGCGTCATCACTCTGCCTTTATCGAAACCGCCGATGGGCAGCCAACGGACTTATCTCACATCCCACTGTATGCAATCAAACGTATTGAAGTACTGCGTGATGGTGCTTCTGTTATGTATGGTTCTGACGCTATTGCCGGTGTGATTAATGTCATTCTGGATGATTCTCCGGAAACATCCTTGTCTGTGCAGTCGGGACAATATTTCGAAGGTGACGGACTTTCAAAACTGGTTCAGTTTAAAAGCGGGTACAGGACTACGGAGAGCCGGGCAACGCTGACACTGGCCGCGTTCTCGGATGACCCGACTTCAAGATCTGTACAACCCGCTGATGCGGTGGCATTTCGACGCGAACATCCTGATATTGCTTTACCTGACCCGGTACAACGATGGGGTCAGCCTGAGCGCGAAGGTATTCAGGCGGTAATCAACGCCGGGGGCACATTAAGCCCTCATTATGAATGGTTCAGCTTTGTCACACTGTCACAAACAGAAGGGACATCTGACTTCAACTGGCGAAACCCTGATACCAATGCCATTTATACACCAACGGCTGCGTTTAGCGATTTCGATTTGCGTACTGTTTACCCTGCCGGCTTTACACCTCACTTCGGGCAACATGAAACAGATATCGCAGCGACGCTTGGCACATCGGTGTCGCTTGAAGCCGGCGCTGAACTTGAAGCAAGTCTGACGGCGGGACAGAACACGATCGATTATTTCATCAGAAACACAATTAATGCGTCATTGGGCCCGTTAAGCCCCACAGACTTCAAACCTGGCGCACTGACACAGCGGGAATGGGTGCTGGATATCGATTACCAGCATCCTTTAAGTGAAAACAGCCTCTGGCAATCAGCGTCTTTAGCTACAGGGCTGGTTCTGAAAGGCGAGCAATACCGCATTCAGGCCGGCGACCCTGCATCATGGGAAGCAGGGCCTGCCACCATTTACGGTTTGCCCGCGGGCTCAAGCGGATTCCCGGGATATTCGCCGGAGCAGGCCGGAACATTTCACCAGCAAGGCTTTGCAGCCTATTCAGATCTCAATGTATCGCTGGCTCAGGATTTTGATGTCGATCTCGCCCTTCGCTATGAGGATACCGCTAACTATGCGGGAATCATTCGCGGCAAAGTGTCAGCACGCTACGCATGGAAAAATGGCTGGATGGCCAGAACAACACTGACTAACGGCTTTCGGACACCAAGCGCCGGACAGCTTTTTAGCGAGCGTACGTCACAAGGCTTAAATACCGAATATAACAGCGTTAACACCAGCGGGCGCTTTTCCCCGCTTAGTCCTGTAGCTGCAATTTTATCTCTTCGCAGCGACGTGACAATTGCGCCGCTGCGTCCCGAGCGCTCTGAAACGATAAGCGCCGGAATAGGCTACCGTACCTCAGACAACTTCGGGTTGAACGTTGATTTTTATCGTATTGAGTTAACCGACAGGTTCGGCACAACCCCTGCTTTTGAATTAACGGTACGGGAGCAAAGCGCCGTAGCAGCCATACACTCCGGCCTTAACTATCCCATCGATACCGCAACGTTTTTTCAAAACCTGTTTGATACAACCACTACAGGTTTTGACATCGTACTGACCAGACAAACCATACTGGCTGACGGACAACTTAATATCACCGCGGCAGCCAATTACAACAAAACAGACGTCACCCGACTAGGCGATGCGACAAACATTGCACAAAAGATACTGCAGGAAAAAGGCACGCCGGAATGGCAAGGCAGGGTGTCAATTAACTGGCAAAAAGGAGACTGGCAACACCAGTTCACCCTGCGGTATACCGGCAGCTGGACAGATCAACGGGAAACCGGAGAAGAAGTGTTTCAACGCTTTTCACCTATGACAATGTTTGATGTTTCCTCCACGTGGTTCATATCGTCAGCCTGGTCATTAAGGTTGTCCATAGAAAATCTCTTCAATACCTACCCCGACCGCGCGGCACTTCAGGCAAACCGCGGATTAATGTATTCAAGAAATGCCCCTTACGATACTGACGGCGGTTCATACTACCTCCGGACTGAATACTACTTTTAATGTTTCGTAGCGCCGGACATCCGGCGTGTTTTATGAAGCTTTTGTGAATTAAGCAACGAAACGCGCAGATCTTCAATTCAGGTTCGTCTTGTTAATTAGTCCCGACCGGATCCGGAAAAATGCATGCACGGTTTGGGAGTACTTTTAAGGACAACTCAACCTGGAAACCAAATGAACGCTAAATTTACTCTCTCAGCCTGTGCCATTGCACTCGCTACCGTTATGCAGCCACACGCTATGGCACAAACTCAAGACGCCTCAGCGGAAAAGGACGTTGAAAACGTCATTGTCACCGGCACACGCCAATCCAATCGCACTGTATTTGATTCAATGGCCCCTATCGACCTTATTTCCGGCGACGCCATTAACAGCACAACGTCGGAAGATCTGTCAGACAGCGTGGCGCAACTCGTACCGTCTTTTAAAGTACAGCGTTTGCCCATGGCCGACGGACAGGTATTTGTTCGCCCGGCGAGCTTACGGGGCCTGTCTTCAGACCACACGCTGGTACTGGTAAATGGCAAACGGTTACACCGCTCTGCGTTGCTCGGTTCCAATGGCGCTCAGTCTGCAGATCTTGCCACCATCCCAACTTATGCAATTAAGCGTATTGAAGTTTTGCGCGATGGTGCATCTGCACAATACGGTTCAGATGCCATTGCCGGGGTGATCAATATTATTCTGGACGACAAAGAAGGCTATAAAGCTTACAGCCAGTTCTCTCAGTACTATGAAGGCGATGGTGCCGCATGGCGTGCAGGTGGCAAGGCGGGGTGGTCGTTAAATGACAAGGGCTATCTGTCTTTCACTGCTGAATATTACGATGCCGACAGAACCAGCCGCTCGCGCCAGCGCGCAGATGCCATTGCCTATCAGGAAGCAAACCCTGAAGTCACATTGAGAAATCCGGTACAGGATTGGGGGCAGCCAGACAGAGAAGCAATGCGCTTTGCGTTTAACAGCCAGTACGATATTTCAGAGAACGCTGCTGTGTATCTGTTCGGCACATACAACGAAGGCGAAGGGCTATCTGACTTTAACTGGCGAAACCCGACTTCCGCCGTATATAACCAAAGCACTGTTTATCCTGACTTTGATCTGAACGATATTTATCCCGGAGGATTTGCTCCGCACTTTGGTCAGGAAGACTCAGATTACGCGGTGTATGGTGGTGTAAAAGGTGACCATGGAAACCTGAGCTGGGATGTATCTGCCAGCGTGGGCGGCAATGCTATCGATTACTTTATGTCGAACACCATCAACGCGTCTCTGGGCTCAGACAGCCCTACTGACTTTTACGCGGGTTCGTTAGAACAGGATGAAGTCACAATCAATGCCGACGGTGTTTACATTATCGAATCAGACAGTGTTTATGGCGATATCAACGTAGCATTTGGCACCGAATACAGGGAAGAAACCTATACTGTATCTCCCGGTGACGAAGCATCGTATGCAGTGGGTCCGGCTGCCAGTGAAGGTCTGGCATCCGGTTCAAACGGGTTCTTCGGATTCAGTCCTTCTCAGTCCGGTGAATTCAGCCAGGACAGTTACGCTGTATATCTGGATGTTGAAAGCGAGATCACTGACGCACTCACGTTAGGTGTGGCTGGCCGTTACGAAGACTATTCAGTATTTGGTGACAGCACCAACGGTAAAATATCTGCACGTTATGCTTTGTCAGAAAACCTGGCGCTGCGTTCCACATATTCAACCGGCTTTCGTGCCCCTACACCCGGTCAGCTGTTCAGTGAGCGCGTGTCCCAAGGCTTAGATACGAACACGCTTGAAGTATTTACCCGCGGCCGATACAGCCCTGAAGGTGCCATCGCGGATATCATCAACTTACGTGATGATGCAGATATTGCTTCTCTTGAACCGGAAAAATCCGACAACATCAGTTTGGGTATTACCTATCAGGGTAATGACGGTCTGTCTGCGTCACTGGATTTTTATCGCGTGGAAATTGAAGACCGCTTTGGTACGTCATCCACCTTCACACTGACAGATGAAGAGCGTCAGTCTCTGATTGATTTAGATGTCACCGGCGCAGAAAGTATAACCGGCGTGAACTTCTACCAGAATGATTTTGATACCCGCACCACGGGACTGGACGTGATTGTCAGTCAGTTATGGAAACTGGATAGCGGCTCACTGAATGTTGTGCTTGCCTATAACTACAACAAAACAGAAGTAGTGGGTGGAAATGTTGCGCAAAACGAAACCCAGCGCACACTCTTTGAAGATCGCCTGCCCACCAACAGTGCTAATTTCAGCGCCACATACAGTACCGGTGACTGGAGTTACAATGGCCGTGTACGTTACTACGGCACCTGGACAGACAGTTCCGGCAACAGCGATGGTGACATTTTTCAGGAGTTCGGTGCTGAGGCGTTTGTTGATGTCGGCGTTACATGGCAGGTATCCGACACAATTAAGCTGAGTGCCAATGTAGAAAACCTGTTCGACGCTTATCCTGATGAAGCCACTTATCAGGCAAGCCGGGGCCTGATTTACTCCAGAAACGCTCCTTATGACACTGACGGTGGCAGCTACTCGCTGCGCATTGACGCAAGCTTCTAACAGCGGCTCGTCATTATTTTGAGACATTGTGCATGTAGTTTGGTTTTCACATGCCAATGTCTTTCTATCTTTTTGTTTTTCGCAGGTATGCTATGCCACATATAACAAGACGCCATTTTGTGACCGGCGCGCTGGCTTCCACCGCCATGATATCCGCCTCAGAGGCTTTCGCTGACGACAAGGGCCTTCCTTTCCCGGAGCACTTTACAAGACAGCCCGGCCACAGCGATATCGCTTCAGATGAAGCGTTCTGGAGTCAGGTTGCCAGCTACTACGATGTTAAGCCGGGTATCATCAATGTGGAGAACGGTAACTGGGGAATCATGTCCCGCCCCGTGATGCAGGCTTACTTTGCGCACACACAACGGGTTAACCGTGACAACTCATACTTCTCACGCAAAGAATACTGGCCGGTGATGAAACCCGTCTGGCACGATGTTGCGAACCGGCTGAACGTTCTGCCGGAAGAGGTTTGTTTGACAAGAGGCGCAACCGAAGCACTGCAGAATCTGATTGGCAACTATCAGCTTTTAAAAGCCGGTGACGGCGTAATGTTCGCTGATCTCGACTATGATGCCATGCAGGCAGCGATGCGGCATAAAGCCGGCACAACAGGCGCTGACATTATTGAATTATCGATCCCGGAACCTGCTGATAAAGCATCGCTGATTCAGTTTTACCGGACTGAACTGGAAAAGCATCCGCACTGCAAGTTATTACTGCTTACCCATATCAGTCACCGTACCGGGCTGGTTATTCCGGTTGCAGAAATCACAGATATCGCAAAGGCCAGAGGCGTCGATGTCATTGTTGATGCTGCCCACTCCTGGGGACAACTCAACTTTACTGCTGACGAGCTGAAAGCAGATTTCATTGGCTTCAATATGCATAAATGGATGGGTGCCCCTATCGGCGCCGGAGCCATGTTTATTCGTAATGCCCGCCTGCAGGATATTGGCCTGAACATGTCATCAGAGCCTGAACAACAAGATTCAATCTGGGGGCGTGTGCACAGTGGCACCAGCAATTTTGCAGCGTTTTTGACCCTGCCTGATGCTTTTCGTTTTCACGATCTCATTGGCGCTGACGCAAAGGCTGCAAGGCTAAAATATTTACGCAATAACTGGGTTGATGCCGTATCAGATATAGAAGAAATCAATGTCCTCACGCCCAATGAAGATGACAGCCATGCGGGGATAACATCCTTTCGCCTGGCAGGCATAATAAGCACGCAGGAAAACAAGGCCATAGCAGACTATTTATTCAAAAAGCATGGCATTTTTACTGTTCACAGAGAAGGTATCGCCGCGGGCAGCTGCGTACGCATTACACCCGGTTATTACAACAGCTTGCAGGACATGCAAACCGTGTCTGCTGCGCTAAAGGATACCGTCGTTGCTTTCCGTGGTTAACATTAAGCCAGAGCAAGGCACACAGAGCGCGGGGCCGTGCCTTGCTTCATGGTATCGAAAATATGCTGTTACGCTCAGGCGGGTGGCCACTTTAAAGGGCGCAGACATTGATGATGCAGAAGAAATCGTGCAGGAACTTTTTATTAAATTACAGCGCTATGATTACTTGTCGGCGTTAGAAAACGAAGAAGCCTTTCTGCGTACCATGCTATCTAATTTAGTTACCGATCGTTTCAGAAAAGCACAGCGAACGCCGCAACTGGTTGATATCGACAGCATTGAGCCGGTACAAACTTCTGAGGCCCACGAACCGGAGTCGAAATACCAGGAAGACAATGAAGTAAAATTGCTTATGCAAGATCTTCAATCCCTGACTTCCGTTGCCCGCAACGTGTTTCTTTCACACAGAATTGACCACCTTTCCTACGATCTGATTGCTAAAAACAACAACATCACCGTGGCAGCGGTACGAAAACATTTACGCGATGCCCTGATAATTTTAACAACAAAGCGAGTTGAGCGTGACAGCGAAGCATAACCCACCAATATCTGAAGAGCAGATTGCGCAAGCTACCGATTGGGTACTCATTATGTCTGAGAACCCTGATATCGCACAGAACGCAGAATTTGCCCGCTGGTTGAGCCGGCACGAGAGCAATCTTACTGCATTTAATGAGGTCGCTGTCACATACGGCCTTGCCGCTAAACTACCTGAAACGATCCGGAACAAGCGCGGGCGCACTGTCTCCGGTTCTTTATCCGCAGTTTATTTTGCGCTAGCGGCATCTGTCGCACTGTGTTGCGTATTGTTGTTCACTCAGCCCCCTCCAGACAAGCAACCTGAACGACATGAGTTTGCTACCGTGACAGGCGAAATATCTCCGTTTACACTGCCGGACGACTCGACACTGGTGCTTGATACCAATTCGCGGGCTGATACGGTGATAACCGCGAAAACACGCGATGTGCATCTTAAGAAGGGCCGTATATTTGTCGATGTTGCTCACGATAAGACAAGACCGTTCTCTGTAGCCATTGATGACACCTTTGCCTTTACGGCACTCGGCACCGCCTATTCAGTTGAAAAAGAAGGAAGGGGCTGGACGCTGGAAGTTTATGAAGGCACCGTTGGTATCGCCAGTACTTTAATTACCCATGCACCGGTAAAAGCAGGCTGGGGACTGCGTTACGAAGAACGCCGCATTCACCGCTATCAGCTTCCTGAACCACTGGTTGAAGCAAAACCGGACTGGCAGCAACACCGGATCGTCTTCAACGACACATCACTACGGAACGCCATCGCCGAATTCAACCGCTACCTGACCAGACCAATAACCATTAACGATCCCGAACTGGCTTCGCTATCGCTGTCCGGCACGTTCGATTTAAGTGATAGTCAGGCATTTATAGCCAGCGTTGCTCAATTAACCGGCGCAAATATCCGTGATAGTGATGAAGGCTTTGAGATTGGTGAAGTCAGTACAAATCCGGATAATTAAACTTCGCCATGGCCAGTGTGATGGCAAGTTCATAAACACTCTGGCGGGTGGCGAGGTGATTGGTCAGCAGGCCGATTGCCCCGCCTTTCTGTTTGATGTTGTCCGTATTAAACAATTTGTCCATCAACGGGCCCAATTCTTCACCTGCCTCTAGTGCGGTGAAGACTGACGGAGGTAAAGGCAGGTTTGCACTGCGTCCCACAGACCAGATGCCCTGATGATAAATGGCAACAAAAGCAAACGTGGCCGGGCCGTCGTCAAACATATCGACACCGCCTTCAATGGCGATGAACCAGTCCTGCGCTATAGACCGCTCGTCTGCTTCTGCGAGACAGGCTTTGACCCTGTTTACAGCACCGTCCCGGGTTTGCGCAGTATTCATGGGCTGGTCCGGCACACCGCTTGGCACATTCACGCCAATGGCCTCAAGGGCAGGCAATTGCAGGGATAAACTTAACGCATTACGGGCTGCATTCAGCTTTACCGGATTTTTCGAACCCACAATGCAAACCGTCATGTTATTTCTCCACCGGAAACTGGCGAATTTCGTCCAGCAAGGTGCGGTAATCGGTTACGGAAGGGAATGCTTCAATGTCCCGGACTGGTTGCTGACTGTCCGGGTTACTTACGGCCAGCAGGTGGCCGATCCCGAACTTTTTCGCCGCCTGCAAAATAGTGATGCTGTCATCGACAAATAATGTGCGGGCGGGATCAAACTGTAATCTGGCCTGAAGCTGCTTCCATAAGTTCTGAGACTCCTTCGTCACACCAAACTCATGGGTACTGATCAACGTATCAATGTGAGCATCAAGTCGCGTATGTTCCACCTTTAGTGAAAGGCTGCCCGGATGAGCGTTGGTTACCAGCACCACATTCCGGCCGGTTTCATGAAGGGCATCAAGGAAAGGCAGCGTATCATCGCGCATGGAAATTAAGTGCTCAACTTCCCGCTTGGCGGCCATAATGTCCATGTTTAACTGCTCAGCCCAGTAATCCAGACAATACCATTGGATCTGCCCCATCACACGCTGATAATGCGCCATCATTGTGGCTTTGCACTCTTCAACGGGCTTTCCGCTCCGTTCAGCGATTTTCTTTGGTAAATGTTCGATCCAAAAGTGATTATCGAAGTGTAAATCCAGTAAGGTTCCGTCCATGTCGAGCAGAACTGTGTCGATTTCACTCCAGGGTAGAAATGGCAAGCGATTTTCCTTCAAATACATTAAGCTTAAGCATTGGTTGTCATCATAACGAAAGTTGTAACGGATAAACATGAGTAAAATCGATCCCGCCAAAACATTGCCGCAAATCAAACACCGGGAAATTGTTGCCCGCAGTCGTTTATTTAAAGTCGAAAGGCTGGATCTTACTTTCTCAAACGGTGCCGAACGTCAGTTCGAGCGCATGGCTGGTAGCGGCCGTGGCGCTGTAATGATTGTGCCGATGTTAGATGACAATACTATGGTGCTTATCCGCGAATATGCGGCGGGCACGCATACCTACGAGCTTGGTTTTCCGAAGGGTTTGATTGATCCGGGTGAAACGCCCGTTGAGGCAGCAAACCGTGAGCTCCAGGAAGAAGCAGGTTACGCCGCCCGCGACCTGAACGTAATTCATACCGTCAGCATGGCCCCCACATTTTTCAATGCAGAAATGACCATTGTTCTCGCCCGGGATTTATATCCGCAAACACTTGAAGGTGATGAACCGGAGCCGCTGGAGGTGGTCAACTGGCCTCTCAGCCAGGCAGATGAACTTCTCGGCCGGGAAGATTTCAAAGAAGCCCGCTGCGTCGCCGCCTTGTTCTTAGCTCAGAAGTGGTTAAAGGAGCAATAACATTATGCCAGACGACACCCGCGCCTCCTTACTGGAGATAGCCAAACGTATTGCTGTTGAAGCCGGCGAAGCGGTACTTAAAGTTTATGACAAAGGCGATTTCGACGCCTACACCAAAGATGATGAGTCTCCGGTAACCAGTGCCGACTACCTCGCCAACGACATCATCAACAAGCGCCTGATTGAAGCTACCCCTGACATTCCGATCCTGTCTGAAGAAAACAAACACGCCAGCCTTGCTGAGCGCGAAGCATGGCAGCGTT
The DNA here is from genome assembly GCF_056160645.1 of Alteromonas sp. ABH4_456. Lineage (NCBI taxonomy): Bacteria > Pseudomonadati > Pseudomonadota > Gammaproteobacteria > Alteromonadales > Alteromonadaceae > Alteromonas > Alteromonas sp. ABH4_456. The sequence goes on from NZ_JBSWXO010000002.1 coordinate 389,688, forward strand.
ACTGGCTTATCGATCCCATTGACGGCACGCAGGAGTTTATCGCCCGGAGCGGTGACTTCGCCGTGAATATTGCCCTTATCGAGAACAATGAACCTACTATAGGTGTCATATTCTGGCCTCCCGGACAATCACTTTATTACGCCAGCAAAGATGCCGGCGCATTCAAGGAAAGTCCGGATGAGCACAAACAGATCCACGTCAGGAAGCTGGATGATCCCCATGAAAGTGTGGTGATGATTGCCATCAGCCGCCGTCAGTCAAGGGACAAAGTGTTTTCCCGCATGTGTGCGAAACGGGTTTATCAAACGTTACCTCTGGGTAGCTGCTCGTTGAAATCATGCTTTATTGCCGAAGGTAAAGCTGATGTATTCATGCGTATAGGCATTACCGGCGAATGGGATACAGGTGCATCGCAATGCATCGTGTCGGAAGCCGGTGGTAGCATCCTGGCAGCGAATTTTGAGCCACTGACTTATAACCAGCGTCATACGCTGGAAAACCCGGACTTTGTGGTGCTTGGTGATCAACGGGTCCCCTGGCAGGACATTGTCCAATATGAAAAAGGAGCGAAGGAATGATGAAACGAACGTTACTGGCATTATCGGCGTGTATTGCTTTACCGGCCTCAGCGGCATGGACTTTAGACAGCGATACCTCCAGCCTGCATTTTTTGTCTACCAAGAATGCCCAGATAACGGAAGTTCACAGCTTCGATGAATTATCCGGCACGCTCAGCGATGGTGGTAAGTTATCTGTTACCGTTCCGCTGACCAGTGTGAACACCAGCATTGAATTGCGTGATACCCGCATGCAGGAAATGCTGTTTGATACCACGAACTTTGCTAATGCCACCTTCACGGCAGATGTTCCTGCTGAACTGATGAAGTTGAAAAAAGGTAGCAGCAAGACTGGCTCTGTAACCGGTGAACTGGATTTACACGGCGTAAAAGCGCCCGCTACCTTTCAGGTGATTGTCAGCAAGCTGGCCAATGACAAGTTAACGGTATCTACCACAGCCCCGACGGTGATAAACGCTTCTTCTTTTAAACTGGAAGGCGGTATTCAGGCACTTCAGGATGTTGCCAAGTTAAGCAGCATCACACTGGCTGTCCCGGTGACATTCTCGGTCACGTTTGAAGAGTAACATTCTCTTTTTGCCATTTATAACGGACAAAGCCGCCAACTCGCTTTGTCCGTTACCATTATTTACGCATCTGGCTTACTGAGCCCTGTCAGAATGAATATCAGGCTGCGTGTTTCGCCTTCGGCCGGCTTTGAGCAAACTCTGCAATCTGTCCGTCTGTTAAGCGTTTTGGTAAAGGCGGGGCTTTGAGATCCTGCACGAACATGGTCTGATGGGTTTCGTCAGGCAGAACCGGTTGCAGCGCAGGATAACCTGCAATTTCTTCTGCTGAGATAGTCGCCATGTGCTCACGCACTCCCACCAGTACCGGAGCTTCGTTTATCTCTTCCTGAATCACAAAGATCCCCAACCTACGGCAGGTTTTGCCAAACGACAAGCTGCTGGTTAAACGGATAATGGGCGCTGCGAACACCATACCGGTCAATACCGGCAGCAACCACAGGAATAGCGAAGGTGTGAAGTAGAAAGTCACACCGGCCCAGATTAGTCCCAATGTGGTCATTGTTACGGCTTTAGAAATAGCGACTTTCCATGGCACCATACGTCCTTCACGGGTTTGCGCTTCCCACTTTACCTGGTGACCAATGAATACGCTGATCACGAAGTAACTGTGGAAGAACATCATCATAGGCGCGATAAGTACGGCCATAAACAGCTCGATAAGCGCACCGGACATGAGCCTGAAAGCACCACCAAAATCTTTTCTGCGCTGTATAAGCGCCAGAATAACGCCCAGCATTTTCGGCATGAACAGCAAGGCAATGGTGCCGTAAAGCGTGGCTATCATTAACCCCTCGTGGACAATTTGCCATTCGGGGAATAACTGGTGGGCAGATGTAAAATAAACCGGGTCGATAAGCGCTTTAACCAGCGCATCGGCAGTCCCCGCCATGAGCATCATAAACAACAGCAGCGACGACATGTAAGCAAAGGCACCGAAAGCAAAGTGCAACCGGTTCGTAGCTTTAAGTCCCTTAGTGCTTAACAACCCTAAGTGCTGAATATTCCCCTGCACCCAGCGACGGTCGCGGATAGCGTAATCTACCATGTTACCGGGTACTTCCTCGTATGATCCGTCAGTGTCGGTGATGAGATAACACTCCCAGCCGGCACGGCGCAATAGTGCCGCTTCCACAAAATCGTGACTCAGTACATCACCACCAAACGGTGCCCGGCCTTTCAGGGTTGGCAACCCACAGTGCTGCATAAAAGGTTGCACGCGGATGATGGCATTATGGCCCCAATAATTTGCGCTGTCTGTCTGCCAGAACGACAAACCGGTGGCCAGCATCGGGCTGTAGAGGTGCGCCGCAAACTGCACAAAACGCCCGAAGAACGTGTCCTGACGCACAGGCATGGGAATAGTCTGAATCATTGCCGCTTCGGGGTTAGCTTCAATGCGGCGGGTCATATCCAGCACGCGGTGTGCAGACATGACACTGTCGGCATCCAACACCAGCATCGATTCGTACTGACTACCCCAGCGTTCACAAAAATCGGTGATGTTACCTACCTTGCGGCCCCAGTTATCCTCGCGGCGTCGATAAAAAATTTGTTGGCTTTGTTCGCCAAGACGGGAAATAAGACGCTGCCAGGCTTTAAGCTCTGCTTCGGCTTTCGCCTTATCCTGGGTATCGCTCAACATATAAAAATCGTATTTGTCAGCGTACGGGGTATCAAGAATGGCTTTAACGCAGGCTTCGAACCCGACGATAATGCGGTCAGTATCCTCGTTGTACACCGGCATGACGATAGCGTGGCGTTGGGTGACGGGCGCCTGATCATCAGAGGCCTTCAATTCCCGGCGAAGTGATAACGGGTCGATATGAAAAAGCTTCAGCAGAAAGCCGATAACAGAGGTCCAGAATGACCAGGTCAGCCAGATGAACAGCACCATACTCAGCGCTAGTTGTATCATTTCCAGCGGCGTAAACCGGTTGGGCCTGAAAATTTCAAACAGGCTGTAACCGGCAAGGGCCGTAGACACTATGGTCAACAGCCCCATCAGCACCAGCCGCCACCGGCGGCCGTTTACTTTTAAAATTTTATCTTTCGTGGCTATGTTGTCCGGTGCCACGGTGCTTTCCCCGGGATCATTGTGGCTCATACACATAGCTCCAAATTTCGCTCATTTGCGTTTCGTTCTGATTTAAAAACATGCGCATATCGACAACCGCTTCGCCGTCGGGAATGACCAGAAATGTCACGCGAACGCTTTTATCACCATCTACCTTGTACACTCTGGCCTGCTCGACCTTGCCGTTAGTGGCGTCTAAAATCAGATCTACCTCATCAGGATTCAGCTTCATGCCTTCCGGTAAAGTGAAATCAACAACAAACCGGCGCACATTTCGCTCTTCCGTTGTTTCAAAGCCGGGCAGTTGACTAATACCCTGACGAGTGCGCTCCACTGTCGCCAGACCATAAGGCATAGGCTGCTTTTCAACGGTCTTCAATTCATATTCAAAGTAGCGGTTTTCACCGGCATTGAACGGCTTCTCAGGCACCCAGTAAGCCACGATATTGTCGTTCACTTCTGAGTCAGTAGGAATTTCCACGATTTCCAGCTTACCTTTGCCGAACCCTTTTTTCGGGGTTACCCACAAGCTCGGGCGCAGATGATAGTTCGCCTCGGCATCGAGATAATTAGCAAAGTCTGTATCCCGCTGCAGCACACCAAAGCCTTTGGGAGCCACATCGCTCAGCGAAGTGATTTGTAATTTGGTCGGGTTAGTCAGAGGACGCCAGATAATTTCCCCGCTATTGTTGAGCATCATCACCCCGTCACTGTCATGCACTTCAGGGCGATAGTCATCGCGGCGGATTTGCGAGTTTTCGCCGTAAAGGAACATGCTGGTGAATGGTGCGACGCCAAGCTTACCCACATTCTCCCGGGCAAATATCCAGCTTTTTACCTGCATGGTGGTATCTTTACCCGGCATGATTTCAAAACTGTAAGCACCCGCAACAGACGGGCTTTCTAAACGGGCATAAATTTTAATGGGCTGGCCTTCACGGGGCTCAACCACCCAGAACTTGGTAAAGTGGGGAAATTCCTCACCATCCGGCATCGCCGTATCGATGGCAAGGCCGCGGGCTGAAATGCCATAAACCTGATTTTTGCCTACTAAACGAAAATACGAAGCGCCGAGAAAAACGGCGAATTCGTCTTTGTATTCTTTGTTTTTAATAGGGTAATGCAAGCGAAATCCGGCATAGCCGGATTTTGCATCGGTCAGACCGGCCAGCGGCTCTGCATTCTTTTCATAGATGAAATTATTGCTGTCAAAGGGTACGGTATGTTCACTGTTGTCCGGAGCAATGGTGACCACTGTGACAGGTTGCTGATAGAGAAAGCCCGGGTGAAAGAATTGCATTTCATAATCATGCTCACCGTGCCACAAGGATTTTTCGGGATTGAAGCGAATTTGACGATAGGTTTCGTAACCGATGTTTTTCAATTCGTCTGCCAGATTGTGATCATTAACCACATAATCACGTGTAGCATTTTTTTGCGCCGATTCAATAACGCGATTCAATATAGGTTTGCCTTCCGGCAGGTTTCCGGTAGCCGTTTCATCCGCCAGACTCAATGTGCTGAAGCCCACGCAAATGCAATATACAAAGGCGCGCATTACCGCCGGGCTTATTGAGAAAAAAGCGCAAAAGGATGCGACGAATGAAGTAAAAGATGGTGTCGTAATTTCCGTGTTATTCGCTAACTGTAATTGCGGCAGCATGGTTGACTGACTCCGGTTCAAATTTTCCTAACGGGAACATTCCGTTTCTTATTGACCGGATGAATGCAAAAGGTGATCCATGTCGTTTGGATCACATATTTACGATGTTTTTCATAACCTTACCGAATCCGTCCGTAACAGTGTGTAGAGAGTGCACAGCAAGTATTACAGACCACCGGGTAAAACAGGGGAACCTGTCTGCTCAGACAGACACTAAGGTAGTATGAACATTGAACACCATGCTTCAGACTTAGACGCCCCCCTCCTAACCTCACGTTAAAACACCAGCCTCCCGGCAATTAATATTGACATATAAAACATAGCCTTACGGAATTATACAAGTAGAAAATAGCGCCAACGATGACCGGATTGGCAAAAAGATTGCTGAACAGGCCACTGACAGTGGATTTTCTTTTTGCATATTTAAGGAGTTTTCTATGCGCTTCACTAAAACTTTTACCGCTTTTGTTACTGCAACCACACTATCTTCTGCAGCGATGGCGGCATCACCGAACTGGCGCTTCGCTGAGGGCGGGTATACAAATGCCGAATTTGGCCGCGCAGATTTTGACGGACTTGACCTGGGTGCCACATATTTACTGGAAAACAATATTTATGTTACCGGCGATTACAGCATGCTCGATGAAAGTGGTACCGATCTGGACTTACTGACATTAGGTGCAGGGTACCGGCTGCCTCTGAACAGTTTCACCGATGCCTATTTCGTTCTGAACTATGAACGTGCAGAGGTGGAAAATAACGAAGACAGCGGCTATTCCCTGAATGCCGGCGTGAGATCCATGGTAACTGAACAGGTAGAGCTGCAGGGTGAACTGGGTTACTACGATATCGATGACGGTGATGTCACGGTAAAAGTTGGTGCTAATTACTACTTCTCACCCCGCTGGGCTGTGGGTGCAAGCTATGAAAAAATTGATGATTTGGACATTACGCAACTGAACGCCCGTTACACGTTCTGAGTATGAACGCCGTTTGACCGGAAGGACGTGTATTCACGTCCTTTTTTATTACGTGCTGTAGGAAATGTCCAGATCGTTCAGATACGCGAATGACTGGATTTGGCAGCATCAGCGCAACTTACCGGCGAGATTTACAACCCTGTTTACGAATCTGAAAGATGCGAGAGAGTCTTTGCAGCTCTGCGCCTTGTGATTATTAACGTTAGCATTAGCACTGCACCTGCAATGGTAGCCAAAATATCCATGACATCGAATGTTCTTTCCGGAATGTAAGGCTGAAGACATTCGTAAATGATAAGACCGGCGGCTACACCTGACAGACTTTTAAATTCCTGCGAGGGGTAAAGTAAAAGACATAAGGACGTAGTAATAACCACAGCACAAACATTCGGCAGGGATTCGAGCAGTAGAGAAGAGCCGGTCTCACGCAGCGAATAACCATATTCGCAGCAGTGCCAGGCAACCAGACCTGTCAAAAAATACCACAACCTGAAGGCTGCTAATTTAGAAAGAGAGGCTGAAAACACCTCTCTGTACAGCATGCTTAACTTCACCTTTAAGCAAATGCCTTCCGCGCTCTGCCAGACCAGTAATTGATACTGGATTTAGCCGAATCCCAGCTGTTCCGGAAATAGCGATCGATGCCTTCCTTGCCACCCATCGCATCATACATGTAAGCGCCCACGAGCCCTAAAGCGAGGGCTGGTAAAACTGCGCCTGATACTGTTTGTACTTCATCTTCCTTAAGCTCTCTCATTGAAATAGTCCTTTAAATTGAAATTAAAAAATCAGTGATATCCGGGTAGATGAGCAGTTCATCTTTTCACCGCGGATAAGAGGAGAATATCAATTGCTTCAGATCGGTTAAACCGGGCGGACGGACAGCTTCAGGCGTCTTCTTCACTTTCCCGGTAATCACCTTTTTCGCGGATATTTACCGAGTCGTGGAGCTCTGAATAAACCAGCACAACGTCACCCTGCTTCAGTGCTGCCAGTACCTGTTCCACTTTGTCTTGAAAGCTCGCTTCAACTTCGCCGTAATCAGTACCTTCACGAAGTACAAAGGATTCTACAATGTTACGCAGCGTGTCTTTCTCTAACGCGTCGATGGGGATAATCATGCTTGCCTCACTTTGCTGGCCGGACTGGCAGAAACTCAGAAAAATAGTCGACGGCACGCTGCTGCAGCCAGACCACCGGTCGCAGAAAGCCGCCCTGGATAAAGCCTACATGACCACCAAACTCACTGAGTTCAAGGGTAACATTGCGGGACAGTGCTGTAGCATCCGGCACAATGGACGGACTCATAAAAGGATCGTCCAGACTGTGGACAATTAACGTGGGACAATGAATGGCACTCAGGAAAGGATACGCACTGCATTTCCCGTAGTAATCCTGCGCATCCTTAAAACCGTGTAAGGGTGCCGTCACTTTTTCATCGAACTCCCGGAACGACGACAGCTTGCCTGCCTGCTCAACCGTCAGCGATAACAAATCTTTGTAGTCCAGCTTACGCATTTTACTGGTCAGCGTGGCCTTCATACTCTTTAACAGGTAGTTCTGATAAACCTTCGAAAAACCCTCGCCAATGCTGTCACTGCACGCATCCAGCTTTACCGGCGCCGACACAGCCATGGCGGCCTGCAGCCATTTCTGACCGGGTTTTTCACCCAGCAATTTAAGCAACATGTTGCCACCCAGTGAAAAGCCGATGGCGACTTTCGGCACGTCCGGGAAATGTTTGTCCAGCCAGTCTAAAAAGAACGCCGGGTCTTCTGTTTCGCCGGAATGATAAGCGCGGGGCTGGCGGTTGACTTCACCACTGCAACTCCTGAAGTGCATCATAACCACCTGCCAGCCCTGTTCGCTAAGCGCGGCCATCATGTCGTTGGCATAGTGAGAACGGATACTGCCTTCAAGTCCGTGAAACATCACAACCATGCCCTGCATATCTTGTGGTTCTGGTCCCCAGGCGAGATCAAGAAAGTCGTCGTCTGGCGTGTTTATACGCTGCCAGGTGTAAGAAACCGGTCTGCGTTTCTGAAAAAATCGAGGCCAGATAGTTTGAATATGACAGTTACGGGCCCACCATGACGGTTCGAAATGACTGCGGCGAACAACGCCATGACCATGTTCAGGTGTGTGCATGAATTACTTCGCGGTGCTGTGCAGAGACTGAATCACTGACGTAAGGTATTTAACCGCCTGAGGTTGCTGGCGCAACTTAAATAAATTCACGAAACTGGCAATGCTGCCGTTCACTCCCTGAACCGGCACATATTCTACAGACAGCCGGTTGTACATGGTAGTAAGTGCTTCCTGCTGCTGCATTTCAAGATCCAGTTCTTCCCGCTTCAGGGCGTCATAGACTTTTTCATTAAACGGACTGGCCTGCCTTGCTGCACGGCGTTTTTCACGGTGAGCCACAAGTAAACTCTCAGTTTCAGCAATTGCCGCATGCAGCACCTGCCACTGGTTCAATGTAACAATACCGCCGTTGTCCATACACCAGCATAACAGCAGCAACATATTCACATTTACGCCGAAGTCATCCTGCAACGCAATCGCTGTGGCAGCGACATTATCCCGTCCGTAAACATCTAAACTGTATTGCCAGAAGGTGTCAGTATTCAGATTCATAAGTGGCTTTTGCCGCCTCCATTGCTTCCTGGGCGTCGAGCCATGCCATTTCATGCTCTTCCATCGCCTGTTTCAACGTTGTCTGTTCATCAAGCAGTGCCATCAGCCTGGCCTTGTTTTGCTCTTCGTATAACGTGGTATCGCTTAACGACGTTTCCACGTCAGAAAGTTTGGCTGACGTGGCTTCCATGGCTTTTTCATGCTTCTCAATCGCCTTTTTCAGCGGTGCGACTGACTGACGAAACTCAGCTTCACGACGTTTTTCCGCTTTGCGATCTACTTTCGGTTTATCGGTTTGCTGCTTCGCCGCTTTCTCTTCATTTTGTTGGGATAAAATCCAGCTGCGGTAATCTTCCAAATCACCGTTAAAAGGCTCAACCTGACCACTGTCGACCAGATAAAAGTCTTCGCAAACAGAGGTCAGCAGGAAGCGGTCGTGTGATACCAGCACCATCGCGCCTTCGAACCCCTGTAAGGCCATGTTCAGTGCATGACGCATTTCCAGGTCGAGGTGGTTGGTCGGCTCATCGAGTAACAATAAATTGGGCTTCTGATAAACGATCAACGCCAGTACCAGACGTGCTTTCTCGCCACCGGACATAGGTGCAACATGTTCCAGGGCCTGATCACCATGAAAACCGAAGCCTCCCAGATAATCCCGTAACTGTTGTTCGGTAGCCTGCTTATCTAACCGCTGAAGATGCAAAATAGCAGAGGCTTTGGGATCTAACGTTTCCAACTGATGCTGGGCAAAATAGCCCACGTTAAGCCCTTTAGCTGTGGTAAACGAGCCTTGCATAGGATCGTGCACGCAAGCGAGGAGTTTGATCAGTGTCGACTTACCCTGACCATTGCGTCCCAGCAAGCCGATGCGGCTGCCCGGCACCAGATTCAGTTTGACGTTGTTTAGAATAACCTTGTCGCCATAGCCCAGTTGAATATCCCGTATTTGAATAAGCGGATTCGGCAGACCGGTTGGCTCTGCAAATTCGAAATTAAAAGCACTGGCAGCATGAGCCGGTAAAATCTGCTCCATGCGCTCGAGTTGCTTGATACGGCTTTGCGCCTGTTTAGCTTTACTGGCTTTGGCTTTGAAGCGGGTAATGAAAGACTCAAGATGAGCGATTTTATCCTGCTGTTTCTGAAATTCGATATTCTGTAAGCGGAGTCGTTCTGCACGCTGCTTTTCGTAGGAAGAGTAATTGCCTGTGTAGGCAATAAGTTGTTGCTGTTCAACACTGACGATTTGCGCCACAGTGTTATCAATAAATGCCTTATCGTGAGAAATAAGAATCAGCGTTCCTGAATAGCGTTGCAGCCATTTTTCCAACCAGATGACTGCATCTAAATCGAGGTGGTTGGTCGGTTCGTCCAGCAACAGCAGATCAGAAGGACAAAGCAGTGCCTGCGCCAGGTTGAGCCGCATGCGCCACCCACCTGAAAAATCAGTCACCGGTGCTGACAGCTGAGCGGTTGAGAAGCCCAGACCAGCCAGAATGGTAGCCGCCCGCGCCTCTACATCGTAAGCGCCTGCATGTTCCAGCTGACCATGCAGCTGTCCCATAGCTTCGCCATCCTGCTTCGCTTCGGCTTCAGCCAGTTTAGCCTGTAATCCGCGCAGTAATTTGTCACCGTCAATCACGTAATCAATCGCACAGCGATCGGTGGCCGGTGTTTCCTGTGCCACGCTGACGATACGCCAGTGTGCAGGTACCTGACAATCGCCGGCATCAACCTGTAATTCTCCGCGAAGTAAAGCGAACAAACTCGACTTACCACAGCCATTGCTGCCGATCAGAGCGGTTTTGTGTCCGGGGAATATTTGTGTACTGGCGTTTTCAAGTAGCACTTTGCTACCACGCATCAATGTAACGTCAGATAAGGTGATCATGCCTGCGCAGTTGTCCTGTAATTTAAGCGGCGTATGATAGCAAACTCACCCGGCAATGGCTTGTATTTCACTCATTAGTCGCCATAATCCAGCAAGAAGAAATTGTTGTAACCTGCGGAGTAATCATGGCTGAACGCAAAAGAAAACGTTTTATCGCCGGCGCAACCTGTCCCAAGTGTCAGGCATTAGATTCCATCATGTTGTTTTTTGAGAACAATGTGGAAAAACTGGAATGCGTTAAGTGCGGATATTCGCAATCGCAAACCGACGACAAAGTAGAAGCAAAAACCCGATCGGATGAAAATGTGATTGGTGTATTTAAGCCACACTGATTTGTTAAAGTTACCCGCCGGAGCAGGAAAAGGGTGAGCGATTATGCCGCACGGACCTGCCCGACTACCTGACTTACTTTCATTTTTCCCGTTAAAACAAAACGTTAACTCTATAACCCTGCAGCACCCCTCTCTTTACATTCACTGGCACGCCACTTGAATCGATAATAAATACCTCCGGATTATTTATTTTTCATTTAAGCGCGGACTGATCATGGCCAGACATCAAACAAGAACCATATTAAAAGCACTCGCGATCCTCGCCGGGCTGCTGATAATTGTCCGCATCAGTTTGCCTTTTGCAGCTCAGTGGTACATCAACGACGTACTGGATGAAGGGGAAGAATTTACCGGTAGTGTTGGAGATGTGGACATTATGCTGTGGCGCGGCGCTTACAGTCTGGATGACGTGGTGATTCTGAAACGGACCGGTGAGGTAGAACAACCGTTCTTTGAAGCAAAGCAGGTAGAGTTCAGCCTGTTGTGGAATGCCCTGCTGGATAAAGCCCTGGTAGCGCAGGTCGACCTTACCGCACCGGAGCTAAACTTCGTAGACGGTAAAAGTGATGCTGAAAGTCAGTCAGGTGAAAATGAGAACTGGCTTTATCTGGCGGACCAGCTAGTGCCACTTAAGGTTGACCGCTTTGAAATCCGCCGGGGTATTGTCCGGTTCATCAACCCGGATTCAGAACCCGCCGTTAACATTGAACTGCACGATATTCATGCCGTAGCAAGAAATCTGGTTAACAGCCGCTCTTTGTCAAAAGATCTCATTGCCACCATCGAAGCCAGCGGAAATACAGAGCAACAAGGGACCATTACGCTGTCGGGCTCACTGAATCCGGCTACTAAGAATCCGACCTTCGATGTCAATCTGCAGGCCAATGATGTGGCGCTGGTGAATTTCAAAAACTTCCTCGATACCTACGCACCCTTCGATTTAGAAGCCGGTACATTAGAACTGGCGCTGGAACTGGCCAGCGACGATGGCGAAATATCAGGCTACGCCAAGCCTATTCTGCATCAGGTTGAGGTTTTTTCATGGAAAGGTGATATCGAAGAAGATGACGATGGCTTCTTTCGCGGACTTGCCGAAGCACTGTCAGCTTTTATTGCGGAATTGTTCGAAAACCAGAGTGAAGATCAGATAGCCACACGCATTCCCATTTCCGGCTCACTGAATGATGTGGACACACCGGTTCTGGCGACTATCGGTGGCATTCTGAAAAATGCATTTATTCAGGCTATCAACGGTAATCTTGAAGACAGTGTGCAATGGCGCGACGCCGAAGAGGCAAAAGAAGAGAAAGAACAGGAAGCCGCCAGTGAAGAAAACCCGCGCCCTGATCCACAGTAACCGGCAGGGGTGAATCAGTTTACCATCACCCGCTCAGCTGCTCAGGACGTCACAGCCTTCTTCCGCGGACGTCCGCGCTTACCTTCCGTCAAACGACGACCGGTAACCTGCTCAATGCGCTTGATGAAACCGGGATCTCCCATAGCCAGTCCCATTTTCAGTGACTTGGCAATATCTGCATCCAGATCGTTACTCTGGTGCTGCAAGTGCTGCAAATGCAGCGCTCTTCGTTGTTCCGGTTGTTTTGCTGTTCGTTCGTAAGCACTGTGAGGCGTCACCATGGTGTTGGGTAACCCCAGTGCATTGGTACTGACACTTGACCAGGCGTATTGTTCCGGCGTACTGCACAACGCTTCATTTACCGGCTTCTGCTCTATGAAGCGGTACACTTCCAAAAGCAGCTCATCATCTAAAACCAGTGCAGATTTATAACGATCACGCCAGATTGCTCCGCTGGTACCATACCGCTGGTGAAAATACTGCGCATAAAGTCGCCCGGTTGCCTGCAACATTAACGAGATACCGTCACCGGCCGCGGGGGTACACAGAAAAAGAATGCTGTCTTTACCTGCCGACCAGGCATGCATTGCCACATTATAACGCTGTGCATAACGGCCGAGATAATCGAGATAGGTCAGCCTGTCTGTGTCATCCCGAAACGGGGAGACACCTTTTCGTCCTGTTCGCTGGACGATTTGCGGAATACCTGCCGGAGACGTTCTTAACTTTCTGGCCATGAAAAGTGCTTCGTTATGTCATTTAACGGGTCGTTTTCTTAGCTTAGACAAGATTCATGCAATTATCTAAAACAATCAACAGATTATTTCACTGCCTGCACTGACAGGTGTTGCAGACAGATTAATAGTGAGGAGGCGGAGTTTCGTCGGACAGCTTGGCAATATTAGACGGTTCAAAGCCTTTGACTTTCTCCATCATAAAACGCAACTGTACCTGCATTTTCTCGATTTGATATTGTTGAGACGTCAATGCTTCATTCAACGTATCAATTGTGTGTTCCTGGAACGCTACCTTGGTCTGCAGTTCTTCAATTTCCTGCATGGCGTGTTCCAGCGTAAGTGTGTCGCTCATTCTTCAATTGCCCATAATTCAGCTAATCCACTGCTGCTTTCAGAGAGCAGTGTGTTGTTACCCATAAACCCGACGGCATACACCACGGCAGTTGCCGGCCTCGTGCCTTCTTTCGCCGCCACTTTCCATTCGCCGGTCTGCTCACCGGTTTTAACATCCCACATGTAGATACTGCGTGAGGGTGAACCGGTAAGTAAATGCTTACCATCTTCAGAGAATACGGCATCAGTAAATATTTTCTGGCGCGCAATATACTTCAGGTTGCTGATCTGCGCACCTGTTTGTGCATCCCACACCTTAGAGCCCTGTTTACTGTCTGCAGTAAATACGTAGCGTCCGGCATCGTCCAGCGCCACTTTAGTAATACGGCTGCTGTGAGTAAAGGTATGGATAATTTGCCCGGTCTGCGTACTCCATAGATACGCCACATAGTCGTTACCGCCGGTAAGGGCATATTCACCGTTGGGTGAAATATCCACAGAGTTGATGCGTTCCCGGTGACCCAGAAACTCAAGCCGCCGTCCGGTTTCCGGTTCAAAATACATGACTTTACCGCTGGAGCGGCCAACGAGGATCCCTTTTCCATTATTGGTTACCGCCACATCGCGGATTGTCGATTCATCAATGCGCCAGAATCCTACCGGCTCACCACTTTCAATGCTCCATAACGCAAAAGCTTCGCGGTCTGATGTCACCACAAATTTATTGTCAGCGGAAATATGAATAGCCAGGACCAGATTGTTGCCTTCGCTCTGGTGCTGCCAGTGAAACAGCACATTGTCATCTAAATTGTGCCAAACGTTGATACCGTTATCGACACCGGATACCACGCTGTACTCACCGTTCGGGGATATGTCTGCGGCGTAAGCGCCGTCTTCTGCATGCCACCACTGGTTAACCGGGGTGGTATCAGGCACAGTACATCCGGTTACTGAAAAAAGTAAAAACGCCAGTAATGGCATTGTTTGGAACAATCGTCGATGAATCATGTCTTACAGGTTTCGCTTTATATGCAGCCGTGTTTACCATAGCATGGAACAGTTAGGGTCGGATGACCTTAATATCAATTTAGCAAAATGATTCTACTTTGATCGGTTTGCTAAATTGATTAGTTTATACCTTATAACACAAGCCAGTCGTCCCCGTGCGGTGCGACGAACATAATATTAGAATGGAGAAGTTTATGCGTAAGTCGCTTGTCGCCTTATCAACCGTTGCTGCTTTAGGTCTTTTTGCCTGTCAGCCAAATACAAATGAGCAGTCTAAAGAAGCTGCGGCAAAAGAAGCACCTGCACAGGGTACAGCCGCTGCGGACATGACAGACGAACAGAAGCACGCCTACGCAATGGGTGCAAGCATGGGCGTATTCATCACGACCCGCGCAAAGCAGCAGGAACAGGTTGGTTTACCGCTGGATATTGAAACGCTGAAACAGGGTTTCACTGACGCTCTGGGCGAAAACATGAAGTTCAGCCGTCCTGAAATTCAACAATTTGCTCAGGCCGGTGAAGAAGCCATGCGTGCAAAGCAGCAGGAAATGGCAGCAAAAGCCGCAGAAGAGAATATTCAGCTGGGCGCTGATTACCTGGCAGAAAACGCTAAGAAAGAAGGCGTGACTGTGACTGATTCAGGTCTTCAGTACGAAGTGATTGAAGAAGGCACCGGAAAGAGCCCTGAAGCCACTGACACAGTTAAAGTTCACTACCACGGTACGTTGATTGACGGTACTGTGTTCGATTCTTCATATGAGCGTAATGAGCCGGTGACTTTCCCGCTTAACCGCGTTATCCCGGGCTGGACCGAAGGTGTTCAGTTAATGAAAGAAGGTTCAAAATTCCGTTTCGTTATTCCAGCGGAACTGGCTTACGGCGAACGTTCTACCGGTCTGATCACACCTAACTCAACGCTTATCTTCGATGTTGAGTTGATTGAAGTAGTGGACACTGAAGAAGGCGAAACAGAGTAATTTGTTTCCCTCTCCGGCCGCGCCGGAAACAGAATTGAAAACGGCCCTTAACGGGCCGTTTTGTTATTCACTGTAAAACGGATAATCGATATATCCCTTACCCTGCGGATTGATTTGGGTGGCTTCGCAAATGATGAGTCCTGCCGTAGCACGCTGCTGATAATAAGTCAGGGCCATATCTGCAGGCACATCGGTGGTATCGTCAGCGCGACTACGGGTGAGCGGCGCCATAAAGATGCGGTTATTCACATCCACATTCCCCATGCGGGCAGATTCAAATAGTGATTTCATATTAGCTTCCCTGAAATTAACTGTGATGGATAGCAGGTAATTTCCCTACGCACCTGATCATCGGGAAGTTTAGTTACAAACATTAAATCTGCCGGCGGCCAGAACGAAACAACCCCCTCACGAAGGAGGGGGTTGTTGTATCAAAAGTTACATCTGTCAGCCCTGTATCAGCTGTTACCTGACAATAAATGTCTGCGACGCTCCGGTCTCTTCCTTAACGTAGCGCAGTGGCGGATCATCATATGACCAACTTTATAAGCGGCGATACCACCCACCAGCAACGCTGCGGTTTTCACACTGTTAATGTGAACTAAAATATCTATCATCCCGATGGAGAACAGAATAACGCCGGTGAGAAACAGCAGAAAGCCGGCAATAGTAATACCGTTTGACGTGAAGGACTGACCACCACGTTTTACTTCTGTCTGAGTTTGCTCATGCTGCATAATGTTATTCACTCGATTTATTCCATGTTAATAATGGATATTACTACGACATTTTATTTACAAATTTGTTCAATATTCATGCAAACAATCTGCATAAGCTTGTAAAAGTTATGCACAATTACCACATTGCAAACTAGTTATCGACGTAATTTTAGTTTTGATTAGCTGAAAAAACAAAAACATAGCGAAAAAGGCAAATGCGAACACCGCTTATTACCCGGAATGGGTACCGAAAGTTACAGGCAGAGCTGGATCATCTCTGGCGTGAAGAAAGACCGGAGACAACACGCAAAGTCACCTGGGCAGCGAGTCTCGGGGATCGTAGTGAGAATGCTGACTATCAGTACAATAAAAAACGTCTGCGGGAAATCGACCGCAGGGTCCGCTACTTGCGTAAGTGTTTGGAAAATCTCAAAGTTGTGGATTACTCGCCGCAACAGGAAGGTAAAGTGTTTTTTGGTGCCTGGGTCGAAATTGAAAATGAAGACGGCAAAACCATGACCCTCCGCATTGTCGGCTATGATGAAATTTTCGGGCGCAAGGACTATATCTCGGTGGATGCGCCGATGGCCCGTGCACTCATCGGAAAAACCACCGAAGATGAAATGTTTGTCAAAACCGAAGCAGGCAACTTTGAGTGGTGGATAAATAAAATTTGGTACGACACGACGGATAAGATATAGCAAACCCGCTAAAAGAGGCATGAAATGAAGTTCGCTGAGACAAAAGCCCTTCTGACATAAGCCATCGGTGATATACTTACGCCTCTTTTTTGCACCCTATTTAGGTAACAGCTGGCAGCGACTCGGGGCAGAGTGCTCATCTCCCTTTTTTAATCCAGCAGGACACAAATTAAAACGCCACAGAGCTTATTTATGATTATCAACAAAATTGCCGAAGAACTTGCCGTTAATGCCAATCAGGTGCAGGCGGCTGTTTCATTACTCGATGAGGGTGCTACGGTTCCTTTTATCGCCCGTTACCGGAAAGAGGCAACGCAAGGACTGGACGATACTCAGCTTCGTAACCTCGAACAGCGACTGACATACCTGCGTGAATTAGAAGATCGCCGCAGCGTGATTTTAAAGTCCATTGAAGAACAGGGTAAGCTTACCGATGCGCTGAGAAAGGACATCACCACGGCGGACAGCAAAACGACGCTGGAGGATTTATACCTGCCCTACAAGCCACGTCGCCGCACTAAAGGTCAGATCGCTATTGAAGCAGGGCTTGAACCTTTAGCTGATAAACTGTTTAACGACCCGTCGCTGACACCGGAAGCCGAAGCAGAAGCGTTTGTTTCTGCTGACAAAGGCGTAGCTGATACCAAAGCCGCACTGGAAGGTGCCCGCTTTATCCTGATGGAACGGTTTGCCGAAGACGCTTCTCTGCTGGCGAAAGTACGCCGCTATCTGAATGACAATGCCTTCGTAACCAGTACAGTGGCTCCCGGTAAAGAGCAGGAAGCCATTAAGTACAAAGATTATTTCGACCATCAGGAAAAACTGAAAAGCGTGCCGTCTCACCGTGCTCTTGCCATGTTCCGTGGCCGCAATGAGGGCATGCTGCATATTCAGTTGAACGCAGACCCGCAAAATGAAGATGCCACGGCACCGTCACACTGCGAATTCATCATTGCCGATCATTACAATATCAGTGACAAAGGCCGTGCTGCTGATGCGTTTTTAAAGCAGGTTGTACAATGGACCTGGAAAATCAAAATTGCTCTGCACATGGAAACCGAACTGTTTTCGGGCTTACGTGAACAGGCTGAAGAAGAAGCCATCAGCGTATTCGCTAAAAACCTCAATGACCTGCTGATGGCAGCGCCGGCCGGCGCGAAAACCACCATGGGTCTGGATCCGGGCTTACGTACCGGGGTCAAAGTCGCGGTGGTAGATAGAACCGGTAAGGTAGTAGCCACAAATACGATTTTCCCCCACGCGCCGCAAAACGCCTGGGATAAGTCTATGCGCACACTGATTAATGTGTGCAAACAGCATAAAGTAGAGCTCATCAGTATCGGTAACGGTACCGGCTCCCGCGAAACGGATAAACTGGTTGCTGAAATGCTGAAAGCAGCGCCGGAGCTGGGTGCTCAGAAAATCATGGTCAGTGAAGCCGGAGCATCGGTGTACTCGGCGTCGGAACTGGCATCGAAAGAACTGCCGGATATGGACGTATCGCTGCGTGGCGCTGTATCAATTGCCCGTCGTCTGCAGGATCCTCTCGCCGAACTGGTAAAAATTGAGCCGAAGGCTATTGGTGTTGGCCAGTATCAGCACGACGTAAGCCAGAGTCAGTTAGGCAAATCACTGGATCGCGTTATCGAGGACTGTGTAAACGCCGTAGGCGTCGACCTGAACACCGCGTCTCCTGCACTGCTGTCTTATGTATCGGGCCTGAACAAAACACTGGCACAAAATATTGTTGCATTTCGCGATAACAACGGCGCTTTTGGCGACCGTAAATCCTTATTAAAAGTTGAACGGTTAGGTCCTAAAGCCTTTGAACAGGCAGCCGGCTTCCTGCGTATCACCGCAGGCACAAACCCGCTGGATGCCTCCGCCGTTCACCCGGAAGCCTATCCGGTTATAGACAGCATTGTTGACCGTACGCAGGTCGCCGTAAACGACCTGATTGGTAACACCGATCTGCTGCGTAAGCTGGCACCAGAGGACTTCACCAGTGAAGCATTCGGTTTGCCAACCGTAAAAGATATCCTGAATGAGCTGGACAAACCCGGCCGTGACCCCCGTCCAGAATTTAAAACAGCAACCTTCAAAGAAGGCGTTGAAACCATCAGCGATCTGAAGCCGGGCATGATTCTGGAAGGTGTTGTCAGTAACGTGGCAAACTTCGGTGCCTTCGTTGACGTGGGTGTGCATCAGGATGGTCTGGTTCACATCTCGGCACTGACCAACAAGTTCATCTCGGATCCCCGAGAAGTAGTAAAAGCCGGTGATATCGTAAAAGTGAAAGTGCTGGAAGTAGACGTACAGCGTAAGCGTATCTCTTTTACCATGCGCCTTGACGATACCCCTGCGCCGGCCGCTGAAAAGCGCCAGAGCGGCGCCGGAAAACCTGCCGGGAAGCAAGGTAAAGGACGCCAGCCCGGTCGCAATGGCGGTGGTAATAACCGACAGGCGCAAGCGCCGGCTAATGCTGCCATGGGCAATGCGTTCGCGGATGCATTTGCTAAAGCTAAGCAGAAGTAGCTTCGGACAGAACCGTTAGAAAGCCGGCATAATGCCGGCTTTCTTGCTTTTACCCGCCGCTCTGAGTAAATTTAATAAAACATTCAGGACAGGCTATATGTCACAGTGATCACCATTAAATTTATCTGGCGCCCGCTGGCTGTTGCGCTCTGTTTTATCAGCCTGACTGTAGCTGCCACCAACCTGACTTCAGAACTGGAAAGCTTTGAACAAAGACTCCGGCAGGAAATCCCTATGCCGGTCGGTGAAGTGCTCGACACACTGGAATCCCGGTTGCTGGGCGACGACTATACACAGTCAGAAAAAGCCCGCATCGGGGCGCTTTACGTCGTTTACATGCTAAAGATTCATCATTCAGCCTCTGATAACGTGATCGCGGTGCTGGAATCTGTCTCGCAGGACAAAGAATCCGGCCCGGTTATCCGCGTTGGCCTGGCCAGAATGTATGGCATCAATGCTGAATACAGTAAAAGCTATTACTTGTTCGAAGGACTCCTGAAGCAAGCTTCCCATGCACCTGACGTCCGCGCACTTGCCATCGCCTACCTGATTGTGACCTACAGCGAAAACCAGGTATTTGCTTCTAACGCCAGGCTCATCAATACGCTCAGCGAGCTTATATTCAGTAATCAGCTGGAACAGTTACTCCCCCTGCACAATTACATGGTTGCTGATTACTATCATTCCATTAATTCGCTGGATATAGCGCTGGAGTATTATGAGAAGTCACTCAACGGGGCGCTCAGTCAGCAAGACTGGCTGCTGGTCAGCGACAACCTGTACGACATTGGGATATTGCACCGTAACCGGGGCAACTACGATGCCGCCATCAGCTACTTCAGAAAAGCGGAGGCCAACGATAAGAACATCGATATCAACTACTCTGAATACCTTGCTCTGTATGGTATGGCAACGACCTATTTCAATTCAGGACAGTACGATCTCGCACTACCTCTTTCGGAAGCCGTTACCTCTCATCCGCTGACATCTGCATTTTACGATACCGAAATTTATAAATGGCGGGCAAAAGCGTTTCTGGATATGAAGCAATATGCAGAGGCAGAAGAGGCTCTGGATATTTCCCGTAAAATGTACGACGAAGACAGAACTGCTGAGCAGACGACCTGGCGTGCAGAACTGGAACAGATTGCTGCTCATATAACGGCGGCCAGAGGAGATTACAAAACCGCATTTGCTCAGTACGAACAATTTCATGAAGACTATCTGGATGCAAAGAAGTACGAAGACCTGGAATTAATTGAGAGTGCGAATCTGGTACATCAGATAGAGCAGGAAAGAGAGAAAGCCAGTGAACTGGAGAAAGAAAACGAGTCTATATCGGCACTTCTCACGGCCATAGAATCGGCCAGAGCAACCCAGCAACGTTACAATCAGTGGTTAGTTGTGGTTATCGTTCTGGGTATTGTCACACTGCTCATCATTCTCTATCTGCTTCGCAAATCACGCCACACTAACCAGTTGTACGCAGATGCAAAAGCCAAAGCTGAACTTCAGGACAAGCTGAAAACCGATTTCCTGTCGAATATCAGTCACGAAATCCGTACTCCGTTAAACGCTATTATCGGTTTTGGACAGGTGCTGACCGAAAAACTGGATAATCCGAAACATAAACGGCTTACGAATCAGATCGTTAACTCTTCAGAAATGCTGCTGCAATTGATTAATGACCTGCTCGACTTCTCTAAAATTGAAGCCGGCAAGCTGGAGCTTGATGCCGAACAGTACAACATTCGCCATAGTCTGAAAAAACTGGCGGATATCTTCCACGGTCAGGCTCAGAATAAAGGGCTAAAGCTGGTTTTCTCCATCGATCCTGAGTTGCCTCCGGTACTGATATTCGACGAATTGAGATTCAAGCAGATCCTGGCGAATCTGATCAGTAACGCCATTAAATTTTCATCTGAAGGCAAAATTGAAATCAGGCTGAAACTACTGCGTATTGATGAGGAAAGCTGCACATTTGAAGCCGGTGTGAAAGATACCGGCATCGGTATCAGTGAGGCACAAAAAGAAACCCTGTTTGAACCCTTTATTCAGGCTGAAAGCTCAACTGCCCGCAAATACGGCGGCTCAGGTCTGGGACTGCATATCTGTAATCAGCTGTTGTCGCTGATGGACTCTAAGCTTGAACTGGAAAGTGAAACAGGCAAAGGCTCTGACTTCTTTTTCACCGTCACCATGCCTTACGCAACACACATAAAGCCCGTTAAACCGGTAACAAAAACGTCAGACAATACTTTTTCGGGGCAGCGGTTACTGCTGGTAGAAGACAACGATATTAACGTGGAAGTGATTCTGGCCATGCTTTCAACCACCAGCCTTCAAATCACCCGCGCTGCTAACGGCCGTGAGGCTGTGCAACAGATGGTCGACAACACCTTTGATATTGTACTGATGGATATTCAGATGCCGGAAATGGATGGCTATGAGGCAACCCGTCATATCAGACAGGAAATGGGTATTACCACACCGGTTATTGCCCTGACGGCAAACGCCATGAGTCAGGACATTGAAGCCTGCCGTGCGGCGGGTATGAATGACCACATCAGTAAGCCGGTGCAGAAAGACACCTTACTGGACACAATAATGAAGTATCTGAGCGACGACTAAATGCCGGTTAAAAATAAATACCGGTAAATCGCATCAGGCGCTGGCGGAGAAACCACCTGCTTTCGGGGTCACAGTGGCCTGATAGAATTGCTGAATTACGCCAATACGTGACTGTATGGCCGGAGACTGGTAAGCATCGCCGCCAATTTCCAGCGAACGGTCAGCAACAGCGTCAACAGAAAATGCTTCTGTATTATCCCCGCTTTCAGACTCTGTTGAGCCCGGGTTACCACCGGATGACAATTCCTGACGGGCTTCATTTGCTTTGCGCGATGCCTCTGCGGCCACTTTTAAATCTTGCGAAGATGGCTCAGCCGGCGCTAAAGCGGCAGCGCGCACCTGCTCCATTTTCTGAACGGTCTGCTCAGGCGTTTCAGCATCGGACACATCAATGCTGACTTCCCCGTCAGTTACGTATCGCTGACCATCCGGGCCTGTTTCATACTGATATTGCGGAGAACCTGCATACTGACCACCACGGGCTGCATGAGCCTGCTCGTGCTGACGCACTTCCTGGTCACGGGCTTTCAGGTCATCAACTTCCTGCTGCTGAGCCTGCTGTTGCTGCTTCTCTTCTGCCGATTCTTTACCTGCGCTTTCCTGATTAGCGTTATCGGTAGCAGCTTCAGGGCTGTCTGCATTTTCATTCTGCTGCAGTGCATCAGCACGGGCATCAACCTGAATTTGCGGGCGTTCATAGGTTACGGGAGCAGGTTTCTGACCGGGCAGTCTTGCACGATCTGATTCAGAACCTAATCCTTGCTCAGACGCACTCTGATCTGCATCTTTAGAAGGAGGAATGGTATCTTTCAGTAAGTTGTCACGGCGTGCTGACTCGGTGTTCACATTTGCTGTAGTGAACACTAACGAAGTCGGAACGGGCGTGACAATATTCATAATATTGAAGCTGTGATCAGGTCAGAGTATCGATAATGGTGCCGACGGTATCAAACGCCGTATCGACCACTTTTGCAGAAGCAAGGGCATTGTTGCGGTTGTACTGCAATGACATTAAATCAGACGTCAGGCTGTCACCACCGGTGGGCAGTGTGTTGCGGATATTCGACAAATTGTTCAGCGATGCATTGGTCAGCACCTGGCTGGTGCCATTTAATTCAACGCTGGTTTGCGCTGCGCGCTGGGCAATATTCACGGATGCCTGTGTCATGCCCTGATAGGCATTCTGAATGCCGCTCATGCCAGACACAATCGCCGAATTGATATTATTACCAATAATACTCGACATGACTGATACCTCTATTTTGCATATTGGCTACCACACCAATCTGCACCTCATACTCTCTCACGGTTAATTATTGACCAGAAATAAGTAAAAGTAAAAGCATCTATACGCTGTTTACGCTAAACGTTTGGCCGGTTTAGATATTTAGTTCAGAGAACAGATAGAAAGGCAGCCAGATCTGCTATTTCTCTGGCGACACGTCTTGCTTACACGTCAGAACCATTAAATAAATAACACTTAAGGGTGGCAAAAATGATGACAGAAAAGTAATCAGGGCAACTAAGCCCGGTGTCTCAGTTTTTCGTTTTCCTAAAATAAAGCCGATGACAGCAAAAACTATCGCCATCAAAATAATTAGCTGTCCAAGATAGGTAACATTTGCGTTCATAAATACTCCTTTTTATTAATTCGACACTGTAACTATTTCTGTAAGAGTTCGTTAAACTGATATTTGATTTGCTTTCTCAGGAGCAGTAGTTATTTTTAAAGTTCGTGAGCATCACAGGGTTATCAATCTTCGAATGAACGATCACCGCATCAACTGGGTCCGCGTTTACTAATATGCAGGCATCCTCTTTCGAAACAACTTGACTAAAAGTTATATTTTCGCTACTCGCCTCACAGTCATGAGGAACATCAGATTCTATCCACTCAATTAGCGAACTATCTGTTATCTCACTACTGTATAATTTCTCTTCTCCAATTATATATGCTGAGCAAGAAAAGCTTGTATAAAACGCCGTGGTGTTTATTTCAGCATGGCTACTAACGGGGAGCAAGCTCACACTCACTAGTAATAAAGATATTTTACTATTCATATTTCATCCTTATTTATTATCAATACGATGTTGAAGTTGTTAAACAGGATAAAAATCCCATTTTAAATACCCTTGTAACTACATCATTATTTCATTTTTTTCCGGTTACAGTATTTTTAGAAAAGCTACCAAGTGCTCTATTTCCGTCTTACTGAGATTCAAAGGGTGTAATAGATCTGTCGTTTCAGGAAATAACGGATCATTCGCGTGTTTAGCTCTTCGTTTTGGTCTCGAGCCTCCGGCGTTATACATTCGGACAATGCCCTCAAGGTCGGTAAATAAACCATTGTGCATCCACGGTTTTGTGCTGTTTAGTGCGAGCAAAGTCGGTGTACGAAACTTACCAACGTCGGCAGTATTGCCTGTGATCTGATAACGGCCAAGATCTTCAAACTTGCGTCCGTAATAGCTCAACCCAGTGTTGTGAAACTCATTGTCACTTAATAAAGCTCCTTCGTGACATGTCATACAGCGGGCTTTAGTTCTGAAAAGATGCAAACCACTAAGTTGTGCATCAGTCAGGCTATCTACTGCTTGGCTATCTCCAGATTCAACTCTTCGAAGAAACTGCTGAAATCGCGTGTCTGGTGGCGGAATAGTGAGTTCGAAAGCAACCAATGCCTCAGCCAGTCGCTCCGCAGTAATATTCCCTGCGCCGTAACTTCGGTTAAAGGCTAATTTCATATCCGGGTCCTGCGACAATATCGCAACCACTTCTGCTGGCGACGAATCCATTTCCTTCGGATCGGCAATTGGGAGAAGTGCTTGATGAGCTGCAGTCGAAGCGCGCCCATCCCAGAAAAAATTTTTCCAGGCGCTGATCTCAATCAACGCTGGCGTATTTCTCCTACCAACTTGTCCATCAATCCCAAGAGCCTGTCTTCTTCCATCACTAAAATGTAAATGTGGAATATGGCAACTTGCGCAAGACATGGTGCCATCCCTCGATAACCTCGTATCAAAAAATAGCTTTCTTCCAAGACTAACTTTTTCAGGCTCGGACTGAACCAACCGTATAAGTGCTTTCAATTGTTCTGGGGGTTTATTATCTGTTGTTTGTGCAACTGGCCAGCTTTCTACCGCTCCCTGATACTGTTCGCGAAGAGATTGCGGCGTCGCATTTACCTTGATGACAAATAATGCCACGGAAAGAACAGATACAACGCCATTTAGCCTCACCAATCCCACTCGACCCCAGCCCAAAGCGTTCTGCCTGTCTCCACGCCACCCGCCCCCGGAGCAATAAGATATGTTCTAGCGTTAAGCAGATTAGTGGCATCGACAGATAGTGACAGATCACCAAAATTCATTGTCTCTAACCGATATCGGGCAGCCAGATTTAACTGCCATCTCGAAGCTACACTGACCTTGCTGTAGACCGGTACCAAAAAACTGTCTACACCACAATCACTGCACAGCCAGGCTATGCGACCACTCGTTTCATAACGCCCTGTATTTACGGCTGTATCGTAGCCTTGGGTATAGTTGCCGTTAAGAGTAGTAGAAAACTGCTCTGTCCATTGACCGTGCCAACCGAAGTTAACCCTCAGCGGCCGTGAGAAGTTAGTGTTTATTGTAGCAATGGCAGATACGGTTGTTAACGATGCTACTCCATCATTGTAATAGAGCACGATCTCATCCAATGAGACATCTTCAACCACTTCATTGTAAGAATCATTGCTACTCTTGGTTTTGCTAAAGTCTGTATTCGCCCAGAAAGAATGCCTGTCCCAGCTTCCACTCCAGGCAATGGATACTCGCTGACTGGTCCCGTATCCACTATTGTCCTGATATGCATATCTATAACCGTCCTCTCCCAACACAGACTCTTCCGCCCTTGCCAGTTGATCTTTTTGCCAGCGGTATACTCCTCTTATGGAAAGATAACCAAAAACGCCCAGACTTTGCTTCAGTGCAACAGTAATCTCATCGTTGTAAGGTGAATCAACATCATCATACCGATACCTGAGGTTGGCATCCTGACTTGATGGGATCCATGCTTGCAGACTGCCATTCAAAATACTTCTGAATTCTGAATAGTAAGGTTCTTGCTCCTCTTTTAATTTGTAAGTTACCAGACCAGCGTCATAGTAGCGGTTTAAACCAAATATAAATAACGTATTGTTGTCGTCAAACCAGTCCCAACTTCCGCTTAAACGCGGTGCTATTGTGTGATTTTGAAAAAAGTCGTCATAGTCGTAACGTAAACCCAATTGGAACTTCCAACGCCCCCAATTAATTTCGTCATTGATATAGGCAGAAAATTGATTTACTGCAACTTCGATATCTTCCTTTGGATATACCAGCCTGAAACTAAAATACTGAGGCGTCTGTGTAACAATATTGCTGTAGGCGAGAACATGTTCAGGATTCGAAAAGTCTAAAGACTTCCCCAGTTGAGCTTCCAATTCCTCTATTGTCATTGATGTTTCAAGCTCAACACAATCAAGGGTGTAGCCGCTACAATTTAGCGGGTTATTTCCTGCTGAGGCGCTATATTGCTGAGGTGAATTATAATAATAGCTGTCAGAGATTCGCTGACGGGCTAATTGTTGGCGTGACAGTGTCACGCCCATCATTACTCGATGCTCGACCTCACCTGTAACGAAATCATTCCATTGAAACTTTTGTTCCATACGAGCGGTAGTCTGTGTTTTATCAAGGTTACCGTAGCCGCCTTCTTTCGACACATCACTCGCGCCTTGGTTATTCAGCTGTCCCCATTCCTTTCCTCTGGCTGTTAACCAGAGGAAATAGTGCTGAGGGGCTTCGCGGCTGTTTTCACTGAAATCAATGCTAATTTCACTGCGCCAAATGCCGCTATCAAACACTTTTTTAGTATTTAGTGTTGTTCCATATCCGCCCCCTGAAACTGTAAACTCCGAATTCAATGCATCAGTGAGTAAATTACGATTTTCATACGGCGCATACATCAATGAAAAATCCAGCGTATCAAACCATATATTCTTCGCAGAGTAAGTGGCCATCAGATTGATATTTTCCCTTTCCGTATCCCACGTTTCTGATAAAGATAATTTACTTTTAGTCGATTTCAGGTAGTTTCCTGACAACACTAATGCGTGATCCTCTGCTATAGGTAATTCAGCAAGCAAGTTGAGACTATCTTGTTGAAAAACAGGGAGCTGACTGGTTAACTCTTCTGATGATGTCTCTGGATTTTCATCTGAACCATCACTTTCAATAATATGGTACTCATTCCAGTCGCTACGAGAAGCCCGATATCCCAGTGAAAAGTGAGGTTCGCTTAAGCCAGCTACATTACGGGTCTTTACATCCACAACGCCCCCAGAAAATCCACCAAAGTCAACTGGAATATTACTGTCGTATACATCAATCGATTCTACGATTTGACTGTTTACATTGAAACTTTGTGGCCCTCCCTGCACGTCATTCACTGATGACTCTGAACGACTGTATGCATCGGGGTCAATTCGACTGTTGTAATTCATTCCATTGATAAAAAAGCCGGTTTGCCAGGGTTGTGCACCCGATATTGAGAGCGGTTTTGCACGAATTTCGCCGGCAGCAGAAACCGCCAGAGCATCCTCGGATAATTGCACCCCCGGAAGCAATGCAACAATATCGTTAATATCACCGGTTGTTTTTGGCGCGTTGCGAATAAAATCTTCATCTAACGTAAACCTGCCGAATGTTTCGGGCACTTCAATACCGATGTATTGACCGATAACTTCAATGTATTCTACATCCTCGGCTTTACTTTCTTCTGCTTGTTCGTCTTCATTTTGCTGAGCAAAAGCTTCTGTTGCCATTACTGGCAACAGAAGTATTACCGCAATGAAGGGCGCCCTCGTTTTACGATACTGCGTCATTATCTATTCCGCAGCATTAAGCGGTGCCAGATCTTCGATATCCGTGACACCATCGTTATCAGAATCTTCATCTGCAATCAGTTCTGACGCAGTAATTTCTTCTTCAGATGCGTCAAGCAGGAAGAAATTTACTAATCCGTCGTTGTCGGTATCGACGTTAGCAACTAGTATCCCCGGAAAATCATCCTGCTCAGCTACGATTGTAGATAATGCTGCAAAGAACTCATATTCTTCAGCTAATTCATTAACATCGCTAACCACTAGTTCTTCTGCTTCTGCGTAGAGCCCCGCATTGGCATTGAGAGTTATTAAATCTGAAATCAGATTTTGCTGCTCATTAACTGTGAGAGCGGCAGAGGCGTTTGTTAGAGCGGTAAGTGAAGCTTCTAACTGGGTTTGGAACAGAGAGAATAGCGAAGAAAAATCTTCCGTCTCCGAAATATGCTGTCGTAAGCCAGTTTTAGTGTCATAAACGTTATAGAAACTGTCAGTAAGGGAACCTGAGCCATTAAGGTCGAAGTAATTGCCCATCATATTATCGATAGCATCTTCCGTTTGCCCTTCTACTGTATCCAGCAGTTCAGTCACTAAAGTGAATACATTCTCAGCGTGTTCAACAGCAACTTCAGCGAATCCGTAAGATGCAAGTGTGCTGGAAGACAGGGCATAAAGTTCAATCGTATCGTAATCACTCTCCAGCGCACCTGTAATATCGCCAGCACTTGCTGCAAAGTTGCTAACGTTCTCACTGTCTTGTGCCAGTGCGAGCGTTTTAAGTACAAAATCGTAACCGTCTACTGTCGTTCCGTTAGTGACATTACTCTGGGAGGGCAGATAATAGTTATTGAAAATTGACATGCATGTCTGTGCCGGAACTGCTGCATCGAGCTCTTCACGGTCATATAATTTGGTAAGTCCGGCACAACCATAACTACCCAGCGTATAACGTGCTGACTCTTCCATAATGTAATCTGCATTCTGAAGAACAGTTAGTCCTTCCGCCAATACAACTTCAAGGGCATCAGTAAAACCACGATTGGCCAGAAAACCAGCTAAACGTGAATCAATATCAGCCCCGTACTGAATTAGAAACTCGTAGTAATCACGTAAGTCACCGTTTTCTTCAAAATATGTCTTAGCTGTTACCAGCGCAGAGGCAACGTCCCCATTTACTTCAGCGATCAGAACCGCTTCATAAATGTAGGTGAAAGTCACTGCGTCAATATAATTAGCCGTTCCTTCTTCCAACATATCCAGAGCAAGGTTGGATTCGGCATCTGGATAGTAGTATGCAAACAAACCCGCTAGGTTCTCTACGAAAGCACTGTAGGCATCTAAGGTTGCAGGCCCGGATTCATAAGCCTCTACGATGTAGTCGCTGTCGTATCCAGAAACGCCATAGACCGCAAATGCATCTGCCATTGCTTGTTTAGCAAGTTCGTCCTCTTTCAAATTGAAGAAATGCTCTGCAACCCTAGTGATATAAAGTACCCTCAAGTTGTAATTTTTGTCTCCTTCGAACTCACCGCTTGAAATTGTCCGGTAACCGATGTTTCCGGCAAGTTGCCAAAGTAACTTAGTTGTATTTAAGGCCAGCTGCCGGTCATCTTCATCACCTGTGGCGAAATACTGTTCCTGAAGATCAGATACATTGATCCAGACGGTAGCAACGACCTGTGCAAAAGTAGAAATATAGGTCTCTTCGTTAATAGCATCAGCATAAATAATAAGGCTGGACACTACAGAAGTAGCGGCTTC
The DNA here is from genome assembly GCF_056160645.1 of Alteromonas sp. ABH4_456. Lineage (NCBI taxonomy): Bacteria > Pseudomonadati > Pseudomonadota > Gammaproteobacteria > Alteromonadales > Alteromonadaceae > Alteromonas > Alteromonas sp. ABH4_456. The sequence continues at coordinate 419,083 of NZ_JBSWXO010000002.1, forward strand.
AGCGTTCCCTGCGGCGTCATAATCGTTAAATAAACCAGTAAAGAATTCAGCATCGTCTTTACTAAAATTATCAATACCCTTTTCTGCAAGATATTGATTAAAAAGAGATAGAGACGTAGCACGATAATCATCTGCCGTATCGTGTTCACCAAATTCATCTAATTTTTTCGCGATACTTCTATAACCTCTGGCTTGGGTATCCAAAGTGGTAACAGTTGCCAATACAGTCTTAGCTTGTTCACTGAAACCGGCAGCTATATATCCTACCGCGAGTGCCGTTTTTGCTTTGTTTAGCGCTTCGTCATCTCCAATATTTTTAAACATGGCTTCAGCTTGTTTAAGATGCGAGAAATCAGAACTGTAGTAATAATTTAACTTATCGGCGTTAGTAGTAAATGATGGGGAGAGGCTGATTTCTGCCTCTATTGGTTCTGCAATAACGCCGTCGGTGTACGAAACGACAAAAGAACCATCTACTAGCTCCAGGTCATCTGGCGTATAAGTAAAATCGCCAGAACTACTATCAATTGTCACCACACCATTTTCTGGCTGTGAGACAATAGCGAAGGTAATTTCATCACCGTCCGCATCTGACACATCAATAGTACCTGTGCTTGCACCTTGAGCACTTACAGTCAGCGAAGTTGTATTAATGACGGGTGCATCATTCACGTTTTCTACTGTGAAAGCGAGTGAGGTTGTGACTGATAGTTTACCATCAGTTGCAGCAATAGATGCAGTGTCTTCACCGGCGAAGTTTGTGTCGGGCGTATAGGTAAAGCTGCCATCACTGTTCAGTTCAACAGTGCCGTTATTGGCAGAAGAAGCAAGTGTATAAGTTAGGGTGTCACCATCAGCATCTGTGGCAGAAACACTACTTTCTAAACTTTCATCCTCAGTAACGGTGAAAGTATAGGTAGTGTTATCAAATTCAGGGGCATTATTGCTGTCGCTGCTTCCGCATGCGGATAACCCAAAAATTGCAGATAAGATAAGTGTATGTCTGAATGTGAAAATCTTCATTTTTATAATAACCTCCTTCAAGGAGGCTGAAGATTAACACAAACGCAAATGACATCAATTATCATTTACATACCCATATCAAAAAAAGTTGGACTAATTTGAATTACAAATAAAAACGCGCCTCCTGTAAACCGTTGGAGGCGCGTTTGTCACTAAGGTATTGATAGTTAATTAATCAATCTCGGGAATCGCTTCGGCGTCCTGGGAAATTTTTCCCACACCGGCATGATTAATGACTCTCACTTTCACAGAATCCGCATCGTCCAGCGTGTAATCATACGGTACGGAGTAACTGGAAGTCGGCTCAGCGTCCGGTCCGGCTGATACATCACCGGCATCAGGTTCTGTCCAGGTGACACCGGTTCCGAATACGTTTCCGGCGGTATTCCAGTAACCAATTACGTCAGAATAGAACGACACAATGGGGTTTTGCGTTTGCTCAAACACATTGTTCTCGATTTGCAGTTCTGCACCAATACGGGAGTTAATGGCCGTTGAGGAAATACCGTTGTAGTAGTTGTTGTACAGGTGTCCGTAGCCATAACGGAACAGCGGTAAACGGGACTCAATATTTTCAAAACGGTTATGGTGGAAAGTGATAAAGCGGTCGGTGTTATCACTGTCCGTATCATTTTCGGTATGACCATGCAGGGATGCTTTCCAGTGATCATGCAGATAGTTGTACGAAATGGTGATGTTTTTCGCGCCACGCTTACTGTCTACCAGACCATCATAGAAGTCTTTATCCACCGATAACGTGCTGTACAACTCGTTGTGGTCAATCCAGATATTACTGGTCGTCGAACCGTCATTATCACCCTCGATGCCAATGGCGTCTTTGCCTTCGGTTAACACGTGATGGATTTTCAGGTTTTGAATGATCACGTTGTTGGCCCGTTTGATGAGGATACCGATTCCGTCAAACTCGCCACGGTCGGCCACACCGATAATGGACACATCGTTCATATCTCGAACTTCAATAGGGCTGCCGGTACCACCTGTGTTGGCATCGGTAATTACGCCGTCTACATACACTGTCACCGGCGTATTGGTTGATGCTGCGGTATCCAGTGCGGCCTGCAGGTCAGCGCCGTTATCTACCGTAACAACCGTACCTCCGGCACCGCCGGTGAGCGTATAGTTATAAGCTGCAAAGCCGTTGGCTAAAGCCTCAGGTTCCTCTGCGATAACCGGTGCACTTAACGGCGACGGTATCCAGCCTTCATTGTTATTGTAGTGAGCGAAGATACTGTCGCGATCCGTCAGACCTGTCACGTCACCGGCAGTCAGCACGTAGCCAAACTGACGGGAAGAGAGATCCAGCGGATTGCCCTGCATGTCCATGCTGCCGTATTCCCGCCAGCCGGCTGACGCCGTTGCCGGATTCGGGTTAGACGCAGGCTGGCTATTGATGCCTTCACCGGCCCAGCCGATATCCGCGATGTGAGTATCAAAGCGGTTATTGATCAGCGTGATGTTATCAAAATATTCGCTGCTACCACCGCTTCGGGCAATGTACGTGGAGTTATCCAGTACGTCGTTGCCGATGGGTCCCGGACCATGGGTAAATTCACTGTTTAAGAAAATAAACCCTTTATTATTGATGTCCGGTACGCGGGCCTGCAGTACATAGCCGCCGGAAGTATCCTGAGTCGGATCGCCGTTTTTGGAATCACCGATGGTGCGGATTTCGCTTTCTTCAAACAGAGCAGTGTTCGCATAACCCCAGATGAAGTCTACGTTGCCGGCAACAAGCGACTGATAAAACCAGCTGTACCCTTTCAGCAGCAGGGTATCCTGCTCACTGATGAAGTTCATGTTGGTAGCAGTCAGACGGCCGTTATCACTGTTGAAGTACAGAGTTTCAGCCTGATTAGAGTACTCACTGCTGCGAATATGGCTGTTCTTCAGCGTAAAATTATTCAGCACCAGATTATCCACGCCCTCAATCAGGAAAACGCTGCGACCACCTGATGGTGTGCCGGTGCCCGGCGCTTCACTCTTACCGCTGCCACTGTTGAAGCTTTCAAAGTTATTGTAATACACCACGGTATTGTCACGACCTTCCCCTTGTAAGGTGACGTTATCGTGGTCCCGCAGCAGCATCATTTCCTCGTACTCACCGGCCATGATAGTGATGGTGGCAGCTTCACCAGAAGGTACACTCTGCATTACGTAGTTCAGCGCGCCCTGCACGGTTCTGAAGTCAGCTTCACCATCGTCATCTACCACCAGCGCATTACCTTCCGGTGCAGCTTCGCGGGTGGTAAATGTCCAGCCGGACGTTTTACCCAGCCCGGTGAACACTTCGCCATTTAGAGTTCCGCTGGTTACAACGTTTTCGCCAATCGCCACATAGTAGTCTTTGCCGTATTCCAGCACATGATTATGGGGTTTGATAAGCAACGTATTGCCGTCTACCTGAACAGGGCGGTAATACACTTTACGTTGACGTTCCTGACCGGCGTAGCCGATAAAGTCTTCGTCCACACCAACGTTGATCACATCAACCACAGTATCGTCGCTGGCATCGTAAATACGGATTTCACCCACGTCACCTAACACGGGCACATCATCAAATGTCAGCGCCAGAGACGTATCGATGTGGGTGTTTTGCTTACCGGCGTAAGGCACGGTGTCACCGGTGAGGCTGCCATACGCGCCTGCCGGCATCACAAAACCTTCAGCTACGTCTACGGTGATGGTTTTAACCAGTGTACTGTCTGAACCTGAAGTAAACGTTACCGAGGATGAACCGGCTGCCACAGGCGTCAGCACCACTGTCGGCCCGTCGATTTCAACATCAACAACTGCTGTGTCACTGCTTGTGGCTGTAAAGGTGTCGTCAGTAACACCGTCATTTTGCACCGCAGTCACATACACATAGAGCGGATCACTGCTGGTGGTCGTTTCCCAGCCCGGCTCCTTATAATCCAGCGTCAGCTGTACCGGTTTGACGGTGGGATCACCAATCTTAATATCATCGATTTCAAACGAACGGTTGTTGGTGAACATGCCAACCAGGCCTTTTGCCGAATACTGGCTGTCTGCCACCGTCCCCATGTTTTCGCCATCAAGATAAACCGTCAGGTTTTCACCCTGCATTTCAAATCGCACCCGGTACCAGGTGCCGTCTGTTCCGTCTTTCTCACCCAGCAAAACCGGCGATTTCTTCTGTACCGGACGGGAAATACTGCCACCGGTACTGGTTGCCACTTCCACCTGCGTACTGGAAGAAGAGTTCTGCACATTCAGACCACCGCCATACCAGTTTCCGGCACTGTCGTAGCGACCCAGCAGGAAGATCTGCTTATTCCGGGTGGTACTGTTCTGACGGGGCCGGATACGGGCTTCGACAAAGTAGTCGCCGGAATCCGGCACACCGGCCATGGCCGCGTCTGTCAGCAGGAAGATTTCACCGCCCTCTCCGCCGGCGGTATAACGCAGTACGTTATTACCGTCATCATCCAGAATATCGAATACACCCTGAGGCCCGTTACTGCCCTCAATATTGGAAAGCAGATTAAAGTTCTCCGTCGAGCCGTCAGCGAAATCATCACAGAAGTACAAAGCCGGCTCGCTGTCACAACTGAATACCTGCGGTGACGCTGCGTCGCCGGTATACGACAATACCAGATTATCAATAACCACTTTGCCCCCGCTTTCAGTCCGTAACTGCAGGAACGAGGAGGACGAGGCAATGAAACCTTCGACAGTAAGCCGCTCTCCCGGTGTGAGACTAGTAAGCGGTTCACTGAAGAACTTCGATGCGCCGCCATGCACTGACTTACCGCTGCTGCTGGTGTTGTTATCAGCATAGATAATGAAGTTGTTATTACCTTCCGTATCCGCAACAGACACGATATCCATGCTGATGGTGTACTCACGGCTTAAATCCAGAACACCCGTTGTGACGGTATCCGCATCGGTGGTTTCAGTATCCGGCGTGGTATTACCCAGCGTAAACCGCGCACTGTCGATGGACAGTTCGCCATCTGTAATGGCCAGACCGCTGCCACCGCCGGTAATGCTGTAGAACGGCACTCTGCCGTCACCACCGGTACTTTTGTACTCAGCGGAAAACAGGGTGCTGGTGTCCGTTTCAAACTTCTCTTCCAGCAGAGTATTTGCCTGAACATACTCAATGCGAATATTGTCGATAACAACAATTGAGCCGCTTTCAGTGCGGAACTGAAGATATGAATTCTGGCCGGCGATTTGTCCGGGCACACTCAGTGTGGTGCCTGCTGTTAATGTTGTCACCAGCTCATTGTAGAACCGGGAATCACCGCCAAGATAAGAATTGGCGCTACCTGACGTGTTGTTGTCGACATAAATCTGAAATTTGTTGTCTCCTTCACTGTCTTCCACGTAGACGACATCAAACACCACGTTATAAGGACGGCTCAAGTCCAGCGCCCCGCTGGCAGTAGTGTTGTCTGCCGCACTGAGGTTATCAGGATCGGTATTCCCCAGTGTAAACCGGCCGCCATCCAGCTGAATGCCGTTTTCAACCAGGGTAACTGAACCGCCGGTATTGACGAACATTGGTACAGACTCACCGGCAGCGTTTTCGGCAGCCGCAAAACTGACGGAGAAAATATCCTCGTTAGTGCCGGAAAAGGTATAGCTCTGTGGTAAATCTACCCGCGGAATGGTTACGGGAACTTCCGGCTCTTCCGGTTCCACCGGTTCTTCAGGCTCAGCGGGCTCCACCGCATCGGCCACGGTTTCTATGCGCAGATTATCCAGCGTAATGGACGCGCTGGAGTCAGTACGTAACTGGAAGAAGCTGTTGGTCACAGCCGGATTGAGGATCTTCGCATCCTCTGCAGCAGGATCGCCGCCGCTGATATCTGCGCCCGGTTCATAGGTATAACTGAAGCGGGTCCCCGGCGCTAAACCGTCGCCGTCCAGACCAATGCTGACAAACTTACTTGCAGCACCGTGAACAGAATTGTCCTGTCCGGTGGTATTGTTATCCACATACAACGAGAACGTGCCTGCGCCGTTATTGGCAACAACGTCAAAACTGATAGTGAAACCTTCACTGAGGTTATAAATACCCGTGCCCACGGTGTCAGAACCTGACGTATTGGCTAACGGATTTGCTGCCGCATTACCTATACTGAAACGATCACCTTCTAAAATAAGATGTCCGGTAGCAGGATCAACAACAGGGCTGCCGCCGGTTTTCACATACAGCGGGCCGGAATCAGGATCATCAGACAAACGCTTGTAGGATGAAGAGAAGAAGGTGGCGGTATCGGTATCGAAGTTCTCTTCCAGCGCCGCCTGAACAGCATTGGCCGCTTCCACCAACCTTTCGTTTTCTGCCTGCGCCTGAGATTCGCTGAATGCAAATACAGCGCTCATAGGATCGTCTTCAGCCAGGCATTGCTCCACTAATTCCACCATCGACGGTCCGTCAGCGGTCATTTCCCCCTGACAAAGACTGTAAACCTGATTAACGGTGTTGAACGCGCGGGATATCAGCCAGGTTTCGTTGTCACCGGATGTGAGTACCAGCACTTTGCGTCCGAAAGCAAAATGATATTCGCCGCTGACCTCCCCGTCCTCCAGGGTTTGTGTGTAGGTACCGTTTAAGTTGGTCTCATCCGCAGGGGTGAAATTATAAGATGTTTGCGTCACCGTACGACCATTTCGCACCGGTGCATAAACCGAACCGGTAAATAAATCCACATCGAAGGTATTGGGGAACAGTGTACCCCGTTCTGTCTCCAGGTAATTCACGAAATGGGTAATCGCATCGTACTTGCTGATTAAGGTGCTGCTTGCACCGCCCGCAGCACCCAGCCATGCTTCCACATCAGCCGCAAAGTCTGTATCAGACTGGGCAAAGAAATCCTGTGCGGTTTCGCCATCTCCCAACAACATTTCTGCCGCCGCGGCTGCGCTGCTGCTTAAGGTAATACCGTTTGACGGATCACCGTCGGTATCCAGTGATTGTAATAAGCGCAGTGTGTTCACTACCGGCTGATTAAACGCATTGTCGGTAGCAAATAAGTCCAGCGGCGAAATCACGCTGGAGGCCGGCGCATCCGGAAAAACCAGATCACCGATAAAGAAAGTCAGTTGTTCACCACGGAAGTAAGAAAACTCTCCGTCAGCATTGGTCGTGCCGTCGCTTACCGATTCAGAACGGTACCCCAGGCCGGCAACCGGGCTGTCAACAAACACACCGGTTAACGCCGGATCGGGTGGCAATGTTACGTTAGTTGTACTTTTTTCTCCGCAAGCGGATAGCAGCATCACGCCACTCACTACGGTGGCTATTTTTGTGAGTTTCATATCACTCAATCTCCGTTTATCTGCTGGGCGCACGTTCCCTGACGATTGTCCGCACCAGCTAAAATAGGCTCTGCCGGTGCAAGCACCGGCGCAGACAATTAGTAGAATTTCACGTTCATACCCAGCTGATAGCTGCGTCCGTATTCTTCTTTTTGGTAAAGAATATTGCCGCCGCTTTGCTCATTACCCCGGAAGTAGCGCAGATCAGCCTGGTTAGTGAGATTAATGGCGTCAAAGTAAAGCTGCACAGTGTCGGTGACGTCATATTGCAGTTTGAAATCGAGGCTCTTCACATCGGCCTGATATTGGTCGCCCCAGATTTTGCAGGACTTAGCATCATCCAGCGACGCAGACTCAGGACAGGAACCAATCTGCTCAAGGACATCCGAGCGGATATTACCGATAAGACGGGCGGAGAAAGTCTGACTTTCCCAACCGAACACCAGGTTAAACATGGTGTCGGCCTGATCGGGTAACGCCACACTGCCCTGACGAATTGAACTGTCGAGGGTCGCCTTACTGTCGAGTAATGTGGCATTACTTTGCAGGAAGAAGCCGTTGTCGAAATACTGGTTGTAGCTAAGCTCAATACCGTACACTTTGGCTTTATCGCCGTTGATGGTGATATTGATTTCGTTGAGATACAGGTTCTGCGGGATCACAAACTCCGTCACCTGATTGACCGGCAGCGTGAGCGGCAGATTATCGATAGACATGCCGATACCGTTCACATCAACAATGAAATTCTCGATATCTTTATAGAAAATGGCTGCTTCCATAAAGAGATCTTCATCAGGATACCAACCGATTGACGCATCGTAGTTAACCGATGTCATCGCCAGCAGGTTCGGATTCCCCACATCCAACGCATTGTCTGAGCCCAGAACATACTGGCTCAACTGCTGTAGTGAGGCTCCGCCCTGACTGTCATCACAGTCGTCACTGCCGGGCGGACAAAGCTCAATATCACTGTCGAAAATCGCATAGGCACGGGCCTGTTTAAACGAAGGACGGGTAAAGCTGGTCCATACCGCCGCACGCACCAGAATATCTTCAGAGGCTTCCCACTTTAAGTGTGCACTGGGGAAAAACTCGCTGTAGGTGATAGAGGCTTCCGGTAAAGGGATCGCAATATCGAGTGCACCGGCGCCGGCACCGTTAAACTCAAAGTCATCATTTTCCAGCGACATATAGCCGGTGGAAGAAAACTCAGTTTCGGTCCAGCGCACACCGGTAATGAGGGTGGCATCCATGCCTATGGGAAATTCAACCATGCCGTAAATGGCTTTGGTGTCTTCAACAATGCTGTAATCCCCTTTGGTACTTTCAATGGAGACTTCATCGTTGGTTGCAACAGCCACGGTCTGACGTGTTGCATTCACAATATCATCCACCGTTGAGCGGCTTTCAAAGGGAAGCTGAAACTGACTGCCTGCCGGAATACTGCTGTCGTAGTCAGCAAGAGTGGAATTTACTGCAGTAATGCAGGCATCATCGCTGCAATCGGCGGCGGAGGGGTCGAAGCTCCAGCGATCTTTGTCCCGCACGTGATCCCGCTGCGTCACCTGACCACCCACTTTTACGTAGTTAACCCAGTCATTGAACACGTCCGCGCGCAGATTAAGATTAACGGTTTTGATTTCGTCAGTCCTGAGGCCGTCCTCTAAGAACAAGTTATCGAATTGGTAATTAGACAGATCGGAGCCATCGCCACTGCCGGACGTACCGAAAATGCTGTCTTCAGGATCGTAAGTAAGACCGGCTATGTCTGCCGCTTCACCGGGAGAAAGGACCCTGGCACGGATGTTATCCCGCAGACCCTGACCGTAAACAATTAAATCACGCTCTCGGAACTGCACGCGGCGGTCGCCGCGGGAGTCTTCTTCAGAACGGGACTGGGCATATTCATAATCCAGCACGAACCTTTCCGCGATGCGGTTTTCGCCACCAAAACTGAACGTGACGGTTTTGTTCTCACTTTCCTGAATAAATTGCTGATGAAAGACATCAATATCGCTGAGGATGAACTCTTTGGTATCACTGTTAACGTAAACGATTTCGCCACTGCCCACAGACCCCGCATCCTGAAAGTCATAGAATTCCCGTAATGCCAGGTCGTCATCTTCGAACTGGGTGTAAGTGCCTTTTGCAAAGTAATAGGCATCAGGATTTGGCTTATACTCGATATTCAGCGCTGCGGCCTGACGGGTCCGGCCTGCCACTTCACGGCGATATTCCAGCTGTGACGGCGCGAGTATTTCATCTCCGGCAGCAATTTCCTCATCGGTTTTACCCAAATCCGCCGTGTAGAACTTCATCTCATTAGAGCTGTGATGACGGGTCTCATCGATAAGGGTTTTGCGATCTTCATGGGAAATGGCAAAACCCACACCGAGGGTTTCATCTAAAAAGAATTGTGTGCCGTCAAAACTGAATTTTGGGGAGTGCTCTTCACGGTTTTCAGAGTAGGCATCCTGAATCCGCATTTTCAGTGTGTTCTTACCGCGATCAAATGCAGAAATGGCTTTAACGTTAACCGTACCACCAATGGAGTTCAGGTTCTGGTCCGGCGTCAGGGTTTTCAGCACTTCGATGGTGCCGAGCAGGTCGGCGGGCAGGGCATCAAGGCCCACTTTTCGCTCTTCCCCGGCGCCTGACATCTGCGATCCGTTCATGTTCACAGACACAAAGCCCGGTCCCAACCCCCGCACGGTAACAAACTTACCTTCACCTTCTGAACGTTGCAGGGTAACCCCCGGCAAGCGTCGTAACGATTCCGCGACGTTCTGATCAACAAAGTTGCCTAAATCGTCGGTGGAGATCACCGAACTGAAGCCGTTTTTCATCCGTTCTAAATCACGGGCTTTCAGATCAGCTTGTTTAACCCCTTTAACCTCAACAATTTCAATATCGCTGTCCTGCGCCGTATTTTCCGCGGCCTGATTGTCACTTTGCTGAGTGGTTTGCCGGCCATTTGCGGCCTGTTCTGTGTCTGCGGTTTGTGCCAGAGCCGGCAGCGCTGAAGATATCGCCACTGCCAGAGCTGTCCATTTAAACACTCTCATGTCCTGCACTCCTTAATTCGTTTTAATTGTCGCGGCTTTATTACACTACGAATGCCACCGGTAGCATTATTGCGAAAAAAGGAATGCAGATCACATTATTTTTAACTTTTATTTCACAAAATATTAAAATGTAAACATTGAGAAAGTCGGGCTTATTAAAGCGCGAGTATACGCCACTGTTCCGCTGACAATTCTTCTGTTTCAGCGGTATCAGCAGAAGACAATTCTGCTCGATATTGCTGCCAGTCAGTCACTTCCAGTTCACTGTCGATAATGCCGTCTTTACCGGCGTAGGAGCCTGAGCGGATAGCTGCGAGGATCCGCCGGTCAGTGCTGTCGTGAGCTTTACGTCCACGGCGTAAAAAGCTGCCGGCATCGGCATTTTCTATTAGCGCCACATATGCCTGTTGCGCAGTCAATGTTGATTCCTGTAACGCACTGATTGCCCCTTGCCGGAGAGGCTTATCCGCCAGGCTCGCGGCTTTGATAGCAGCAGCCTGCTGCGGATTTTTCTTTGCCCCTTTTACTATGATACCCAGCGCGTTGCTGGCAGACATTTCAGGGTGGTCATGCATCACATTGCCATTGGCATACAGCAGTGCGAGGGGACGGTCATCTCCCCAGAATTCAAAGAACCTTGCGGATTTTGTGGCAGGACCCGGCAGGAAATAGTTAGCCGTGAAATTCGCTTTTCCACCCTCACCGCCGTAGCCGGACGCATCCTGCCAGTTCACAATAACGTTGTTGCTGATATCAACGAATTCATCTTCCTGCGGATAGGGCGACTTTAACCGCCAGCCGTTTATGCGGGGATTCCGGCTGATGTGACTTACCAGTACATTTCGCAGAAATGAAGCGTCTCTGCCTCCCCAAATCCCGCCGTAGCCGTGACTGCCTTTATGATGTCCGGCGTTATTCAGGCTCTCTGCAATTATGCTGTTCTGCAGGGTAAACCGGGTATTGTTATAAAACGACGCCACTTCGTCATTCGCCCAGCTCAGGGAACAATGGTCAATAATGATATCTGAATGACTCCGCGCACTCAGCGCATCACCTTCCTGCAAAAAATGCCCGGGGCGGAAGGCCATATGACGGATGATAACCTGATCGGCTTCAATTGACGTTGATGCTCCAGCCACCACGATTCCGGCCGGTGAAGTGTGGCCGGCGATGGTGATGTGCGGCTCTTTGATTTCGAGTGTTTTTTCCAACTGAATCACACCGGAAACGGCAAATACGACCAGTCGCGGGTAGGATTGCTTCACTGCCCAGCGTAGCGTACCTTCTTGCGGATCTTTGCTGTTATCAGCCAGACTGGACACCACCAGTACCTTGCCCTCATTTCCGCCGGTGGTGTATTTACCAAAACCGCTTGCCCCGCTGAAAGCCAGCGCTGGCTGCTCTGCTCTGATCCCCTGTGAGATGAGAAGCAGCATGACAACCACACTGCTCCGGAAGTACTTCATGAATCTCATCCGGCTTCCTTTTTATTTTGTGTACAGGTGGCTGCAGGTAATGCCGCCACAGGTTTCAGTTTGCCCGCCCAGTGGCTGAGCAGCTCTGCATCACCATGATGCTCATCCAGTTCAAGGCACAGCATCGCCAGCAGTTCACCGTCGCTTGCCAGCACCGGCACTGACACCAGCTGACCTTTTCCCGCCGGCGCATCGGACACAGCAAAACCCCGGGTGCAGGTTTGCGCTGCAAGCTTCATGACTCTGCGCGAGTCGAGTTCGGCAATATTCAGACTATTTTCATCCCGGTAGCGGGGATGATAAGCCAGCATAATGTGACCCGGCGCCGAGCCGGTAAGTGACAGTTGCATACCCGGCCGGATAGCAGACAGGCGGTGACTGTTAGAACAGAATACATCTGCAGCTACCGCACAATTGTCGGCAGGCACACACAGAATTGCTGTGTGAGTCGTATCGCCGGTGAGGGCGGTCAGTGGTGCTGCCAGCAAACGTTGAAATTTCTGTAGTCTGGGTGCCGCCCCGCCAATTCCGTACATGCCGTTTGCCAGATAGTAGCGGGTACCGCGCTTTTCTATCAGCCGCTCACTGCATAAGGTTTTAAGCAGCCGGAAAACGGAGGATCGGGGCAGTTGCAACTGCTCTTCCAGTGCCAGTGATGTCATGCCATATTCTGCGTCACCTAAGGTGCGGCAGAGCTGAATGGCCTGGTAAACGCTTGGAATAATGTAACGTTCCATAATGCATCCCTTCAGAGAAAATCAAATTACATAACGCACTTTTAACATTTCGTTAATTATTTGCCACCGGTGGCAAATGTCAAGTATTTTTGCAACTTTAGTATATAAACCATAAGGAATATAAAGAACGGGCGAGCCTTGTGGCCCGCCAATTTCAGAAGGTTGCTACCAGAAACTGACGAATAATATCGGCAGACTGTTGCGGATGAGAAATAAAAGGGGCGTGAGATGCATGGGGCAACACAACCGTGTCACTTTGCGGGTGCAGCTCGCAGATACGGTCAATGCCGCTGGTCGGTACCAGGCTGTCCAGCCGTCCGTATATCCTTAATGTCGGCTGCCTGATACGCCCGATATGTTCGCGGAGATCTTCACTGGAAAGCAGCGCCAGAGAAGCTTTCAGCGCCTCTTCTGCCGGTGAAGGCCATGCGGTAATACTTTGTCTGATGGCTTTCATATCCTGGCGGGCGGTATCACTGCCCATGGCCTGAATGGCAAGAAACCGCTCCAGGGTTTTGCCGTAATCTTTTGCCAGCTGAGTTTCAAACTGGGCAAGCAATTCGGCATCAATACCGGGCCAGCAGGGGCCGTTAACAAATCTGGGCGTTGAGGCAATGGTGATGAGTGCACTCACATGCTCCGGTAAATCCAGAGCCAGTTGTTGTGCGACCAGACCGCCCAGTGACCATCCTGCGACCACACACTTTTCCGGCAGATACGGCGTGATTAATTTCGCCACAGATGCCACGGTGTAGGGCTCTTCCGGCAGCACACCGTTGTTTTCACCAAAGCCCGGCAAATCAATGGTGGTCACTCTGAATTCGCTCTCCAGCAACGGAATGAAGTGTTCAAACACACCACTGTTCATGCCCCAGCCGTGAAGCAAAACCAGATCTTTTCCTGTACCCCGGGTACGGCTGACGAGATTTTCTGAGACGTTAGCATTTAACACTGATGACATCCTTTGACTATGCCTGCAATTTTGCCGCTGCAGAGCACCACTGCCGGGCTGACAGAGTACTTAACCATGCGACTTCCCAACTTAGCTTGTTTGCTGTGTAATCAGTACAGTGACGTACCTGTGTGTACGTTCTGCAAATTTGATACCCGCTTTTTATTACAGCTTGGCTATCAGGGTAATTTACTGCGCTACAAAAAAATCAGCCAGCAATTTTTACCGCCCTCCTACAGTGCGTTAAGGGCCTGCGGAGAATATCGCTGGCCATTTGACCAGCTTATCAAAGCCATGAAATTCCGGCGCTGTCAGATAAGTCCGGCCATTCTTGCCAACTGGTTCACCTCACAGTGTATCGATGAAGACACACTGTTACCGGATGCCTTACTCCCCGTTCCCGTACCACTACACCGCTTTTTTCGCCGGCAATTCAACCAGGCAACAGAACTGGCCCGTCACATCGGCCGCAGAATAGAAAGACCGGTCATCGCTGACTGGGCCCGCCGCACCGGAGGACGTTCACAACACACGCTGAAAAAGGACCACCGGATGTATAATTTGCACAGCGCTTTTCGGGTGAAGCCCTGTAAGGATCTACGTCACGTAGCCATCATTGATGATGTTATGACCACAGGCGCGACGGCTAATGTGCTCGCCGGTCAGCTGCGTCAACATCATCCTGACCTCATCATCGAAGTCTGGGTGATGGCGCTGACCTGCCGGTTTCCCTTAGCGGACTAAGTGACCTGACTGATAGATCGCGTTTGACATCAGCTTACCGGTACCATACCAGTAACCTCGGAAAAGCAGGTTGTCAGTAAAGCCAATCACCACGCCACGACCTTTTGGCTGAGTCAGCACAGATGCCGTGCCGCCAATCATGGTTTCCAGTTGTTTTGCACTGAATCCGGCCATTAACGGACTGCCGGAATAGTAACCGGGCCTGGTGAACGGGTCGGCGTCAGCATGCACAATCATATTACTGGTTTTAAATACCGGCAATGTTTTCCCCGTGTAACCAAAGAAAATGGGATGAGTCGGGTCAATACCGGTTTCGTACACGGCACCGGCAATAATTTTACTGGCACCCAGCGCAGATTTATCTGCATAGGTCAGCTTATCTACCGGAAAAACACTGTCGACTTTATCGCGGGATACGATTTCCGCATCCAGCCAGCCTTTTTGTGCAAAGAATTTTACCGCCGATTTCTGTCCAATCAGCACGCCGCCATTATTCACCCAGTCACTGATATCATTGTTGAGCTTGTCGCTCAGACCACTGTAACTGCCACTGACGAAAATAATATGGGAGTAGTCAGCCAGGCGGATAGTGCTCAGACGGTCCTGCTCCACAATGACCGGCGCTGTGCCTACACGGGTGTCCAGATAGTGCCAGATTTCTCCGGCTTCCGATGAACTGGTGCCGTTACCGCCCACCAGCAGAATTGATGGCGCTTTTACTGGTGCAAGGGTACGACCGCCAAGATCCGAGCCCTGCGGCGTCAGTCCGCTTTTTATACCAAACACTTCCACACCGGTTAAGGCCGACGCATCCTGTAACAGGCTGAGCAGATCATCAGGCTGTGATAATGGTGTGGGCACAATAATGGTTCCGGCTGCGAAATCACGATTCCGGCCATCAGTCAGTTTGGCGGTAAAGGGCGTTTCAGCACTGCGCACTGTGGCCCCGTTTTCCAGCAGTTGTTGCAGCATTGCCGGCGCATAGTAACTTTTCCATTCAAATGCATAGGCGTACGCTTCACCATCAACGAGCGGTACCGGCATTTTCACCGGCCCGGCTTCAGTTTTGATGCCACGCCCGGCACGTTTGCTCAGCACGTCGTAATCAAGATTAAACGCCAGCGCGATATTCCAGTTAGACACGTCATAGAAGGTGTTCTCAGCAAATTGCTGACGGGTAGAAAACAGGCTCTTTACCAGGCGGTATTTTGATTGATTAAAAGGCACAACCAGACTGCCTTTGCTGTAGCGCTTGTTATCAATTTCCTCGTCATCTCTTGCGTAACTGTATTGGATCTCATGTTGATTGAGGATCGACAGTAAAGCCTCTTTACGGCCACTGTCATCCGGCATAGCCACAATCGCCCCGAAGTGCTCATCCTTATCAATCGCGTTAGCCGTCTCAGAGAAAAATGTATTCTGGTAATTCAGAATAGCAGGCTTATTGGCCAGCGAACCGGCAATCGTACTCAGACTGGTAGTCACATGGTTCTGGATAGTTTGTGCAAAGGCCAGCTCTCCGTTCACCGTATCCTGTACGTGTCCGCGGCTGCTTGCCTGTTCAAACAGAATACCGATACTACCCATGGAATCGGGATACGATGAGCCTTTCCCGTAGTAAAAATCGTCAAAACCTTCTTCCGAGAAGTATAACTGACCTGCGTCATCAAACGCTTTGGCGTGAAAAGCTGCCAGCGCTTCTGTAAGCCTCACATTGCCGTCAGGCGTATTCGGGTTTTTCCGCGACGGCACACCGGGCTGGAAGAAATAGGTGCTGTCCGGCCCCATCTCATGATGATCGGTCAGTACATGAGGACGCCATTTCTGAAACTGTTTGATCCGCGCCTGTGACTCAGGATGGGTCAGCAATAACCAGTCACGGTTTAAGTCGAACCAGTAATGATTCGTTCTGCCGGAAGGCCAGTCTTCCTTGTGCTCCCGGTTTTCTCCGTCAGCGACAAGATTTTTGCTTTTATGCATGTTTGCCCACTGTGCGAAACGGGACAAACCGTCAGGATTGAATGAGGGATCCAGCAACACGACATTTTTGCTGAGCAAATCTGTTACCGTTTCATCCTGCGCCGCGGCCAGGTAATACGCCATAACCAGTGCAGCGTTGCTTCCGGAAGGCTCATTACCATGAATGCTGTAACCCATGTACAGAAACAGGGGCGCATCTTTTGCGGCTTTAGCCCCGCTGTTCACTGTTTTGAGATGGTTTTCCCGCCATTGCGGTAACTTGCTGCGGTTTTCCGGTGCAGTAATGGTGAGCAGCAATAACGGACGGTTTTCATGGGTGCGGCCGGTTTCTTCAATGCTGATGCGGTCAGATGCTGCTGCCAGGGTATACATGTACCCGGCCAGCTGATCATGGCGTACATGCCAGGTACCCACTTCAGTACCAAGATAAGATTCAGGGGTCGGAATAGCAGGGTCATAGCTGGTATTAGCCGGCAGATAAGCGGTAACCGGTTTACCTCCGGTATCTTTAAATACCGGTGCTGCTGATGCTGAATACACGACAAAAGCAAAAAGGGCGAACACCCATTTTCCTGCGCGTCTGAAACTTGAATCCATTTTTCTTTTTCCTGTTGTTTTTTGTACTTTTGACCACACCTGTATAAAAGCATGCAATACTTGACTGTTTTAGTCAGGTAAATTTGTTATTATATGCGCTATCACGATGCAACGTAGGATTTGTTAATGATCAATATATCAGAAGACGCACAGGCTCACTTCGCAAAACTGCTGGAAAAACAAGATGCCGGGACGAACATCAGAGTGTTCGTGGTTAACCCCGGAACCTCAACAGCGGAATGCGGTGTGTCTTATTGTCCTCCGTCTGCTGTTGAACCCGGCGACATCCGTTTAAACTTCAACGGATTCGACGCCATTGTTGACGCAGAGAGTGCGCCGTTTCTGGAAGAAGCAGAGATTGACTACGTGACGGACCAGATGGGTTCTCAGCTCACTCTGAAAGCGCCAAATGCAAAAGCCAGAAAAGTGGACGACAACGCGCCTCTGGTTGACCGTGTAAGCTATGTCATTGAGTCGGAAGTTAACCCGCAACTGGCCAGCCACGGCGGTAAAGTAGTATTGCTTGAAATCACTGAAGAAGGTTTCGCCATTCTGCAATTTGGTGGCGGCTGTAACGGTTGTTCAATGGTCGATGTTACCCTGAAAGAAGGGATTGAAAAGCAGTTGCTTGAACAGTTCCCGGGAGAACTGACAGGTGTGCGTGACGCCACCGAGCACGAAGCCGGCGAGCACTCGTATTATTAATCCGTCTGACGCGTCGCTGACTGCACTACACCGCAGCTGGCGACGGTTCAAAACAGGCCTGGCACTCTTTATCGCGGGTGCCACGGCGCTGATGACCATCAGCACTTACCATTCCGCGCTGTATTTTATCTCGCTTATCGTTCTGTTCAGTGGTTTTGTCATCGCCATGAGTGGCTATCTGGCCATACTGTGGCAACGTCTTAAAGTGATGAATCCCGCCGCCAGAAAACGAAACCGAGAGTGATCCCTCTGGCCAGCAGGAAAGCCAGCATCGCATACCAGAGCGCCACATTCCCCTGTGACTGACACACCCACCAAACCGGAAAAAACACAAAAGCCGCACTGACAAGCATGGTATTTCGCATGGCGTCTGAGCGGGTAAGCCCAACAAATACGCCGTCAAAGAAAAAGCACCAGTGTGCCACCAGCGGCAACAACACCATGAGGGGCAAATAAGCCTGCGCAGCGGTTTGCAACGCAGCAATCCCCGTGAGAGATGCGATAATAAAATCACCGGCAAGGTAAAACAAAGCGGCATACACCAGGGCAAAAGCCGAAGACCAGAATAATCCCCGCTTCACATGCCCGCCCAGGCGTTCCTCGTCATTTGCGCCGGCCGCTTCGCCGATAAGCGCTTCAACAGCATAGGCAACGCCGTCCAGCCCCAGTGCAATTAACACGAAAAACTGCATGAGAATGGCATTCACCGCTGCCGCGGTTTCACCGATCCTCGCCCCCTGAATGGTCAGAAATGCAATGCAGGCCTGAAGCGCCAGGTTCCGGATTAACATATCGCTGTTAAGCTTCAGCAGAATTTTTTGTGCTGCGCGGTTAAACCAGTCTGCCTGCGGACGCCAACCTGTAGTGAGCTTGAGGGCGCACACCGCGCCCGATAACATCATGGTGTATTCAGCCAGCACACTGGCCAGCGCCACACCACCAACAGACATATCCAGGCCATACACAAACAGAATATCCAGCGCAGCATTCAACAGGTTGCCTGCCACCTGTATCCATAACACATGACGGGTTTTCTGTTGACCTACCAGCCAGCCGGTTAATGCCATGTTGAGCATCGCAGCCGGTGCGCCCCATACCCGGATATTAAAGTACTCGCGGGTATAAGAAGCCACTTCAGCACCGGATGAGGCTAACGCAAGCCCGGCCTGCAATACAGGCACTTGCAGAGCAACGATAAGTAAACCGGAGCCGAGGGCAACCGCACCTGTTTGCCAAAGTACTTTTGCGGAGAGCAAGCCGGGCTGTTTTGGATCGCCTTTTGCCTGTGCACTCAGGCCAGTGGACGACATTCTGAGAAAGCCGCACACCCAGTAGATTTGCGTGAGGATCAATGTTCCAATAGATGCACCGGCCAGCATGGCAGATGAATCCATATGCCCCATTACGGCCGTATCAACCAACCCGAGTAAGGGAGTGGTAATATTGGCCAGAATCATGGGAAAAGCGATGGCCAGTAAGGTTTTATGGGCTGGCCAGCCAGCATTGGCGGTCGTGGTCAAAACGGAAATAACACAGTTTAAGGAATATGCATGCAGCTTATCAGAAACCGCGCAATGAAGTGGGGAAAAGGTGTGTTTGCCAGCGTTGTGATGCTGTTAGTGGTGGCACAATCTGCGGCCGCTGCCGGGCAGGACAGTGCAGTGGTTTTACTTTACCACCACGTATCTGAAGACACGCCGGCAAGCACCAGTGTTACACCTGAACAATTTAAAACCCACATGACCTGGCTGGCGGAAAATTACAAAGTCATGCCCCTTCAGGACATTACAGAAGCGCTGAAAAACAAGCAGACATTGCCGGAAAATGCCGTGGCGGTCACCTTTGATGACGGTTACCGGAATATTCTTGAAAACGGTCACCCTGTGATGCAGTCATTGAAACTTCCCTACACCGTATTTATCAATCCTGATGAAATTGGCCGCTTGAAAAACCAGTTAAGCTGGGATGATGTAAAAGCTATGCACAAAGACGGTGTGGATTTTGCCAACCATACACTGGACCATTTGCACATGCTGGACCGTCAGCAGGATGAGTCCAAAGAGGCCTGGTTAGAACGGGTATGGCAAAATGTAGAAGAAGCGGAGAAGAAACTCACGGCACAAACCGGTGAGTCACTGAAATACCTGGCGTATCCCTTCGGTGAATACAATAAAATACTGGCTGATAAACTGGCAAAAGAGGGATACACCGGATTCGGACAGCATTCCGGCGGCATCAGCAGTTACAGTGATTTTACCGCGTTACCTCGCTTTCCTGCGGCTGGCCGTTTTGCCAATATGGCGCCTTTGAAAGTGAAAATTGCAAGTTTGGGTATGCCGGTGACACACAACGATATCGATAACCCTGAGCGCACTGCCAGAGTCATCGATGAAACATTGTCGTTCACCACCAATAGCGACGATGTGGGCTTGACCCGCGCCGCCTGTTACTACCAGGGTGAATCACTGCCGGTTAACATCAACGGCAAAACCTTATCATACACGCTGAATACAGTGCTGCCGGTTGGCCGTTCACGTATTAACTGTACCGCACCGTCGAACTCGCAGAACGGTCGCTACTATTGGTTTTCGCAACCGTTCTTTATTTCCGGCGAAGACGGCACCTATCCGGATTAAGTGATAACCGGCGCAATACCTTTAGTGAATTGAATGAAAGGTGGAATTCCCTGCCTCGATTTGAAGCCCATGGATTTATAGAAATCGATGGCTCTGGTGTTGTGTTCCTCTACGTCCAGGACGAGAGATAATTTGCCCAGTTCACGTGCCATGTTTTCCATGTACCTGACGAGGATGGTGGCAACACCACTTCGTCTGGCTCCGGCTGCTACAGCGAGATGTCCGATAGACATTTCCAGCACCATAGGCGGGTTAAGCGCGATGGTGTAAGTTTGACTTCGCATCACCACATCAATAGCTTCATCAAGACCAAAGAAATCGGTAATAGATGTCAATGTATCCCGATCAAAGTGCTGCGGAAGGCTGTCATGCCAGCATGAAATAATACCGACAATTTCGTCTTCTATACACGCCAACCAGTGATTGGCAAAACCATATTGTCCCGTGCCGCGAAGCCAGGCCGCTGACAGGAAAGCAAACGCCGTATCACGGTCGCCGTCCCCATATATTTTCGTAAGTAAATGCTCTCCCGCATCCAGTAACAACGGCACCGCATAAGTCGCATCCCTTGCGGTTGCCTGACGTACTACTACTGTCATGAATACTACCGGGTGATAACCACCTTAGGCATATCTGCAAGAATTTGCTCACTGTCTATGATCGCTAACTTCCCGGGCTCCATTATTGGTTTGAACCTTCCGAGCACTTCCGCTTCGGGGCTGATGAGAACCACCGACGCGCTATGATCGACCAGATAGTCAGCTTTATCAGTGTCCTCAGTTAATGAGTACATCAATCCCATGTTCCTGACAAGAGGGAATATTTCGGCGTGCGGACCGGTTGCAGCGATGAAGTCTTTATTAAAAAAACTTATATAACTTTTAAGTCTTTGAAAAGTATCCCTTTTGGGATCCACAGACAAAAATAGTACTTGAGTATTAGCCCTGGATTTTATGGACGAAAGTTTAGGCCATATTTTATTTAAAGACGCCATCGTTGTGGGGCACACATCCGGACAATAAGTGTAGCCTAAAAATACTAATGTCCAGGCACCGGTCAGGTTTTCCCTGGTAAATGGTTGTCCGTCAGCATCTGTGAGTGAAAAATCAGCCAGTGGTTTGGGCAGAGGATAAGCCTGAAAGTACTCCGGTGCCCGGCTTTCACCGGAAGGCGGAGCGATATAAAGGGCACCTGCGATGCCGGCGATCAACGCTACCACAGCGATGATGCCGGTTAAGGTTCTTTGAGTCATAATGTTACGGGTAAGTAGTGGTCAATTAAGAGCACCACAAACAATAACATGAGATGGTAAATAGAATAGCGGAATGTTTTCATTGCCGTGTCGGGCTTTGCGGCAAACTTTAACCTGCATGCCCACAAACAGAACCCTGCATTCAATACCAGCGATCCCGCCAGATAAATTAGGTGAGACATACCGGTAAGGTAGGGCAGCAAACACACCAGAACCAGCAGCACGGTGTAAGCCAGCACCGAGGTTTTGGTGAACGACTCCCCGTGGGTAACCGGCAGCATAGGCACGTTTGCCCGTGCGTAGTCCTTTTGCCTGTGTATCGCCAGCGCCCAGAAGTGAGGGGGAGTCCAGGTAAAAACAATTAATACCAGCAGCAAAGCATGGGCGTGAATCTCGCCGGTAACCGCTGTCCAGCCCAGCAGCGGCGGTGCTGCACCTGCCAGTCCGCCGATAACAATATTCTGAGGCGTCGCCCGCTTGAGGAACATGGTGTAGATAACCGCATACCCGACCAGACTGGCCAGTGTGAGCATGGCGGTAAGGGCATTCACGAAAAACCACAGTAATGCGAATCCGGCGAGCCCCAGTACAGCAGCAAAAAACAGCGCCTGAGATACACTCACCTTACCCTTCACGACCGGGCGGTTAACAGTACGGGCCATCATGCCGTCAATGCGGTGGTCAACCACATGATTAATCACCGCAGCAGAGGACGCCAGCATACCAATCCCCGCCATACCTGCAATCAGAGCATTTGCCGGCACCAGCGACTCTGTGGCCAGGCACATACCCACCAGGGCTGTGAGCAACAGCAGCATAACCACCTTAGGCTTGGTTAACTCATAATAGTCACGCCAGCTGACCGGCTGAGATGTCGCTAAGTGGCGCTGATGAACAGAAACAGATTTAGCCATGTGCTCCTCCCTGTTGCGGATCACCCTGATAGCGAGACACCTGATAAGTGATCCATACCATTACCAGTAATAAACAGGCAGCGACGATGTTGTGAGCAACGGCAACAATGACGGGCAGACTCAGCACGACATTGCTTACGCCCAGTGTTACCTGAATCATCAGCACCCCGATGAGCAGCAGCGCGGCACTTTTCACCGGCGCAGCCACCTCCCGGCTGTACAGCCTGAAGCCGAGCCAGAGTAAATATAAAAACGTAATGACCGCGCCGGCTCTGTGCACAATATGCATTGTCATGCGTTCACCGTATCCGTGGGCGCCATATTCGTAGGTTTCTGCATAAGGCACACTGAATGCACCGGAAAAGTCGAGCCTGGAGGCCCAGCCATCTTCACAAACCGGAAAGTCAGTACAGGCAAGTGCGGCATAGTTTGCAGATGTCCATCCCCCCAGGCCAATCTGCATCAGCAGAATAGCCATGCCCAACAGCGCAAATTTGGTGATGCTGTTAATACGCCGGGGCTTTCGTTTACTCTCCCGTAATTTGAGATGCAGTAAAAACAGGCACGCCAGTATGGTGAAGCCGCCGAGCAGATGCCCCATTACCACAACCGGCAATAAATTCAGCGTCACGGTCCACATGCCCAGGGCAGCCTGAAAGATTACCAAAGCAACAAGCAACAGTGGCAGGCGCACAGTACGCCCGCTGTGACGCTGCTTCACAGCGATGGCAGCGATAGTAAAAATACATAAACCCAGTGCACCGGCAAAGTAACGGTGAATCATTTCATTCCAGGCTTTGGCAACTTCTACCGGACGTTCGGGGAAAGCGGCATTCGCCGCCTCAACATGGTGGTCTTCCAGCGGAACGGTGAGCAACCCGTAGCATCCCGGCCAGTCAGGACAGCCCAGCCCGGCATCGGTGAGCCGCGTATAGGCACCGAGAATAATAACAACCACCGCGAGGATCAGACTAAACAGGACTAACTTTCTCATGCTTGCCTCCCGGATTATCCGATACGTGACAGTTTCAGCAGTTTTTTCACGTCAGCCAGAATATCCCGGCTATGCTGTATTGCCATTTGCTTGTCTGTAAAGGTGGGGTAACGAAGCATGGCATTATTCAGGGTGTCGACGAGCAAAATAGACCCTGCATCACTCACATTAAGTGCTGCCTGCTGACGACTGTCTGCCACCTTTACAACATGCAGGTTTTGTTCTGACTGCAACTTCTCAGCAATGGCGGCATCACTGTTACCGGTAAGCAGTACCGTTGCCTCAACTCTGTCAGTCTCCCTGCCAAGGGCAATCCACACCTGATGAATACTGTAAATCGCATTCTGGCAGGCGGCATCGCACTGCTCCGGCACAGAGTACACAATGCGCCATTTAGGCTTTTCAGCGGCAAACACCGGGGTCAGATCCCTCACAGGCTGCAGCAGCTCTCCTTTGTTAGTGGCTGCATTGGTAAACCACTGATTGTCCAGGGCCAGCTTTGCCAGCATAACCGGAAGTACAAATACGGCGGCAACGCCTAACATAGTCAACTTGCTGTTTTTTCCTGCCATACTGATCATCCTTTTTTATTCGAATTCATTGAAAAGTAACTGACTGCAGCCGCAGCGATGGCCAGCCCGAACCATTGCATGGCATAACCCAGGTGCTTCTGCGGCGGCATTACAACGGGCTGCCAGTTGCGGACAAACGCACTTTTTTCCGGTGCAGTTAACTCAACCACAAAGGGTTGCAGAGGCTGTCCGGTCAGGCGGCGGATAAAGGGGATATCCAGCGCCTGCACCACCACGGGAAACGTAGCATCAGACGACAGCGTTTCGCGCACCACCGGATTGTGTCCCGGCATAGTTATACGGCCATGGAAGTGCTGAAACTTGCTTTCTACATCCACTTCGGGCAGTTCATTCCGGCTTAACGGCGCCTCCACCCATCCAAAATTCACCAGCACCGTGCCTTCACTGCTATGTACAGGCACGATAACGTCATACCCCACGCGCCCGTTTTCCACCCTGTTATCCAGAAACAGTAGCTGAGATGTATCAGCGCGGCCGTTAAACCCCACCTGATAATCACGGATATCTTCCCGCACAGGATCCAGCTGACTGAGAGAGATTGCCCCTTCGCTGCTTTTTTGCGCTATGCTAGCCAGACGCTGTTCTTTCTGGTGCATCCGGTCGAGTTGCCAGAAGCCCAGCGAAATCATGCAGATAACCGCTGTCAGTACCACAACAGCGAGAGGTAAGGAACGGAACCGGTTTGCCTGATTCATAATTGGCTCCCCTTATTGACGGAGAAAAAAATGATTATAAAAATCGTCCTTGTATGCTTAGTGATTTACATGATCGCTAACTTGTTTCTCGCCATGCGGGTAATGATGAAAGATGACCCGGACGGCGAGCCTATGAGCAAATTCATCGGCCGCCGTGTTTTAACTTCTGTCATCATTGTTACCCTGATCCTTGTTGCACTGGCTACCGGACTTATCAGTCCGAATCCCGCCCCTTACTGAGGCGGGCCAGTGCGCTGTCACTTAAAACACATACACAAACAGATACAGCATTACCCAAACCACATCGACGAAATGCCAGTACCAGCTGCCGGCCTGAAACGCGAAGTGACTTTTGGGTGTAAAGTGCCCTTTCAGCACCCTTAAGAACAACACAATCAAAATGATGGTACCCAGCGTCACATGCATTCCGTGGAAGCCGGTGAGCATGAAAAAGGTGTTGCCGTACACGCCGGACTGCAGTGTCAGACCCAGCTCCTGATAAGCATGAATATATTCTTCGACTTGTAGTGTCAGAAAGCCCAGTCCCAGTAATATGGTTACGCCCAGCATGACGGTCAGCTGTTTGCGTTTGTTCTGCTCAAGGCCCACGTGAGCAAAGTGCAGGGTAACGGAAGAAATCAGCAGAATAATGGTGTTAATGGTAGGCAATCCGGCAGCACTCATTTCCTGAGTAGTCGTGCCCCCGGGCGTGGTAACAAGGGGCCACATGGCTTCAAATGCCGGCCACAACACATCATTGGTCATCGCATTGTTCGAGGCGCCTCCGAGCCATGGCACCGAAATCATGCGTGCGTAAAACAGTGCGCCGAAAAAGGCGGCAAAAAACATCACCTCAGAGAAAATAAACCAGCTCATCCCCTGACGGTAAGAGCGGCCAAGCTGATCGCTGTATAACCCGCCCATGGATTCATCAATCTGATTTTTAAACCAGCCAAACAACATCACCAGCAACGTGACGATGCCCGCCGCCAGAACATGCGGCCCGTAGCCGCCTTCCCCTTTGGTACTTTCAATGACGGTGTTGCCGGCTCCCACCGCAATCAGAAATAAGGCTACCGCCCCGACAATGGGCCAGGGACTTTGTGCAGGCACATAATACCGTTGATATTCTTGTTGCATGGCTACTCTCCTTCCGGCCTGTCAGCGGCTGCCGCTTACAGGCTGTCGTAAATAAGGGTTGTCACTGCCGCTCAGATCGCCGGCCCTGGCGGTCACGTCGTACAGTGTGTACTGCAAGGTAAAATAGGTAATATATTCCGGCAGCCCGGCATCCACGTAGAACGACATAGGCATCCACGCTTCCTGACCAGCCTGTAAGGGCTGCTGGTTAAAGCAAAAGCATTCGGTTTTATTCAGATAAAGGGCCGCCTGTCCCGGACTGACAGAGGGAATTGCCTGAGCAATGATGTTACTGGCAGCCGGGTTTCTGACGTAAAACGCCACGGTATTCACTTCTCCGGGGTGCACCTTCACACGCTGTGTTTCTGCACGAAATTCCCAGGGCATTCCGCTGTTTGTGCGGGTAATAAATTCCACGGTCACAGTGCGGCTGGTATCGATATCTTTGCCCTGCCACACTGCGGCCCGGTTAGCCGTTTTTCCGTTGATACCGGTGATATCACAGAACACGTCATACAAAGGCACCAGAGCGAAACCGAAGCCAAACATACCCGCTACGACTACAAGCAGTCGCAGGGTAAGGGTGCGGTTACCGGCTGCGCGGTTGTCCATTTTGATAACTCACTTCACAACCGGAGGCGTTTCAAACGTGTGGTAAGGAGCAGGAGAGGGAATTTCCCACTCCAGACCTTCAGCACCTTCCCACACTTGTGACGTAACCGGTTCGCCCTGCTTTTTGCAGGCTTTAATGAGCAGTACCAGGAAAATCAGCTGGGATAACCCGAAAGCAAACCCGCCAATACTGATCCACTGGTTGTAATCAGCAAATTGCAGCGAGTAATCAGGGATCCGCCGTGGCATACCCGCCAGTCCCACAAAATGCATAGGGAAGAACAGCACATTCACGGAAATCAGTGAGCACCAGAAATGCCACTTAGCCAGCGTGATATCAAACATTTTACCGGTCCACTTGGGCAGCCAGTAATACACCGCCGCCATAATGGAAAACACCGCTCCGGTCACCAGAACATAATGGAAATGGGCCACGACAAAGTAAGTATCGTGGTACTGAAAATCCACAGGTGTGATTGCCAGCATCAATCCGGACAGGCCACCGATGGTGAACAGCACAATGAAGGCAAGAGCAAATAACATGGGGATTTCAAAGGTCATGGAACCCCGCCACATAGTGGCCACCCAGTTAAACACTTTCACGCCGGTGGGTACGGAGATCAGCATGGTGGCGAACATAAAGAACATTTCAGCAAACACCGGCATACCTGTGGTAAACATATGGTGAGCCCAGACAATGAATGAGAGCAGGGCGATGGAGGCAGTGGCGTACACCATGGAGGCATAGCCGAACAGGCGCTTGCGGGCGAAGGTCGGCACAATCTGCGAGATAATGCCAAAAGCCGGCAAGATCATGATGTAGACTTCAGGGTGCCCGAAGAACCAGAAAATATGCTGGAACATCACCGGATCACCGCCGCCGGCAGCATCAAAGAAACTCGTCCCGAAGAATTTATCGGTAAGCACCATGGTCACTGCACCGGCCAGTACAGGCATTACAGCAATCAGCAGGAATGCAGTAATAAGCCAAGTCCAGACGAACAGTGGCATTTTCATCCACGTCATACCCGGCGCACGCATATTAAAGATAGTCACGATTACGTTGATTGCGCCCATGATGGAGGAAATCCCCATAATATGGACTGAGAACACAAACAGCGCGGTACTGTCGCTGCTGTATGTCGTCGACAGCGGCGCATAGAAGGTCCAGCCGAAAGCCGGGCCACCGCCTTCCATGAACAGTGAACCTAACAACATGGAAAATGCAAACGGCAGGATCCAGAAGCTCCAGTTGTTCATTCTGGGCAATGCCATATCCGGTGCGCCAATCATCATGGGGATCAGCCAGTTAGCCAGACCGGTAAACGCCGGCATGACAGCACCGAATACCATGATCAGGCCGTGCACTGTGGTCATCTGATTAAAGAAATTCGGGTCTACGATTTGTAAACCGGGCTGGAACAGTTCGGCGCGGATCACCATCGCCATCGCGCCGCCGGTAAGAAACATGATGAAGGCGAACCACAGATATAACGTACCGATATCTTTGTGGTTAGTTGTCAGCACCCAACGCATCAGGCCTGCCGGAGCGCCGTGTCCGTGGTGATCATCGTGATGTTCATCATGTGCCGCAGTGTGCTCCGGCGTCATAGTTTCAGTTGCTTTACTCATCGCACGCTCCTATTTACCGGTTGCTACTGCATTAACGTCTTTAGGCTGGATCACATCGCCGGTGTTATTTCCCCAGGCATTCCGCTCGTAGGTAATCACAGCGGCAATATCTTTCAGGGACAGCATCTTGCCAAACGCCTGCATGGCCGTGCCTGCTTTACCGTTAAGCACAATATCGATGTGCGCTTTCTGATCCTCCAATACCATCTGACTGCCTTTAAGTGCAGGGAAAACGCCCGGCAACCCCTGACCGTTAGGCATATGGCAGGCTGCGCATGTCGCGTTGTACACTTTCTCGCCGGTACTCATCAGCTCTTCTTTGCTCATGCTCATGGCCAGCAGGCGCTGCTCTTCTTCTTTCGCCTGTTTCACAATGGCTTCCTGCTCTGTCATCCAGGTTTTATATTCATCTGGGCTCTTCGCAATCACCACTACCGGCATGAAACCATGATCCTTCCCGCACAGTTCAGCGCACTGTCCACGGTAGATACCGGGCTCATTCACTTTTGTCCACGCCTCATTGATGAAGCCCGGATTAGCATCTTTCTTTACTGCGAAATCTGGCACCCACCAGGAATGGATAACGTCGTCAGAGGTGATCAGGAAGCGAACTTTTTGTCCGGTAGGAATGACCAGAGGACGATCTACCTCAAGCAGGTAGTTTTCTCCTTTTTCGAATTTGTTCTCAATCTGCTCACGCTGTGTGGCCATGATGGAGTAAAAGGACACATCGCTGTCCATGTACTTGTAATGCCATTTCCACTGGGAACCGGTGACAAGAACCGTCATTTCAGGTTCGCTGGCATCTTCCATAGCGATGAGGGTTTGTGCTGCCGGAACGGCCATAAAAATCAGAATCAGGAAAGGAATGACTGTCCAGGCGATTTCTACTTTCACGTTTTCGTGGAAGTGCGCCGGTTTGGCGCCCCGGGATTTACGGTGCTTGAACATGGAGTAAAACATCACTCCGAACACCACCACAGCGATGGCCACACAAATTGAGAACATCAGCATATGCAGGTCGTACACCTGTCCACTGATGTCTGTGACACCTTGTCTCAGGTTGATTTCACCTGCCCGGTCTGATGTTGCCATGGTTTCTGCTTGCAGCGACGCCGGAATAACAGTCATCGCTAACCCCCAAACCATCATTGCGTTACATACGAGTTTCTTCACTCAACACCTCCGTGATGGAGGATCTTGTGTAATACCCTGCTCACAGGACCCTGTCGTATCAGGCTAGCCGCCTGTTAATTTTTATCTCTTTTTGTTATTTTTTCGTTAACAACGGTATAAGAATTAAACAGATTTCATCTTGTGTCTAGTCTTTCTGAAAAAATAAATGGCCGGGGTGGCCTCAGAAACAGGGTCAAAGCACTTCATTCTGATATTTCGAATGTTTCGTTCAGATCTTCGACACATCCGTATTTGAGGAACGCCGTATTATAGGTAAGTAAATCGTCCTCACACTTGTGACATCAACGTTATGAAAGGAATGTGTAATGAATAAATTTATCCCGGCAGTATTAGTTTCAGGTTTAATCAGTGCAGGCGCATTCGCGGCGCCTGTGAGCTATCAGATTGATCCTACTCACACCAGCGTTATCGCTTCATGGAATCACTTCGGATTCTCTAATCCGACAGCCGCCATCAACGGCGCTGAAGGC
The DNA here is from genome assembly GCF_056160645.1 of Alteromonas sp. ABH4_456. Classification (NCBI taxonomy): domain Bacteria; kingdom Pseudomonadati; phylum Pseudomonadota; class Gammaproteobacteria; order Alteromonadales; family Alteromonadaceae; genus Alteromonas; species Alteromonas sp. ABH4_456. The sequence goes on from NZ_JBSWXO010000002.1 coordinate 448,808, forward strand.
ACCATCGTGTTTGACAAAGACGCGCCGGAAGACAGCAAAATCGATGTGTCGGTGAAAATTGATACCATTGATTCATTTGTTAAAAATCTGAATGAAGAATTTGTCGGTGCTGACTGGTTCAATGCAGCGAAGTTTCCTTCTGCCACCTTCACCAGTACAGATGTTGAAATGACAGGTGATAAGACGATGGAAGTGACCGGCGATCTGACGATCAAAGGAGTGACTAAGTCCGTCACTATGGATGTCACTCTGAATGGTTCAGGTGTACACCCGATGACACAGAAAGAAGCGATTGGTTTTGATGCAATGACCACCATCAAGCGTTCTGACTTCGGGATTGATATGTATGTACCGAATGTGAGTGACGAAGTCACGCTGCACATCACCACAGAAGCACAAGCTAAATAAGTTTTCGCATCACCGTCCGGATGCCCGGCCCGCGCGAGCGGGCTTTTTTATTGGTAGCGGCCTGTTAACTGCGGTAGTCTGATTGTTTTTATTGTCAGGGATTGCTTCTATGTTGCGCCGCGCTGTTTTCTCCTCTTTTCTGTTATTTTTAACACCCTCTGTTTTTGCCAAAGATCTTCCTTCCGGCGCTATTAACGCTCTGTTTGAAGAAGCGGTAAGTCATGACACAGTGCCGGGTATAACCATGGCACTGGGCAACGATAAGAGCATGCTGATGGCTAAAGGCTACGGTTTTGCCGACGTGGAAAACCAAGCACTGATGACGACAGATCACAAGGTGCGTATAGGTAGTGTCTCTAAACTCATCGCCACCGCCGGATTAATGCGCCTTGCAGAAGCAGGCTACATTGATCTGGATAAACCGGTAACTGAATACGTCAGCGCATGGCCTGCTGATAAACCGGTCATTACTCTGCGCCAGCTTACCTCACATACAGCAGGCATCAGGCACTACAAAGAAGGTGCCAATGAATTCCTTCTGAATGAAAGTTATCCGGATATCTACAGTGCACTGGCGATGTTTAAAGATGATCCGCTGCTGTTTGCACCTGGCACAGATCACCGTTATTCAACGTTTGCCTGGACACTGGTCAGTGCCGCAATGGAAGGGGCTGACTCGTCCCGGGATTTCCGCGCCATCATAAACGAAGAAGTGTTCGCGCCGCTGAAACTGGACAACACGGTATTTGACGACCAGTACACTATCATCGATCACCGGGCGAGACCTTACACCGTACACGAAGGTGAGCTGATTAATGCGCCACAAACGGATCACAGCTATAAATGGGCCGGCGGCGGTTTTATTTCTACGCCGTCAGATATTGTCCGGTTTGCTGTAGCCCATGTGGCAAGCGACTACCTGAAACCAGAGACTACCCGCGCCATGTTTACTCCTGCCAGGCTTAACAATGGTGAAACCGTGGGCTTCGGCATAGGCTGGAAAACCGGTTTTGGCGATTACAAACAACGTAAAGCGTATAAAGATAATGTGAGCGCGCTGGCTTTGATGGACGATATTCCTGATGCAGTGATGCACTCAGGTGGCAGTATGGGCGGCATTACAATGACCATTCTTTGCCGTGAACATAAAACAGCGGTTACTGTAGTAAAAAATGTCAGTGGTGAAGACAATGCTGATGTTTTTCTGCTGGCGCTCAAGACACTGCACTTTGCACATACCAGCCAATAGTAATGAAAAAGGGCGATGATGGTTCACATCACCGCCCTTCTAATTTTTCAACGCTGTGGCCAGCGCACACAATAGTTATTGCACCGCGCTTAGCGAAAAGACTTACATCCAGTCAGCATTGCGGATAACACCTACGGCCAGACCTTCAATGTTGAATGGTTCAGCAGCAAGATCTACCTTGATGGTATCGAATTCTTCATTTTCTGCATGCAGCCATACTTCGCGGCCGCGTTTTTCCAGACGTTTTACCGTGACATCCTCATCAACCCTGGCAACAACAACCTGCCCATTGTGCACGTCAGTAGTTCGGTGAACGGCAAGTAAATCACCATCCAGAATACCGATATCTTTCATACTCATACCGTTTACACGTAACAGGAAATCTGCACGGGGGTGGAACAGATCAGGGTCGACCTTGTAATGCATTTCCACATGTTCCTGCGCCAGAATAGGTTCACCTGCCGCAACACGGCCGATTAACGGTAAGCCTGCGTCTTCATCGTTTTCTGCTTCCAGCGGAATATTCAGCTTTATACCCCGTGAGGTACCCGCCAGAATTTCGATAACACCTTTACGGGCCAGCGCCTTTAAATGCTCTTCTGCTGCATTAGCTGATTTAAACCCTAATTGCTTCGCAATTTCCGCACGGGTGGGCGGCATGCCGGTTTCCAGCATGGTGGTTTTGATCAGTTCGAGAACTTCCGTTTGTCTTGGAGTAAGTGGACGCATAAACAGCCCTGTTTTTCTATACAGTTCCTGTGAGTATATACAGTTGCGCTGGTTTGACAAGAGCTGCCGGCGAAATTATTACGCTTATTCAAGGGGCGCAGTTAACAGCGCCTGGTTTTCATTGCAACGATATGCATTAGTTATACATTGTAATACGCTGTTTTAGTTCTCCTTGGGAATAAAAAGGTATCTTCTTATCAAGAAATTTTCGCCAGGTGGCCTCCTAATCAGAACGCCACCGGCTAGATTTGAGGGGAATTATGCAAGTTGTTTAATCAAGGCTTGCGCGACAGCTTCGGAGCTGGCTGGATTTTGGCCTGTAATCAATCGGCCATCTTCAACTACGTGAGGCTCCCAGTCCGCACCTTTTTCATAGTGACCGCCAAGACGAATGAATTCATCTTCTATCAAGAATGGCACCACATCAGTCAACTCCACTCCCGCTTCTTCTCCGTTAGTAAAGCCAGTAACTTTACGACCTTTGATAAGCGGCTCGCCGTTATCAGTTTTTACATGACGCAGGACCCCAGGGGCATGACACACAAAACTGATTGGCTTGCCTGCCCGCTCAAACGCTTCGATCAGTGAAACAGACTGATCTGACTCGGCAAGATCCCACAGAGGGCCATGACCGCCAGGGTAAAACACTGCATCAAAATCTGCTTGTGATACGTTTTCAAGTTTGACGGTATTCGCCAGTACTTGCTGCGCCTGCTCGTCTTGTTTAAATCGCTCGGTAGCAGGGGTTTGAAAGTCAGGCAAGTCACTTTTCGGGTCCAGAGGTGGTTGTCCCCCCAGAGGTGAAGCCAACACCAGCTCAGCACCTGCATCTAAAAAGGTGTAGTAAGGTGCGGCAAACTCTTCTAACCAAAAGCCTGTTTTTTCACCGGTGTTACCCAGCTCATTATGCGATGTAAGTACCATTAAAATTTTCATATAAACCTCTCTATCTTTTATCAATATGGGTGAATCAGTGATTAAAAAAAGCGTCTACGGCTGCTTGTTTGTCTGCATACGGTGCTCGCAAGCGAAGGTTTGATGTACCCGCTTCGCTTTGTACTACCACCGCCCTGGCATGAGAGAACTGGCGGAAGCCATGAATACCATGGTAAGCCCCCATACCTGACGCGCCCACACCACCAAAAGGCAGCTCATCAATAGATACATGGGTCATAACGTCGTTGATGACCAGCGCCCCAGAAGTCGTTTGTTGCGCAAACGCTTGCTGTGCTGTGCTGTCCTCATTGAAGTAATAGGCGGCCAAAGGACGAGGGTGTTGATTAATGTACTTAATTGCCTCGTCTTCTTCTTGATACAGACGAATGGGCAACAATGGACCAAATATTTCTTCCTGCATGATCGCCATGTCGTCAGTTGCCCCAATCACCAAATGCGGAGCGATTTTACGGCTAGAGGCGTCGTAAGCCGGTTCATTTTGCGGCGCAAGATTGATGATCTCGGCGCCTTTTTGACGTGCATCTTCTAATAGATCGACTAAGCGCTGGTAATGGCGTTCGTTAATGATCGCGGTGTAGTCGGTATTTTCTTGAATGCTTGGGAAAGTTTTTCCCATGAATTCTCGCGCTTGGTCTTTGAACGCTTGAGCCTGTTCTGCAGGCAGCAAAACATAATCTGGTGACAGGCAAATTTGACCAGCATTAAAGGATTTAATCGTTAATGTGCGTTCAACGGCTTTGCTCAGGTCAGCACCTTTGGCCACCATAACTGGTGACTTTCCGCCCAGCTCCAATGTCACTGGCACAAGGTTCTCTGCAGCAGCCCGCATCACATGCTTACCCACAGCGGTACTACCAGTAAAGACTAAATGATCGAAAGGTAAGTGGCTGAAAGCTTGGCCAACATCCGCATCTCCTAGTACGACGGTTAGCTCTTCAGGGCCGAAATAACGGGCCACTAATTCAGCCAATAAATCTGAAGTCTCAGGCGTCAGCTCAGAAGGCTTCAACATGGCGCTATTACCGGCTGCGAATACGCCAGCTAACGGTCCAAATGCTAAATTGATTGGAAAATTCCAGGGACTAATGACACCAACAACCCCTAACGGTTGAAACTGTATTTCAGTGTGCATTTCAGGATCAGGTGAGGCGGTTTGTTCTGCCTCCATCCAGGTATCGAGATTATCGATCGCGTGTTGCAGCATCTTGCTGGTCGTTACCATATCGGCCACGTAGGACTGATATAAGCTACGGTGCCCAAAATCTTCGCTCATTGCAGGACTAGAGGTGGCCATTGGGCGACCTTTATTTGAACGTTCTTCTAGTGGCGTCGAGCCTACCTCCACAGCGGATGAATTAGCCATGGGCATTGGTGATAAGCTGGAAGCAGCAGAGGCGGCTTTGGCTTCAGCAAGAGATCGATCAATGGACATCTCTGGTGTCTTGCAGATAGTCGGACATGCGGATTTTATAGCTGAGATACTCAGTGTACCGATGCTACCGTTATTGGAGTCGGGGGTGAAAATTCGTATGCACACCGGTAACGGCAGTATGGTGTCGGACATGTTACTTGAGGGGCACTGTGATCTGGGAATCTCAGCCCACCCAGTCTTAGATGATCGTTTAAAAAGCGAGCTGATTTATACCAGTAAAGTACTCCCAGTGGCCGCTCCAAGTACCGTAAAGCGCATATTGTCAGCACAAGACTTTGGCGAAGCGATTCGTGCCGAGCCTTTATTGGCTTATAACCTGGAGTTATCTTTGATCGAGCCTTGGCTGCTAAAAAATCAAATTAGTATTGCATCGTTGGTGCCTGCTGTTGTTAGTCAAGATCTGCGTGCCCAGCGTAAATTGCTGGCACAAGGCTTTGGTTGGTCTGTTATGCCCGAGTTCTTATGTCAGCAGCAAATTGCTCAAAGCGAACTCATGGAGATCCCTTCGCCAGTTGGTACACATGAAATTCACTACTACCTAATTTGGTTACCCAGTGCTTTACGTCAAGTCCGCGTTGCTCACGCAAGACAGACCTTACTCACTCAATTAAGGTCGTAATGTCGCCGTTTACTCTGGGCGTCATTATTTATCTTTTTCAGTAGCTAACGCGTTATGCACCGCACGGGTGAGAGGATAAAACCAGAGCACCACAGCCCCGAGCAGACAGCCTGCGCTGGCTACCAGCGAAATGATTTCGACAAACAGCACAGACTCAATATCAGCGTTTGCACTTTGCGCCGCATATTCCAGCGCACCGGCAATCACAGCAAAAGACAGCCCGTCGCTTATCCGCATCACCAGATGAAATGCGCCAAAGGTAAGCGCCTGATTAGGTATCCCCTGATCCCTGGCACCGTATTCAATGGTGTCTGGTAATGCTGACCACACCAGTACCAGCAGTCCGCCTGAGAAAAAACCACAAACAGCGAAATAAACACATGCACCGGTCATCGTGGCCGGGATCAGCAGAAGAAAGCTAAGGAAAGTCACAGCCAGCCCGGCCAGCGCAAGGATCATGGCATGATGCTTTTCCATGCGCTGTGAGAGGCGGTTAAACCAGGGTAGCGCCACCAGCTTTCCTGCCGCCAGACTCATAATGAACCAGGTCGTCAGCTTCTCGTCGTGAAAAAGCATGCTTGCGAAGTAAACGCCGGATTTGTAGAACACCGGAATAAAGATACACGGCAGTAATGAATATACCGCCAGTACCATGAATGCCTTATTTCGCAGGAGTGCACGGAATGCTTTACTGAGCGGAGGCGGGTGTTTGACCGCTGTCAGATTACCTTCCCGCCAGACCGGCAAAATACATAAATAAATATTCACCAGCATGAACACGCTTGCCGTGATAAGCAAGATAGTCCGCATCCCGTTATCCTTTGACTCCAGCATGGCAAGTGTATCGCCGGCAAATGCGGCGAAGAGCAGGATTGCACAGGAATTATAAAAAATGCGGGATGAAGACAGACGTGTCCGCTCATGGCTGTCTCTGGTCAGTGACCCCATCATCGCGTTGTGAGGTATGTCTACCAGTGCATAACCAATGCGAAAGAGGATGGTCACCACAAGATAAAAAGTAAACAGATAGTCCGCACCGGCCGGCAGGGGATAAAACAAAATAGCGAACGACAGTACTGTCAGCGGCGCACCTGAGGCGATGACTTTCTGGTAGTGCAAATTATATCTGTCGAGAAGCAGAGACAGCGAGATATCCAGCACGCCGGATACAAGCAGAGACACCATCAGGATCAGGCCCGCTGCCGCTGCCCCCAGTCCCTGTATATCGGCAAAATAATAAAGCAGCAGTAAATCAGTAAAGTTCCAGAGTGTACTTTTAGTAAAAGCACCGGATGCATAGGCCTGTCTCTGGAAAGATGTCAGCATGAGCAGCTTCCGGAGGGCGGGATAGCAACCGGCATATTCATATCAGAGCAGCGGCCCGCAGGAGCTTCGCTGCACGTATTTACAAGTCAGATCTTCTTTCTCTTCATAGGGACGATGCAACACAAGCTGTTGGATCAGCTTGCCGGCCGCTGCGCGTCCCAGATTGCCCACCGGCTGGTGCACAGTGCTGAGTGGTGGCCACAGATTCTTACTGGAAGGGTCGTCGTCAAAACCTATCACCGATACATCATAAGGGATCCGCAATTTCAGCTGGCTGGCCACTTTGTAAACCAGAGTGGCAAGATAATCATTGAAGGTAAAAAATGCGGTGGGGCGATCGTCCCCAGACAGCAGATGACGGATAATCTTTTCATATTCTTCATCTGACGACATAGGGCCCTGAAAAACCAGCGATGGATCAACAGGAATATCAAAATCGCGGTGCGCTTCTTCATAGCCCTGATAACGCAGTAAGCCACCGTGTACATTGTTAAAATTAATGATCGCAACACGGCGGTGCCCCAGCGTAAGTAAATGACTCACCGCCTCTTTCACGCCGGCCACAATGTCACAGGAGACACAGCTGTTGGCGTCCAGTGACATAGGCAGAATTTTAATCGCCGGTTTTTGTTCAGCTTCGATGACTGACAATACTCCCTGATCATCACACAGTGGTGGCGTAAGAATGTAACCGTCAGGGTTTGAACGTTCCGCCAGTGCCTTAACCTGTTCCGCCAGCGAGGTTCTGTCTTTTACCGGCCGCACCAGTAAATCGTAGCCAGCTTCGTCACACACTTCGATAGCACCGGATGTCAGTCTCGCCGAATAGGAGTTCGAGGCATAGTCCATATATAAGAGACAAATAAGATAAGACTGTTTGGTGCGCAGGCGCCTGGCATTGAGGTCCGGCCGGTAGCCGGTAACGGCCACTGCACTGAGCACCTTTTCTTTATTTTTATCTCTGACTGTCGGGTCATTATTTAATACACGCGATACCGTTTTAATTGATACACCGGCAACCCGGGCGACATCATGTACCGTGAGATTCTTATCCGTCTTCATTATGGCGAGCTTCGTATATTTATGAACACATTGTGCCACAGAAGACACCTGACAGAGAATCCATCAAGTTGTAAAAAGTTTCGCAAATAGACAACGATAGCATATACCTTACAAAGATATTTTTATAACCATTCAGAATATGTAAAATAAACATAAATTAAATCATAAAATTAAACTTAACTGACTTAACAAATAGCTAAAAGACAACGATAGACTTTTTAAATATCAACGTAGTATGATTGTTAAACATTTAACAGATATTAAACATTTGCCACACCGGAATCTGCCGTACCGGTGAGTGATAAAAATAAAAACCGTTAATTTGCCGGGTGCTGATAACAGCCCCGAAAGGACTACACTCTGAGGAGAAAATCCGATGTTTAACAAAAAACCACTGAATCGCGCATTGTTGCTCGCACTGGGCACGATGACATCCACTTATGCCGCGGCTCAGGACAACACCAGTGATGACGCGAAAGCGAACTCACAACTGGAGGTCATTGAAGTCACCGCACAAAAGCGGGTACAGGGCTTCATGGAAGTACCGGTTGCCGTTACCACAGTATCCGGCGAAATTTTAGATGCCGCTCAGGCCACAGAATTCCAGGACTTAGTTCAGGTAAGTCCGTCGGTGACATTTAACCAGTCCGGCGATATGCGTGGTTCCGGTGTGAACATTCGCGGGATTGGTACCACCGCGTTCCAGACTGCTGTTGAACCTACTGTCAGTACAGTCATTGACGGTGTCCCCCTTGGCCGTACGGTACAGTTTTTGTCGGATCTGGCAGATATTGACCGGGTTGAAGTACTACGCGGACCGCAGGGCACCTTGTTTGGTAAAAATGCTTCCGGTGGTGTACTGAGTATTTTTACTAAACGTCCGGAAGATTCATTCTTTGGTGAAGTCCGCCTTACGCTCACTGATGATGACGCCTGGGGCATGATGGGTCAGGTGACCGGCCCGATCAGTGACAATGTGCGCGGACGGTTGTCTTTTTATAACCGTGATTTCGATGGTTTTGTGGAAAATGTTACTAATGGCGACACCATCAACGGAGACGAAAGTAAAGGTGTAAGAGGTAAACTCGATATCGACCTGGGTATGAATGACAACGTTTATATTATTGCCGATTATTCGAAGCAGGAAAGGGACTGCTGTACGTCAGTTTTACAAAGTATTGGCCGGGGTTCACTGGCAGACTTGCATCAGTTAGGAGAAGACTATGCCGACGTGGATGTATCCTGGGGTAACAACAAGGTCAAGATTGCCAGTCCGGCATATTCCAACACTGAAACCGGCGGGATCTCAGTTGAATACAACCACAGCTTTGAAGACTTTGCGCTGACCTCAATTACTGCTTATCGCGGCTTCACCCTGGAAACAGCTCAGGATGCAGATATCAATCCGTACACGTCGCCGGTAACAGGCCATGTACTGTTCACCAAAAACGGCGCTTCCGGCGGCGGCGATCAGCAACAAACCCAGTTCTCACAGGAACTGCGTTTATCCGGCCAGGCCACTGATAATATTTTCCTGACAGCGGGTGCATTCTACTGGGAGCAAACCGTTGAGCGTTATTTTGAACGTGAAGTGATGCGCTGCGCCGATGCCTACGATCCGGCTGTGGGCACTGTCGCCTGTTCAGAAGAAGGCTCAGGCATCGGTTTTGCTGCGATGGACTCAAAAGTTGATACCCGCAACTACGCATTCTTTGGTCAGGCAGACTGGGATGTAACCGAAGATTTTACTGCGTCATTGGGCCTGCGCTACACCAAAGATGAAATATCTTTTGATTTCGCCCGCGGCGCTACAGTCATTACCGGCCCGTTCTCAGGATTACCGGCACTGCCTGCGTCAGCCGGGTATTTCACCAATGAAACCGAAGACGACGCACTAACAGGCCGCCTGGCGCTGTCGTACGATATCAACGATACCACCATGATTTTCGGTAGCTATGCCGAAGGTTACAAAGCCCCTGCGTTCGACCTGATTTTCTCGCTGAACGAAAGCCGAACCGCACCGGTACCGGCGGAAACAAACAAAGCCTGGGAAGGCGGCGTGCGTTCAGAGTTTTTCGACCGCAGATTGCGTCTGTCTGTCACCGGTTTCCACACTACCTTCGAAAATTTCCAGGGTCAGGCTTACAACCCGGAAACGGTGACCTTCTCACTCACCAGCGCCGGTGAAGTGATCACCGAAGGTCTGGAAGTAGAGTTTAACGCCAAGCCTGTCCCTGAGTTACTGATCAGTGGGGGTGTCGCCTTTATCGATGCAACCTACGGTGAATTCCAGGATCAACAATGCTATTTTAATCAAACAGCAGCACAAGGCTGTATTGACGGCTTCCAGTCGATTACCGGCGGAGATGTGCCTAACTCTCCGGATACCAAGTTTACTTTGTCCGGCAAATACAACATCTACCTGGACGGCGACATGGATATGTTCGTCAGCGCCAATTACCGCTGGCAGGATGAAACCCAGATGAATCAGAACCAGGCACCGTATCTTATTCTGCCAAGCTACAGCGTATTGGATCTGACTGTCGGTCTGCAGGCTGATGACGGTAAATGGGTCGCCAGTGTATTTGCGAAAAACGCACTCAACGACACCTATGTTGCTCAAATCGGTACCGCTATCTTTGATCAGAGCAACATTAACGCGCAGCTGACCAGAGACTTCCAGCGTTATATGGGTGTTGAATTTACATACCGCTTCGGCGCTTACTAACCCGGTGATACATTTCGCGGATAAAAGACAGCGTTGCTTTTATCCGCACTTTTTCACTTTTTACAAATACGGAATAAGCAACCATGCCCGACACATTCACTAAGAAGCTGTTAACTGCTGCCAGCGCCATCGCCTTAAGCTTGTCGATGAATGCCAGCGCTGCAGAACAACAGCGTAACGTTATTTTTGTACTGATGGATGACCTTCGCTACGACGGTATGGGTTTTCTGCAGGAAGAACTGCAAACCCCTAACATTGATAAACTGGCTGAAACCGGTGTGTATTTTCCCAATGCGGTAGTGACATCTTCACTGTGTTCACCCAGCCGCGCCACCATTCTTACCGGCATGACCGCCCGTAACCACAAGATTGTTGATAACAATAACTCCAGTGAAGAAGGCCTGACCTTCTTTCCCAAATACCTGCAACAGGCAGGCTATCAAACCGGTTTTTTCGGTAAGTGGCACATGGGCAGCCATTCAGATATGCCCCGTGACGGATTTGATAAATGGGTCAGCTTTCCCGGACAGGGAGCCTATTACCCGACTGACGCCATTCCGGCTCCGATGCTGGCGAAAGGTGTGGTGAATCAGCTCAACGTGGACGGTAAACACGTTAATCAGAAAGGCTACATCACTGACGAGCTGACGGATTACGCACTGGACTGGCTGAAAAATGATGTGAAAGGAAACCAGCCATTTTTCATGTACCTGAGCCATAAAGCCGTGCATTCCGATGCCACGCCGGCTGAGCGCCATAAAGGACAGTACGATGATGTGGATTTCAAATTACCGGACTCAGCGGTGGTGACAGAAGAGGACGCTAAAAACAAGCCCATGTGGGTACATAACCAGCGCAACAGCTGGCACGGCACTGACTTTTTCTATGCCAGCGACCGCACTATGGAAGCATACCTTAAAGAGTATTACGCCACCTTGTCAGCCGTTGATGACAGCCTGGGCGAGTTAGTGCAGTACCTGAAAGACAACGATCTGTACGACAATACCATGGTGGTATTTTACTCTGACAACGGATTTCTGATTGGCGATCACGGCCTTATCGATAAGCGCAATGCTTATGAAGGCTCAGTACGCGTTCCTCTGGTGATCAGCGCGCCGGGCCTGCTGCCACAAGGTGCGACCAGTGAAGCACTGGTGAGAAACCTGGATATGGCTCCTACTTTCCTCGAACTGGCGGGCGCTGCGCAACCTGAACAGTTTGAAGGAAAAAGCTTTTTACCCGTGGCATCCGGCAAGGTAGCAGAAGAAGACTGGCAGTCGCCTGATTTTGTTTACGAGTACTACTGGGAATGGTCTTTCCCCATGACGCCTACCACCTTCGCCATTCGTCGCGGCGATCTTAAATACATCCAGTATCACGGTGTCTGGGACATCGAAGAACTTTACGATCTGAAAAACGACCCGGAAGAAATGCATAACCTTATCCGCGATCCGAAATACGCTCATGAGTTACTGCCACTGCGTCAGGCGCTTTACGCCGCTCTGCGTCCTGCTGATAACAGCAAGCCCTCGGTACCCTTTAACGCAAGGCTGGCTGAAGGTATGAACCTGCGCAAGAAAGACGGGTTGAAGGCCGCTCCGTTTCCGGACTGGTGGCTGGTTGAGCCCAACCGCAAAGACATTTACATGGGACTGTTTCCTGATACGCCGATGAAAATCGACATGCAGCGCAAAGGTGAAATGTACTTCCCGTGGATGGAAAAAACGGCTGACAAGCCGCGTCACTAAGGAGTTTGGTAAATGCGAATGTTACGCTGGTTAACTTTCACCGTTGTTGCCGGTTTATCCCTTACCGCGTGGGGAAAGCAACCCAACATCTTGTTCATCGTTGCCGAAGATCTGAGTCCGCGCATAGGATCGTTCGGCGATGAGATTGCTAAGACCCCAAATATTGATGCACTCGCTGAGCAAGGCATTCGCTTTACCAACGTTTATGCAGCGGCCGGCGTGTGTGCGCCGAACCCCTCTGCATATACCACTGATAGTGCGGTTTCCCGACAGACGCGGTGCCGGTACTCAAAACGATAAATTAATTTCTATGGTGGATTTTGCTCCAACGTTTTTATCCTTTGCCGGTGCACCGCTCCCTGATTTTTTGCAGGGCACCGGTATCTTTTCCGGCGAACAGAGAGAGTATATCTACGCAGCCAGAGACCGCATGGATATGGTACCGGATAAAGAAGGCGCTGAAAAACTGGGAGGTACAGATTCATGATAAAAGCACTGAGCCGGAAACCAGTATGGTCGGGGCCATGTGGCCGGGGTTTGAACAGCCGGTGACCGCCAGCCCGCAATTTAAATTGACTGAATGTCACCGGCAGGTGTGCGTTGCGATGACCTCGTCCAGTGACAATGCATCCGTTGCCTGGCGAATGGCAGCCGGGGAGCCCTGGCAACTGTATACCCAACCCGTTCCTGTCCAACCCAACAGTTATATCGAAGCAAAAGCCGTCCGCTATGGCTATCAGGAAAGTAATGTGGAGCAATATCATCATGACTAAGTTTTCTGTAGCAACACTGTTATCTGCCACCATCGGCGCAGCATGTTTGCTACCTGCATTTCCAGCCAGCGCAAAAAGCACCGGGCAACCCAATGTCATTATCATTTTCGCTGACGATATGGGCTATGGCGACATGAGCAATAACGGTCATCCCACACTCACCACGCCTAATCTGGATAAAATGGCGATGGAAGGACAGAAATGGACAAATTTCTACGTGGCTGCTCCGGTGTGCTCACCCAGCCGCGCCGGTCTTATGCTGGGACAATATCCCGTTCGTGCGGGACTGGCATCATCCACGCCAATGCGTCAGGTATTCCGCGAAGACTCCTTAGGGGGCATGCCGGACAGCGCAACCACCATACCTGAAGCACTCAAAGCACAGGGCTACGATACGGCGATGATTGGTAAATGGCATATTGGCCATCTGCCACAATACCTGCCGGTCAATCACGGGTTCGACAGCTGGTTTGGTATCCCTTACTCCAACGATATGGACCAGGATTTTGAGAAAATTCAGCAGTTAAATGGTCCGGACTGGAGCGTTAAAAACTGGAATAAAGGCAAACAGTGGACAAACCCCAAATCAGAATACTTCCGTGTACCACTGATGCAGGGAGAGGAAGTCATTGAACGTGCGCCAGACCAGCATCAAATCACCAAAACCTATACCGCAAAGGCACAGGATTACATTAAATCTCATAAAGACAATCCGTTCTTTTTGTACATCGCCCATGCGATGCCTCATGTGCCACTGTTCGCATCGGAGGAATTCGAAGGACGCAGCACACAAGGCCTTTACGGCGATGTGATAGAAGAACTGGACTGGTCGGTAGGTCAAATTCTGCAAACATTGAAAGATGAAGGCATCGATGACAACACGCTGGTGATTTTCAGTTCGGATAACGGTCCCTGGTTATGGTTTGAAACCATGGGCGGCAGTGCCGGGCTGCTTCGCGGTGGCAAAGCCGACGTTTTTGAGGGGGGAATGCGTGTTCCCGGCATCTTCTGGTGGCCCGGACATGTCAAACCGGGGATCCGTCACGATATCGGTTCCACCATTGATTTACTGCCCACACTGGTGGATTTAGCCGGTGGTGAAATTCCCAAAGACAGCGACGGTTATTCAGTTAAAAGCACACTTCTGGACGGTGAAGATGCAGTCCGTGATGTGTATTTTTACTACCGCGGAGCAAAAGTGTTCGCTGTCCGTAAAGGCCGCTACAAAGCCCACTTTATTTACAAAGAAGGCTATGGCGGTAACCCCGGAGAAACACTGGCAGAGCCGTTATTGTTTGACCTGAACGCCGATCCTTCCGAGAAATACAACATTGCTTCAGAGAACAAAGCCATTGTTGCAGAGCTAGCTGCACTGCGGAAACAGCACGCGGCAAGCATTAAACCGGTTGAAAACCAGCTTGATAAGTGTCAAAAAGGGTCGCGACTTTGTCAGTAACGAAAAGCAGATCATTGTGAACAACCTGATAAGGGGCTGCCTGGCAGCCCTGTTTTTATGCATTACCTTTACCACCACAGCCAGTAGCGATAAGCGTTATACCGGTGCGGAAACCTGCCTGTCCTGCCATCAGAAGGAAGGGGACGCCTGGAGTCAGTCTGATCACTATCACAGCATGCTGCCTGCCAGTGACGAAAGCGTGCTGGGAAACTTTAACGACATGACTTTCAGTGCGGGAGCCCGCACTTCCCGTTTCTTCAAAGAAGGTGATGCTTACTTTGTCGAAACGCTGAACGGGCAGGGAGAAAAACAAACGTTCGACGTGGTTTATACGTTCGGCTTCAGACCACTGCAGCAGTATTTATTGCGGACAACCGGCGGACGGCTGCAAGCTTTTGATGTGGCATGGGACAGCCGGCCGGCAGAGCAGGGCGGGCAACGTTGGTATCAGTTGCAGAACAATGAAGTCACCGATCCGGAACATCCTTTTTTCTGGACAGGATACTATCAAAACTGGAACAGCCGGTGTGCTTCCTGCCACTCGACCAATTTACAAAAGCACTATGACCCCGTTAATAATACGTTCGATACTACCTACTCAGACGTTAATGTGGCCTGTGAAAGCTGCCATGGCCCTGGCAGTGAACATATCAAACTGGCCGGCGAAGGCACGTTAAGCGCAACCAACACTGGCCTTAAAGCACTGGGCAAAGCCATCGCTTTTCATTTTAAGCCAGGAGACGCCATTGCAAGGCCTCAGTCTTCTCCCGCCCCAATCAGTGAACTCGCCCTGAATACCTGCGGAGGGTGCCACAGCCGCAGAGCAGAATTAGGTGAACCGGATCTGACACAGCCATACCACCAGCAATTCCTGTTAGATGCCATCGACGAACCGCTATATTTCAGTGACGGTCAAATTCGTGATGAAGTTTTTGTACTCGGTTCTTTTATGCAAAGCAAAATGGCGCAGGCTGGTGTTACCTGTATCCATTGTCATGATCCCCACTCAGGCAAAACCCGCCTGCCCGGTGCACAGGTGTGTGCAACGTGTCACCGTCCTGACGTATTCATGGCCGACACCCATACCTTCGGGCATAAAGACGCCAACTGCCTGGACTGTCATATGCCCGCGCGCACCTACATGGGCGTGGATGACAGACGGGATCATAAATTCCACCGGCCTTCTGCCCTGAATGAAGACAGTGTACGCCCCTGCGCCACCTGTCACGAAGACAAATCCACGGCCTGGCTGCGCGATGCGGTTGAAAAATGGCCAGCCCGTGACGGCGCATCGCCGGATACCTCAGGTGAATGGGCAAAGTTAAATGCGGCATTAACCACGTGGGATCCCGCAGCCATTGCTGAATCCGTATCACTGCTTACTGATCCAAAAATTACGCTGCCTGATTTACTCACCAGTGCCCTGACCAGAAAAGTGGCCGCTCAGGCTTCGCAGCAAGCCGTAAAACTGATAAAAGCCCATGCGGCTTCGCCATCTGCAGCGGTACGCCGTGGCGCTGCTATGGCAGCACCGTCTTTATCAGCTCAGCAACAGGCAGCTGTACTGGCTTCACTTGCAGATGATCCGGCATTGTCTGTACGCAGTGAGGTGGCAGCGGCACTGCTGAATGCGCCGGCAGACAGTATTCTGCCGGAGGCGCAAATCAGCCCCCTTTTATCAGAATATGAAGCAACATTACTGGCCACGCGGGATCACCCGGGCGCCAACACGGGTCTGGCCCAGCTTGCTTTGCGTAAAGGAAACATAATCGACGCAAAAATGTATTACGAGGCGGCGCTTCGCATTGACCCTGCCAACTTACCCGCTCTGCTGAGCTTTGCCGATTTTTTACGCAACATGGGTAATGAGGACGGCGCGAAAAGATATCTGACAAATGCACTGACCATCGCACCGGATTCCGGAGCCGTGCAGTTTGCCTACGGACTGATGCTGGTGCGGGACAAGCGATATGAAGAAGCGACGACGCATCTGGAAAAGGCCGCCCGGGCAGAAGATGCCAGCCCGCGTTTCGCCTTTATTTACGGCGTATCCTTGTGGCAGCTCAAACAACCCGAAAAAGCACTCACGGTGCTGGATGACGCGGCCACAAGATGGCCGGGCGATTATGATTTGCTGACAACCCGCGCTAAATACGCCTATTTAAGCAAAAACGCCGTGATGCTCCAGAAAGCAGTCACGGCGCTGGGTAAGGTGTATCCGCAGGACAGCGTATATCTGCAGTTAAAACCGCTTATTCAGCCTTAGCGGCAGACGGCGCCTCAATGTGATGTGCCGTTACCCCCGCCGGATATAATAAACTGCGACGAAAGGTCGATGTTACCGTTACATCGTCAAATCCGGCATCCTTCAGTACGGCTTTAATGGACTTGTTCGAATAGCAACGCAGGCTCGACACAATGCCGTCCCACAATAACATTACCGGTACTACCGGGATCAGATAGGTGAAAATGGCAGTCACCAGCAATAACCGGCGCTCGGTGATAAACGGTAACATGATCATCGCCACCAGCGGGCCTAACAGCATAGACACGTAACTCATAAAGGAGTTATCACAATACTCCAGCACCAGCACATCATCACCGTGTGACAGATTGAGCTTGAAGATCTGCGCTACCTGTTCGTTGTCAAAGTGGTGGAAAGAGTTAATAAAGATTTTCGGGCAGCGGAAATCCGGATTGTCTTTCAGCACGTCAATGGGTTGTTCCAGATAATGAATACGGTCATCACCCAGATTGTTGATGCGCTCACGGAATTCCGGGTTTTTATCAATCATGAAATCCGACAGGTAAAAACGCAGATCTTTCTTACCCAGCCCCTTCATCAACAGTTCGTTGACATAGCCACTGCCGGCACAAGGATCCATCACTGTGCCGCCGGCTTTGTTGATAAAGCGGTTCAGCTCAGGCAACCATAATCTGTGATAGCCGAATACTCTATACAATGCGCCCATAAAGCGACGCAGAAAGGCGTGATAAAACTCCGGAACCCAAAATAAATCACCGAATTCAAACAATTTTTTCTGCATGGTATCCCCGCGTTCTGTCCTTTTTTCGTTGTAGGGTGAACAGTAAATAAACCTGTCATCGCCACAGGGTAAGTCTGTTTAGTATGGCTTATGTTGCGATAAACGGTTGAGCTATTTTTTCGCTGAACCTTTTACGCGCTTTTTCCGTTTATGATCTTATGCATTATTCTTTTAAAACACTCACCGGCGCATACATTGCCGTACTACTGGCTTTTGCCGGCCTGGACGCAGTCTGGCTGGGCGTAATTGCCATGCCGTTGTATCGTGAAGCGTTTGAAAGTCTGTTGCGACCGCAATTTATTACCTAGCCATGGATCGCATTCTATCTGCTTTACTGTGCTTCGGTCGTCTGTTTAACGATACGTCCTTATGCCGGAAAGAACCTGATTCATACTTCATTAGCGGGCCTGGCCCTGGGGGCTACCGCCTACGGAACGTACAATCTGACCTGCTATTCCATTATCCGGGACTGGCCATTGAATATGACTTTGATTGACTGGATATGGGGAACCGTGGCCACAGGAATCATTGCCACCTGCGGCGGTTTTGCAGCACAAAAAATCAGCGATAAACTGGCGCACTGAGGGTGACTCAGGCCCAAAGACCCCCTATCATGGTAACCCCGTCTTATGTTCATCTGGATCGCAGTAAATTTATGGTAGACTGCGCCCGTTTTCTCAACACAGGATTCCATTTTCATGTCGTGGATGCGCAAAACGCTTTTGTCAGTGTTTCATTATCCCGTAAAGTTGCTGGTGAAAGACCACAACATTCCCGCGAATGTCGAAAAAGAACTGGGTATCGACCGCACTAAGCCGATCATTTATCTGCTGCCCACCAACTCTGTGACCGACCAGCTTGCGCTGCGTATGTGCACACAGCGGTTAGGTTTGCCCAGCCCTGTGAAAGATGTCGAACTGGCCGGCAAAACCTATCCCGCCAGTGTCTTTCTCCGTAAAACGGAACCCTTGTTCGGACAGCCGTCCCAGACGGATGTAGAATCAATATTCTCAGATCTTTTCCACTTGCATCGTGACCATGAAGATGTGGATGTGCAGGTTGTCCCGGTTTTCGTTACCTGGGGACGTGCGCCGGGTAAAGGTAAACCCGGCCTTAGTGATTTAATTGCCCATCATGCCTCACCAAGCTGGCTGCGAAAATTCTTTATCGTGATGTTTCTGGGCCGCGATAACTTCATCAATTTTAGCAAAGCCGTATCAGCGAGAGAAATGTCGACCCAGCGGGGTACGGATGACTCGATTGCTCACAAGCTTGTTCGCGTAGCTAGTACTCACTTCCATCGTAAGCGCCAGAGCATGACGGGCCCCACTTTGCTCGAACGACAGGAACTGCACAATGCAATCCTGGGATCGGAAGCAGTTAAACGGGCCATGGCTGAAGAATCTGCGTCGAAAAAGGCGAAGAAACAGGATCCTAAAGAAGCTGTCAGAGAGTACATCGATGAGATTGCCGCAGACTACCGTGAAGGCCTGATCCGGTTCGGTGATCGCATCCTTACCCGTATCTGGAACAAGATTTATAACGGTATCAGTGTGGGTCACAGTGAGCGGATCCGTGAACTGGCTGCCAACGGTCATGAGATCATCTACGTGCCCTGTCATCGCAGTCATATGGATTACATGTTACTGACCTATGTGATTTATCACGAAGGTATGGTGACGCCTCACATTGCTGCGGGTATCAATCTTAACTTCTGGCCGGCGGGGCCCATTTTCCGTCGTAGCGGCGCCTTCTTCCTGCGCCGCAGTTTTGCCGGTAACAAGCTTTACACTGCAGTTTTCCGTGAATATCTGGAATTGCTGTTTAATAAAGGCTATTCCGTTAAATATTATCCGGAAGGTGGCCGCAGCCGCACAGGTCGTCTGATCCCGCCTAAAACCGGTATGCTTGCCATGACTATGCAGGCAGTACTTAAAGGTGTTCAACGTCCTGTGAGTATTGTGCCCGTGTACATCGGGTACGAAAACGTGATGGAAGTAAAAAGCTATCTCAGTGAACTGAAAGGCAGCGGCAAAAAGAAAGAGTCTAATTTGCAGGTGTTTTCTGCCATCAGAAAACTGAAAAATTATGGCCACGGTTACGTAAACTTCGGTGAGCCAATTCAGTTGAATCAGTTCCTTGAACAAAGCGTTCCTGACTGGCGTGAAACCTTACCTGCAGACCCGGAGAAAAAACCAAACTGGCTGACGCCACTGGTTAACGATCTGGCCCACGAGGTAATGCTGCGTATTAACCGCAATGCTGCCGTTAACGGTATGGCGCTGATTTCTTTATGTTTGTTGTCGTCTAAAACACAGACCATGACGGAAAAAGAGCTGGTCAGGGTGATGGACAACTACCTGGCTTTGCTGCGCAGTGCGCCGTACAGTGATGACGCCACCATTCCCGCCAGCAACGGCAGAACCATGCTGGAAGAAACCCTGGCGTTGAAACGTTTTGACATCAGTCAGGATGGCTACGGCACGATGATCGCGCCACTAAAAGATGCCGCTGTATTCCTTACATATTACAGAAATAATATTCTTCATTTGTTTGCCTTGCCCGGCGTGATCCTTTCAGCTGTCTTCGGCCGGCCCGGCATTCACCGTCATGAGATATTACGCCTGATGGCAGCACTGTATCCTTTGCTGCAACGTGAGCTTTTTATCTACATGACTCAGGATGAGGCACTGGCTTACACCGACAAGCTCATCACCACTTTGCTGGAACAAGGCATGCTGACAGAGATGGAGCAGGGACTGTTGCATCCGCCGGCATCATCAGACCGGGCGTTCCATTCAGCCTGGCTGCTGAGCCGGTGTATGCAGGAAACTTTCCAGCGCTACGCGGTGGTACTTACCATTATCGAGCGTGATCGGGTGATAAGCCGCAATAGTCTGGAACGGACGAGCCGTCAGGTGGCGGAACGTCTGTCAACCTTATACGGCATGAACTCTCCGGAGTTTTACGACAAGAATGTGCTTTCTTCTTTCATTTCTGCCCTGCGGGAGAACCACTGGCTGGATTCTGCGCCGGATGGCAGTCTGAAGTATTCTGAAGAAAGCGATGCGCTGCGCCAGGATGTGTTGTCTCTGGTGTGGCCTGAAATTACCCAGCACTTGCAGAATGTGGAAGCAACGTGCGGGTAACGGATCCACGTGTAAAAGTGAAAAGGAAAGTTATGATACAGGGCACTTGTCGATATTTATTTGCCTTCGCAGTGACACTGATGCTGGCGTCATGTTCATCTGTACCGGATATCAGTGAATACCGGAAACCGGCAGGGTTCAAGCTGGAAAGTCCCCGTCTTGGTGCCGGTGCAGCTACCGATCAGAAAACCATATTTGTGTTTGGTGGCAGTAATCAGAAGGGCCTGCTGAATGATGTAGAAATTCTCGACCCGGCGACCAAAAACGTTCAGGTGCTGAAAAACCATATTATTCCCCGCCGCTATTTTTCGTCGGTTTACGATGACAATAACCACGTGTATCTGATTGGCGGGATCTCTGCGTCAAAACAACGGGCAAATTATGAAAGCACCCTTGAGGTGTTTAATACCGTTACCCGTAAAGTGACTAAAGCGGCGACATTACCTTACCCTACGCGTACTAACACAGCAGTATATCTGGATGGCAAAATCTATGTGCTGGGCGGCTCTCACCACGACTGGCAGACCCGCAAGCTTAAACCTACAGCACTGATGGCAGTTTATGATATCAGCAAGGACGAGTGGTCTCTGGGCGCGCCGATGCCCACAGCCAAGTCCACCTCTGCTGTCACATGGCAAAATAAAATTTATGTCGTTGGCGGTTACACTGGTGAAGAGCAACTGGATGTGTTTGAACAGTACGATCCGGCGACTAAAAAGTGGAAATCTCTGCCTCCGCTGCCAGTCCCCGTCAGTGCACATACCACCACTGTGTGGCGTGATTACCTGATAGTGTTTGGTGACTACAACAATCTTGATGCTGTGTGGACTTACGACTTTAAGGCAGGCGCCTGGCATCAAAGCGACTTATCCATGACCGGTGTCAGACACGCAAAAGCGGTTACCTACAACGACGCTGTATATCTGATCGGCGGTAATCAGGACTCACCGGGCCCTGTGCTCGACACCATTCAGATATTTGATGCGAAACAATTGCGTCAGGCCGTTGGTAAGTAGCCTGTTCCAGCTCATTCAGACATAAAAAAGGGGCTGTTCAGCCCCTTTTTTATGACAGGAAGAATTTATACGCGGGGTCGTCTGTGACCTCTTTAAACTCGTAGCTTAACTGCTGCAAGTGAGCATTAAATTCATCACGGCTTTCCGGTGGTATTTCAAAACCGGCAAGCACCAGGCCTTCAGCGGCACCATGATTACGGTAATGGAACAGTGTTATATTCCAGCGTTCACCCAGCGTTCCAAGGAATTTAAGTAACGCCCCCGGGTGCTCAGGAAACTCGAAAGTAAACACCGCTTCATTCAGCAACGCCGGCGGTCTGCCGCCAACCATATGGCGTACGTGCAGCTTCGCAAGCTCGTTGTCGCTCATATTGAAGCAGTCGTAGCCCTGTTCAGTCAGCGAGTCATTAAGCGCAGCAAACTCCTGCTTACCGCCTTTAAGATTTACACCCACAAAGATGTGCGCGTCTTTCCCGTTAGCAAAACGGTAATTGAATTCAGTGATAGCTTTACCGCCAAGGACTTCACAGAATTGCTTGAAAGCCCCCTTACGCTCGGGGATCTTCACTGCAAAAACAGCTTCTTTCTGCTCACCTAATTCACAACGCTCAGACACATAACGCAGCGTGTGAAAATTAATGTTGGCACCGCACAGAATACCACCCAGCTTCTTGCCCTTGATATTATGCTCTGCCACATATTTCTTAATAGCCGCCACAGACATCGCACCGGCAGGCTCTGCGATAACACGGGTGTCATCGAAAATATCTTTGATTGCCGAACATATTTCGTCATTGGTAACAGTGATCACGCCGTCCAGCAATCTTTCACACAGACGGAACGTTTCTGTCCCCATAGTTTTTACCGCAACACCGTCGGCGAAAATACCCACCGAGGGCAGAGTCACGATTTCACCGGCTTCCATGGCCGCCTTAAAGCAGGCTGATTCTTCCGACTCGACACCGATGATTTTGATGTCCGGCTTCAGTTGTTTGAGGTATACCGCGATACCCGCAGCCAGACCACCACCGCCGATAGCCACAAACAGAATATCCAGGTTAGGATTCTGCTCCAGTAGCTCCCGGGCTACAGTTCCCTGGCCGGCAATAACATCAGGATCATCAAACGGAGGAATAAAGGTGTAGCCGTGGGTTTTCGCCAGCATCTGCGCGTGCTTGCTGGCCATATCGAAATTCGTGCCGTGGAGCACAATGTTAGCGAAGTGTCCGCCGAAGCGACGTACCGCATCCACCTTGATATCCGGCGTGGTTTCCGGCATCACGATAGTGGCATGTACGCCTTTCTTCTTTGCACCGTATGCAAGACCCTGAGCATGATTACCAGCAGATGCTGCAATAACACCGGCATCCAGTTGCGCTTTGCTCAGCGCACTTAATCTGGTGTAAGCACCACGGAGTTTGAAAGATTTAACCGGCTGCTGATCTTCACGTTTCAGATAAATATCATTACCTGTTAACTGCGAAAGTCTGGATAACACAGACAACTCGCTGTTAACCGCAACTTCATAGACCGGCGCTAACAAGACCTTTTTGAGGTATTCGTGATCGCTGACGGTCATATGTCTTCCAGTTTAGAGGCATCCCGCACAGCACCTTTGTCTGCACTGGTAGCCAGCATGGCAAAGTTCTTCAGTGACAGAGACACTTTACGTTCGCGGTTCTTCGGTTTCCAGGGCTTGTCGCTGGCTTCCATCGCGGCACGGCGGTGAGCCAATTCCTCGTCAGAAATCGCAATGTTGATAGTCCGGTTAGGGATATCAATTTCAATCTTATCGCCGTCTTCCACCAGACCAATGCCGCCACCGCTGGCCGCTTCCGGTGAACAGTGACCAATAGACAAACCGCTGGTACCGCCAGAGAAACGTCCGTCAGTGATCAGGGCACAGGCTTTACCCAGACCTTTCGATTTCAGGTAGGAGGTCGGGTACAGCATTTCCTGCATGCCCGGGCCGCCTTTCGGACCTTCGTAACGAATGATAACCACATCACCGGCTTTCACTTCGTCACCCAGGATGCCTGCTACCGCATCGTCCTGGCTTTCGTAAATTTTCGCAGAACCGGTAAATTTGAGGATAGATTCATCCACACCAGCAGTTTTCACGATACAGCCATCAACCGCCAGGTTACCGTACAGTACCGCCAGACCACCGTCTTTGCTGTAGGCATGTTCAAGATCGCGGATACAACCTTCGCTGCGGTCGGCATCGGCTTCATCCCAGCGACAATCCTGACTGAATGCCTGAGTAGTACGGATACCTGCAGGGCCTGCACGGAAGAAAGTATCAGCATCTTTGTTTTCCGGATTAGTGATATCCCAGTCGCTGATCACTTCCGGAAGCGTCTTACCCAGAACATGATGCACGTCCTGATTCAGCAGACCGGCTTTATTCAGTTCTCCAAGAATACCCAGTACGCCACCGGCACGGTGCACGTCTTCCATATGATATTTAGGTGTAGACGGTGCCACTTTACACAAATGCGGGACTTTCCGTGACAGACGGTCGATATCTGCCATGGTGAAAGGCACTTCACCTTCCATTGCCGCTGCCAGTAAGTGCAGGATGGTGTTTGTAGAACCGCCCATGGCGATATCCAGACTCATGGCATTTTCAAATGCCTTGAAAGATGCAATGTTGCGTGGCAACGCAGTTTCATCATCATTTTTGTAGTAACGCTCACACAACTCAACTACCAGCTTACCCGCCTGCTTAAACAGCTTTTCGCGGTCAGCGTGGGTAGCCAGCATAGAACCGTTACCCGGCAGGGACAGACCCAGCGCTTCCGTTAAACAGTTCATCGAGTTTGCGGTGAACATGCCTGAACAAGAACCACAGGTCGGGCAGGCAGAACGCTCAATCTGGTCTGTGTCTTCGTCGCTGACGCGGTCATCCGCAGCGGCAACCATGGCATCAACCAGATCCAGCTTAATCAGTTGATCTGACAACTTGGTTTTACCGGCTTCCATGGGGCCGCCGGAAACAAACACCACGGGAACATTCAGGCGCATAGACGCCATCAGCATTCCCGGGGTGATTTTGTCGCAGTTAGAAATACACACAATGGCATCAGCACAATGGGCATTCACCATGTATTCAACGGCATCTGCAATGATTTCCCGTGAAGGCAGGCTGTACAGCATACCGCTGTGGCCCATAGCGATACCGTCGTCTACCGCGATGGTGTTGAACTCTTTAGCAACACCACCGGCTTCTTCTACACTGCGGGCAACAAGTTGTCCGAGATCTTTTAAATGCACATGCCCTGGCACAAACTGCGTGAAGGAGTTGGCAATAGCAATAATCGGCTTACCGAAATCAGTGTCTTTCATACCGGTAGCGCGCCACAGCGCACGTGCGCCGGCCATATTTCTTCCCTGGGTGGAGGTTGCAGATCGTAACTTGGGCATAATGCTTTCCCGTTTCTTAATTCAATTACAAAAAATTACTTATAAACCGGCGTTAACCAGTTCCATTTATCTTCGGTCTTGCCGTTGAACAAGCCAAAGAACATATCCTGTACTTTCTCAGTGATCGGGCCGCGGGCACCGTTACCTACTGAAATACCGTCAACGCTGCGTACCGGCGTTACTTCTGCTGCGGTACCGCACATCAGAATTTCATCGGCCAGATACATCGCTTCACGGGGAATATTTTCCTCACGGACTTCATAGCCCATTTCTTTCAGCAAGGTTATCACTGTGTCACGGGTGATACCGGGCAGAATGGCTGCCGTCTTCGGTGTGGTGGATACAATACCATTGCGGATAACAAAGATATTCTCACCGGCACCTTCTGAGATATAACCGTTACGGTCCAGTGCGATACCTTCACCGTAACCATGACGACGGGCTTCCATAGAGATAAGTTGTGAAGACAGATAGTTACCGCCGGCTTTTGCACCGGTAGGGATGGTGTTAGCTGCCAGACGGTTCCATGAAGAAATACCGGCATCCACACCATTCTTCAGTGCTTCTTCACCTAAATATGCTCCCCATTCAAAGGCAGCAATGGCTAACTCAGTTTCAGTACCGAAAGGTACAGCCAGACCCATACCGATATCACCGTAATAAGCGATTGGACGGATATAAGCTGACTTCAGTTCATTCTTACGGATGATATCCATCGTCGCTTCATTGATTTGGTCCAGCGTATAAGGAATCGTCATGCGGTAAATTTTCGCAGAGTCCAGCAAACGCTTGTTGTGCTCGTCCAGACGGAAGACGCAGGTTCCTTTATCTGGCGTGTTGTATGCACGGATCCCTTCAAAGACAGATGAACCGTAATGAATAGCATGTGTCATTACATGCACAGTTGCATCTTTCCAATGCTTGATTTCACCGTTAAACCAAATAAATTCTGCTGGTTGCTTAGCCATGTTAATTCCTTCCTGTAGCAGGCTGTTCGCCTGAAACCGTTAGTTCGGTACAAAATAAGTGACAAGACAAATGTCTTAAGACGAATGATACATGACCGCAGTGAAGTGCCCAATAACCTCTCCGGACTCTGCTTGCGTCTGGACAGGAATATTTACACCTTTTGTAAGGTTGCAGACACACCTGTTCACGCCTGATTTCGCCTGTAGGTCGACACAGAAAAGGATAGTCCCTGAATACGGACTTGTTATGACTGGATTGTTGATAGTTCGGAATTTTATAAAGGGCCGGAACGGGCCCCCGGATCGTGGCTGGCTGACCACGAATCTGTACGGTGCGAAGAAATAGCATGAAACCCATGCCATAATCAAGTATTTTGCGCCCTGAACGCCGATTTTCCGTTTAACCGGCGTGCGTGTTAAGCAATAAAAAAGCTGAGTAAAGAAATGACAGACTGGTTTCACTGGTTAAACCTGGCGGGTGTGGCTGTTTGTGCCATTTCCGGCACCTTAATGGCTTACCAGAAAAAAATGGACGGCTTCGGGGTCGTTGTACTGGCATCGGTGACTGCAATTGGTGGCGGTACGCTGCGGGATATTATGCTCGATTTGCCGGTATTCTGGATTCAGAATACAGACTACATCTATACCACTTTAATTGCTGCGCTGGCGACCATTGCCTGGCTCAGAGTCAGCCCGCGATTCCCCTATCACTACTTATTGATTGCCGATGCTTTCGGCCTAGCGTTATTTAATGTCGTCGGCATGGAAAAAGCACTTATTCATGAAGCACCCATGTCTGTAGCCATTGCTATGGGGACGATCACCGGCGTTTTTGGCGGCCTGCTGCGCGATGTTATTTGTCGTGAAGTCCCGCTGGTACTGAACGGAGAGCTTTATGCCATTACCTGCATAACTGGTGGATTAAGTTACGCATTGCTGCTTTATTCCGGCTTTGACCAGCATTACTGCCCCTGGGCTGCTTTGCTTGTCACCGTGGTCATACGCCTGTGTGCCATGCGGTGGCACTGGCAACTGCCGGTATTTAAGCCCGACTGAGAACTGTTCACCGGTTCAGTTATTCCCGTTCCGCCACCTCTGTAAACTGCACAGCAGAAAGAACACAGGAGTGCGGACATGGGAATGGCAGTGGTAAAAACCCGCGCCGGTACGGGAATCGATGCCCCGCTGGTAAGGGTGGAAGTGCATCTGGCAAACGGATTGCCGGCATTTCAACTGGTGGGTATGGCAGAAACTTCAGTGAAGGAGGCCAGAGACAGGGTTCGCAGTGCACTTATTAACAGCGGCTTTGAGTTTCCGGCCAGACGGATCACGGTAAATCTGTCTCCGGCAAGTATTCCCAAGCAGGGCGGCCGTTACGATCTCGCCATCGCGATAGGTATTTTAATGGCACATGGTCAGCTTAATGACAGCGCCTGTGACGGAATGGAATTTACCGGCGAGTTGTCGCTTACCGGCGAGCTGATGGCTGTCAGCGGCATTATCCCGGCTGTCATTGCCTGTAGATCTGCAGGCCGCACACTGTTTCATCCCGCTGCAAACAAAAATGAAGCCGCACTGGTTGACCGTGCAAAGCGCTTTGCTGCCGATTCTTTAATTTCCGTTTTTCTGCACCTGGCAGGGCTTGAGCCCCTTGCCGCTGATGAAAACCATCCGGTAAAGCCTGTTCATGGCTCCGCACAGCCCGTGTGGGAAGGTATTCATGGCCAGCATCAGGCGAAACGGGCACTTATGATCGCAGCGGCCGGCGCGCATAATTTACTTTTCACAGGACCACCGGGCACCGGCAAAAGTTTACTTGCCAGCCGGCTGCTCCGCTTACTGCCGCCACTGTCAGCGGATGAGGCTCTGGATGTGGCGGCGTTGTATTCAGTCAAACATACCGTTACCCGTGACATCATTGCCGGTTGCCGTCCTTTCCGCTCTCCCCATCATACCAGCTCAGCCGTTGCACTTACCGGTGGTGGTGCATCACCGGCTCCCGGGGAAGTGTCACTGGCACACCACGGTGTACTATTTTTAGATGAACTACCAGAGTTCGGCAGGCGGGCGCTGGATGTACTCCGCGAACCGCTTGAAACCGGTGAAGTGCATATTTCAAGAGCATCCGGGCAGGCCACCTTCCCGGCACGTTTCCAGTTGATAGCCGCAATGAATCCCAGTCCTACCGGCGATGCAGATGACGGCCGAACGCCACCGGACCAGATATTGCGATACCTGAGCCGCATATCCGGTCCGCTGCTTGACCGTATCGACATACAGGTGGAAGTGCCCCGCTTACCGGACTATCAGTTAACTTTGACCCCGGAAAACCACGAACCGGAAGACATCCGCCAGCCACAGCAAAAAGTAAGTCAGGCGCAGACTATACAGTACGCCCGCCAGGGGAGCCTGAACGCCATGTTGCCGGTAAATACACTGGCAGAAATGTGCGCGCTGTCTGCACAGGACACGCAGTTTATTCAGATGGCGGCTGAGAAATTGTCACTCTCTATGCGGGCATTTCATCGTGCTCTGAAGGTGGCCAGAACCATTGCCGATCTTGAAGGGCAGGATACGGTTCAGCGCATTCACCTGTCAGAGGCACTGGGCTACCGTGCGCTGGATAATCTGCTCCGTCAGCTTAGCGGGATCTGAAATAAAGCATCAACCAGTGGCTCGTTCCGGCGGGAAGACAAACAGCTGATCCCCAGCTCATAAGCTTCAATATCGCCAACCTGTATTTTGCTGACACTGCCTGCCATAGAGGAATGATCCAGCACAACCTGAGGTACAAACCCCACACCGCATTCCAGTGCGACCATGCTCACAATGGCTTCATTGCCTCCCACAGAAGCATAGACATTAGGTCTTATACCGTGTTCTGCAAACCAGTGATAAGCAATCCGTCGCGTGGGGCCGTGTTCCGGCATGATCACCTGATGCCGCCGCCAGTCTATCTGAGCCAGTTCAGTAAGCCGCCAGTCACGGGGAGCAATCAGTACCAGCGGCACTTTGTCCAGTGGTGTGAATGTCATATCGGTAGGAAAATCAGGTGCATGGATGGCGATCGCCACGTCGCATTCCTTATGCTTCACCTTTTCGTTAGCCAGCGCCGGATCTCCGGTCACCAGCCTGATATCCACACCGGGATAGCGGGAGCGGAACTGCCTGAGCAGGGCCGGCAGATGGCTCTGGCTGGCAGTTACCGAGCAAAATACACTGAGCTCTCCTTGTAATGCTTCGCTGTCATCGTGCAGTTCACGTTGCAAAGATTGCCAGTCTTTCAGTACTTCCGTAGAGAACGCCAGCAGCTTATGGCCGGCATGGGTAAGGACCACAGAACGGTTATTCCGCTTCAGCAACACTGCACCGCACTCTTCTTCAAGCCTTTGAATACAACGACTTAGCGTGGACGGTGACACATACATTGCCTCAGCGGTGTCACCGAAATGTAAACTGGATGCGAGATGATTGAAAAGTTGAAGTGAACGGAAATCCATAAATATTGCAAAAAATGAAATACTGTTTTGCGAATATATCATTTTCCAAAACAAAAGTGATCAAGTAATCTTCACAGCAAGTCGTCATCGACGAGGTCATCGACTGGCTTTGAGCCCGTTGATAATGACTAGATTAATGATGTTCGGAATTTTATATGGCTAATTATTTTAATACTCTGTCTCTACGTCAGCAACTCGACCAGCTAGGTCGCTGTCGTTTCATGGAGCGCAGCGAATTCACAGACGGTTGTGAGTTCTTGAAAGGCAAGAAAGTTGTTATCGTCGGCTGTGGTGCTCAGGGCCTGAACCAGGGTCTGAACATGAGAGATTCAGGGTTGGATGTTGCTTACGCATTGCGTCAGGCAGCAATCGACGAAAAACGTGATTCTTTCCAGCGTGCAAGCAGCAACGGATTTAAAGTTGGTACCTATCAGGAACTGATCCCTGAAGCCGATCTGGTATACAACCTGACTCCTGATAAGCAGCACGCAAGCGTTGTTGAAGCGGTAATGCCGCTGATGAAAGAAGGTTCTGCATTAGGCTATTCTCACGGCTTCAATATCGTTGAAGAAGGTCAGCAAATCCGTAAAGACATCACGGTAGTGATGTGTGCACCTAAGTGTCCGGGTACTGAAGTACGCGAAGAATATAAGCGTGGTTTCGGTGTACCTACACTAATTGCGGTTCACCCTGAGAACGATCCGAAAGGTGAAGGCTGGGATATCGCAAAAGCACTGGCAAGCGCTACTGGCGGTGACCGTGCAGGTGTTCTGGAATCTTCTTTTGTTGCAGAAGTTAAATCAGACCTGATGGGCGAGCAAACCATTTTATGTGGTATGCAACAAGCCGCAGCTATCCTGGCATTTGAAAAAATGACTGCTGATGGCATCGACGCCGGCTATGCCGCTGCGTTAATTCAGTATGGTCTGGAAACCATCACCGAAGCACTGAAAATCGGTGGTGTAACAAACATGATGGACAGACTGTCAAACCCTGCGAAAATCAAAGCGTTTGATTTGTCTGAACAACTGACCGATCTGTTACGTCCGCTGTTTGAAAAACATCAGGACGACATCATCAGCGGCGAGTTTTCCCGCACTATGATGGAAGATTGGGCAAACGGTGATGCCAACCTGCTTAAATGGCGTGAAGAAACTGGTCAGTCTGGTTTTGAAAATGCACCTAAGTATGATGGTAAAATCACTGAGCAAGAATTTTTTGACCACGGCATCCTGTTAGTTGCCATGATCAAGTGCGGTGTAGAAGTTGCCTTCGACGTAATGGTTGAAGCAGGTATTTTACCTGAGTCTGCCTACTACGAATCACTGCATGAAACACCATTGATTTCAAACACTATCGCTCGTAAGCGTCTGTATGAAATGAACGTGGTAATTTCCGATACTGCCGAGTACGGTAACTACCTGTTCGCAAATGCTGCAGTACCGCTGATGCGCGAGAAGTTTATGCCGTCTATCGATACCAGTGTTATCGGCAAAGGTTTAAATGTCAGCTCTAATCAAGTTGATAACCGCCGCCTGGTAGAAGTAAATGATGCCATCCGTAATACCGGTGTAGAAGCTATCGGTAAAGAATTACGCGGCTACATGACGGACATGAAAGCCATCATTGGTGTGTAACGATTTCTGTCGTTAGGTGCTTAACCAAGCCCTCTTGCCCGACCATTTTGGTCGGGCTTTTTTATGCCTGAAATTCCATATCTGCAAACAAAAACACCGGCAGAACGCCGGCGCTTGAATTGAGTAAGCCATACCGCTGCGCTGATTATTTACCAGGCCCTGCAATATCGATTTCAGGTAACGGCTCTGCAGTGTCAAAGCCCAGCACCTGAGAATAGAAATACAACTCAGCATTCAGGGCTGTCACAATATTCTCAGACTTTCTGAAACCATGCCCTTCACCTTCGAACGACACGTAAGCTGTTGGAATACCTTTGTCTTTCAGTGCTTCGAAAATCATCTCTGACTGATTTGGAGGTACCACTTTGTCTTCCAGCCCTTGTAGCAGCAGTAGCGGTGCATTGAAGCCATCAAGATGATGGATGGGTGAGCGTTCAATGTACAAGTCCTTTCGTTCCGGATACGGTCCGATCACCTGGTCAAGATAGCGGGATTCAAACTTGTGGGTATCTCCCGCCAGCGCCTCAAGATCGCTGACACCATAATGACTGGCACCCGCTTTGAACACGTCACTGAATGCCAGGGCCGCAAGCGTCGTGTAGCCACCGGCACTGCCACCGCGAATAATGAGCTTTCCGGCATCTGCCAGCCCCTGATCCGCCAGCCACTGCGCGCCGGCTACAGCATCTTCTACATCGGTTACACCCCATTCACCGTAAAGTGCATGGCGATATTCGCGACCATAACCCGTACTGCCACGATAATTAAGGTCGAGAATACCGAAGCCCCGGCTGGTCCAGAAATACTTACTCACTGAATAGGTGGGGGACGCTTTTGATGTCGGCCCGCCGTGGATCATCACAATGAGTGGCGGTGCACTGCCTTCAGGTGCTGTCACGTCCGGATTCGCCGGCGGGAAATACGTGCCGTATGCTTTCGCGTTTTCACCCACCGGGAAACTCACTTCCTGAATGGCTGGCACCCACGCCGGGGGCAGCGTGGAATCACTGGAGGTTGTGATCACACTGACTTCAGGGGAGTCAGCGGTTAAATCAGATAAGGCAATCAGTTCACCCTGGCGGGTTTGCGGATCCTGAATGACATACAATGCAGAGTCCGACTCAACAAAGTCTTCAATAGCCGCACTTTCCGGTGTCAGCACATGCATTTCGCAGGTTTTTCTGTCAAACAGATAAAGCTGGCCAATGGCTCCCTGAACCACATTCGCCAGAATGGAGCCATCCTGACGGATGCGGTAGTAATGCTTACCCACCTGCCAGGCCGGTCCGCCAGTCTCTGAATTCTCCGGCTGCGGTGACAACAGAGTAAATGCAGTGCCTGACACCTGATACAGTGACCACCAGTTATTGCGGTCGCTCAGTACGTACAGGTTGCCTTCTGCATCCCACTGGGGATCGATAGCCGATTCACCGGTATCCGGGTTATGTTCTGTCAGCCCTTCCAGTTTGCCGTCAGCAGCAAAGGCAGCCGACCACAGCGTAGTGTTATCCCAGGGCATATCCGGATGATTCCACGCGATAAAGGCAACGGATTTGCCATCCGGAGACAGGCCGGGTGCAGACACAAAGCTGCTGCCTGAAAAAAGCACGTCGCCTTCTGACATCCCTTCAGCCGGAATGGCGACCAGCGTATTCTCCGGCTCACCGGATACGCGATGATCTTCGCGGATACAAATCAGCCGGTTACGGGGCGCATCAAGCTCAAAGGCTCCAAAACGAACGTTTGCTGCCGGAGTGATAGCCACCGGCGCTTCGCCAATGACCATGCGGTAAACACGCTGATCATTAAAATGAGAAAACCAGACCACGCCGTTATTAACCAACATGGAACGGCCACCGTATTCGTGTACGCGTGTTCTTGCATTCCACGGTGCAGGCAGCACCTCTTGTGGCTCACCTCCGCTTTGTCCCTTTTTTCTGCGCATGATGGTACACCGGCCTCCTTCTTCAGGCCGGGACTCAACCCAGTAAACAAAGTCACCATCGACGGCCAGAGAGGACAGACCGCGGCTCCCCTGCACAACTGCCTGAGCGGAGACAGGAGATGGCCAGCCGCCATAACCGGTGGTGTGAGAAGAGGGTGTATTCATGAAGCTTCCTGTCTGATAACGGGTGTCAGTCCGGCTCGCCCCGGGTAAACGGGGGCAAACCACCTCCACACAAGATACCGCATCAGGAAGCGGGTTTGAATGCAGGGCTTACATTTACATATTCAAATGTATTCAGCCCTGCCGCCGGTTTCAGTGCACCGACTTTTCTGCAAATCTCACGCTCACAAAAGCGAGAGAGAAGAAGATCAGGAAACCAAAGCCGATAGGATAAAGGGTGCCGTTTAAGAAACTGTCGATAGACAAGGCGATAGGAACAGAGAATATGCTCGACATGGATCCGATGATAGCTGCGCCAAGGCCGGCCATCTGTCCCAGAGGCTGCATTGCAAGGGCGTTCAGATTACCGAACAGGATCCCCACAAAGAAGAATCCGCAGAACATAACCGGCAGAAGCAAGGTCAGAGGAGGTAATCCGCTGAATGCCGTGATAAGCGCCAGGAAAACGACAGAGAAACCCACAACGCCGTATAACGCAATACCCACCAGCTTTTTCATACCGAAGCGGACTACCATCGTGCCGTTAAAGAACGATGCCAGGCCGATGGAGAACGCGAGGAATGCAAAGATAAACGGGAACATGGTGCCTGTGTCGTAATATTCCTGAAAAATGGTCTGTGAAGCACTCAGGTATCCCAGGAAAGCACCGAACATAAAGCCCATGGCGACGGTATAACCCATCACGTTTCCGTGGGTCAGAATAAACTTCGAAGACTGGAAAAATTTAGACCAGGCGAAGCGGCCCCGCCGGTCAGCAGGCAGTGTCTCCGGCTGACGGGACAAAAACCATGTGCCGGTGAACACAGAGACAATCAGAAACAACGTAAAAATATGCGTCCAGTGGAAGAACGTCAGGACAGCCTGACCCACCATCGGTGCAATCATCGGCACCAGAATGAAAACCATCATGATGAATGACATCACTCTGGCCATTGCATCGCCCACATACAAATCGCGGATGATCGCCATTGCAGCCACACGGGGACCGGAAACACCGAATGCCTGTATTAAACGGCCGGCCAGCATGGTAGACATGTCGTCTGCCATCATACAGACCACAGTGCCTACAACAAAAATCGAGAGGCCAAGTAAAATGGCTTCCCGCCGGCCACGGGTATCAGAATAAGGACCAAAAAAGAGCTGACCGAAAGCCATGCCGCCGAAGAAAATAGACACAATCAGATGCGCATCATGGGGATCGTCTGCATGCAGCGCTTCGCCAATCTGGATCAGAGCAGGCAACATCGCGTCGATGCTCAGGGCAACCAATGAAGTCATTAACGCCATCAGAGCAACAAACTCGACAAGGCCCAGCGTTGGCTTAATTGGGGAAGGGTTTTCTGACATATGTGTTGTCTACTCTAATCGACATAAAATAAAGGGCGCATAGTATAGCCTGAATTTGCCGGAAATTGCGTCAGTCTTTACCGCCGGAATGTAGAAAATTTACACCTTTTAAAGCATAACCGGTTTGATAAAACGCATACCCCGGCAAAATAGCGCCTTTTGAACTTTGCAGTCCGGGATATACTCTAACGCCTGTGATAATGCAGCTTTAGTTTCAACGGCAATTTTACGAAGTTGATAGCGTCTGAAAGATGATCGTT
This sequence comes from Alteromonas sp. ABH4_456, assembly GCF_056160645.1. Taxonomy (NCBI): domain Bacteria; kingdom Pseudomonadati; phylum Pseudomonadota; class Gammaproteobacteria; order Alteromonadales; family Alteromonadaceae; genus Alteromonas; species Alteromonas sp. ABH4_456. Next base: position 483,773 of record NZ_JBSWXO010000002.1, read on the forward strand.
TTGCATCGTTTCTACGAATACCATTATCATTGTACGACCGTTATTTTAGGGTAGGCATCCATCAATACTGTTTTCCGGCTTTTGCAAGAGAGCCTTTCTATCACGGGGCTTTAATGCACACTTTCCATCTGCACCACAGGAAAAGGAAATTCGCCCGGTTATGATTCACCGTTTTACTGTTAACGCCTGGCAGCGTTTTGTGCTGTCCTGCGCCCTTGTGTTACCTGCGTTTTGCACCTTCGCCATTGATGTGGATATTGAAGGCGTAGAAGACGGGAAACTGGAAGATAATATCCGTTTACACCTTAACAGTCTGGATATCAGCAAAGATGTGTTGTCAGACCCGTTCTGGCAGGATGAGCTGGGCGCGACTGTGTCAACAGCGGTTGAGCCTTTCGGCTATTACAACAGCACGACAACCGTAGAAGTATCCGGCGATGATGTGATCCTTCATGTGAATCTGGACACGCCGCTGACAGTGACCAATGTTACCCGTGAGATCATCGGTACCGGCCGTGAAGATAAAGATTTCCGTGACCGCTTTAATGCCTTTTCGCTGAAAAAAGGCGATGTATTGAATCAGCCGGTATACGAAAATTTTAAATCGTCCATGTTTAATTACGCGTTGTCCCACGGTTATTTTGACTTTAACTGGCAGGCAACGCGGCTCGACCTGGTCAGGGAAGAAAGAGCAGCCAATATTCTGCTTATCGCGCAGAGCGGCCCCCGCTATAAGTTCGGCGAAGTAAAGCTGATTGGCGATCAGAAATCTGAAGCCATCCTCAACCGGTTAAAGCCCTTTGAATCCGGCGAGTATTACTCGTCAGCGAAACTGACAGAATTTAACCGCCGTCTGAATCAGTCGGGTTACTTCTCCCGTGTTATTGCCCGTCCGGTGGTCAGCGAAGCGGTGGATCTGACCGTGCCCGTTGAGATTACACTGGTACACAAGCCCAGGGATACCTTTAACGTGGGCCTTGGTGCAGCTACAGATACAGGTGCCCGGTTGCGGTTAAAATGGGAGCGGCCATGGATCAACACCCGCGGGCATTCTGTCACCTCTGAACTGTTTTTATCTTCTCCGGAGCAGTCGTTTACGGTGGACTACCGTATTCCAATGCAAGACATCACCAATGACTACCTCAGTATTGAAGGCGGTTACCAGTTTATTGACTACAGCAATACCAATACCGAGGCTGAAACCCTCACCGTTGCCGCGCACCGTTACTGGCAGGAAGCCAATTCCCCCTGGCAGCAGGACGGCTCGCTGACTTACCTGCGGGAAAATTATACCCAGGGTACGAGTGTGGAACAGACAACTCAGTTGGTCATGCCGGGGTACGCCATACGTTATCTGGATCGTAACGACCCGCTGAATATCACCAAAGGCACCTACCTCCAGGCGTTTTTCCAGTTTGGCCGTGACAACGCCGGTTCTGACATCAATATTACTAAAACCGTTTTGGAAGGCGGCATGATCCGTACACTCAATAAACACTGGCTGATGCTGAGAGCAGAAGGCGGTGCCATTGAGACCAATGACTTTTACCGTGTACCTGCATCACTGCGGTTTTTCGCCGGTGGTGATCAGAGTATCCGGGGCTTTGCTTACCGTGATATATCACCGAAAAAGAATGTTTATATTGACCCGGAGACTGGTGAAGAGGTTGTTGACGTCATTATCGACCCGGAAACCGGAGAGGAACTTACCGACGTGTCGGTGGGTGGCCGCTACCTGGTGACGGCCAGTGTTGAATACGCCTACCGGGTAGCCGAAAACTGGCGTGCTGCGGTCTTCACTGACGCCGGTACGGCAACCAACGACTTTGACGAAGGCCTGGCTTATGGCTTTGGTGTGGGTTTTCACTGGTTATCGCCTATCGGACCTGTGCGGGTTTATGGTGCCAGAGGTCTGTCTGAATTCGAAAACAGCTGGCGGCTTCACTTTATTCTGGGGCCGGAACTATGAGCAGACGGAAGTTCACTTTCTGGTTTTTTACCACTCTGCTGCTGATTGTACTGATTGCAGGCCTTATCATCAGTCCGTTAGGTACGCCTGTGATCCGCTATATTGCGAACAAGGCTGTCGACGGATTACATATCGAAAATATCAACGGAACGGTACTCAGTGATTTCTCTCTAGAAGGCGTAAGCTGGCACAACGAACAGTGGTCGGTAAACGTTAAGCGGGCTGAAATCAATGTGGTTTTAGGCTGTCTCATCACATCCAAAGTGTGTATCGACTACCTGAATGTTGATGGCACCCGTGTTAAGCAACTCTCCGAAGCACCGGCTGAGGATGAGCCGGAACCGGAAAGTACAGAACCGGTGGAAATTCCGGTTCCGGTGAAAATCAATGCATTAGGTATCACGGATGTGTCGGTTAAGTTGCTGGCAGGTCACATCACTCTGCAGTCTTTGTCACTGGAAGGTCAGGCCTTTAAAGAGGTGACGCTGTCACCGGTAAATATTGAAGGACTTATTGTCGCACTGCCAGAAAGTACAGAGAAAGCAGCAGATAAAACGGGTGATGACAAACCGGTGAGTTATGCACTGAGCTATAAAGCGCCGGAACTGCCTGAAATCGTCATCCCCATCCCGGTCACCGTGGAAAACTTCACCCTGAGTAATACACAGTTAAAGCAGGGCGACGCGGTGACGCAGGAAATGGCGCTGCTGAGTTTCAGTACCGTTACACTGGAATCAAGCGACATCGCACTGGATAAGCTCCACGTGGAACATACGCTGGCCAAACTCGATGCGGATGCAAAGGTGACCTTGTCCGGAGATTATCCTCTGTCTTTAACAGCCAGTGCTGATGTTAATGCCGCCGGTGTGGAGGAGCAGGTCAACGTGTCTGCCGACGGCTCCCTGAGAGCTTTAGCACTGGATGTTGATGCCAGCGGAACATATTCAGCCAGCGTGACCGGTAACGCCAGCATTCTGGATGATACGCTGCCCCTTGAACTCTCTGTTAGCTGGCCGGAGCAACCTGTACCTGACGTTAAGGACACCAGATTGTGGGAAGGTGCGCTGGATCTCACAGGTACCATGGGTAACTACCATTTTACCGCCAAAACCGGTGCAAGCTTGCCGGATATCGGCGATATTCCCGTTGATGCCGATGTGGTACTCAACAGCAACAACATCACAGTGAATGCCCTGACAGTGGATATCCTGGAAGGGAAAATTACCAATACCGGCACACTGTTTTTAAATGAATCTGTCAGTTGGTCGGGAAAAACCAGACTTAACGGCATTTCAGCGCGCAGCTTGTCGCCCTATGCACCATCGCAAATTGAAGGCGGACTAACCAGTCTGATGCAGCTCACCGACAAGGGCGTTGAAGTCAGCGTTACCGATCTTGCAGTGGACGGCATTAGGGACGGTAGTGAGCTGAACGTGACAGGATCACTGGTGTACTCTCAGGCCAGCGACTTAATTGTTACCAATCTGGGTGTTGTGCAGGAAAAAAACCGGGTCCACGTTGCCGCGCAAGTATTTAACCAGCGTTATATTAATGCAGATATCGACCTGGACGTAGACGCCACTGAGCAGCTTTATCCTGATGTATCCGGTCAGATAAAAGGTCGTATCAAAGCCAAAGGTGAATGGAGCGATCCGGTGGCGGAAGGTGACATCACACTCACCGGCGTAAAAGTATCGCCGGTACTAAGTGCGCTGGCCGCTGAACAGGGGGAAATGAACGGTAATCTGGGGATCAGCGGCTCCTTATCAGCACACAATTTTAATGTGGATCTCACCCTGCCTGATCATCACCTGAAACTGGAAATGGACGGCGCGTGGAAAGATGAACGCTACACCGCCGACATCACAAACAGCCAGCTGGGATTACTGACAACACGGTGGCAGTTAAATCAGCCTTTCCGGGTTGCAGTGCGGCCTGAACCTTTCAGCATGAAAATATCTGAGAATTGTTGGGAGTCCCGTGAGAACGGTGAGCTTTGCATCGAAGATGTGCTGTTCAAAGATGAACGGACAAAATGGATTGTCAAAGCGAACGGTCTGCCACTCGGGTTGTGGGCTCATGAGCTGCTGCCCGACACATTTACAGCCAGTTCTGATGCGAAGCTGTCGGTGAATACAACCGGTGAATTTGGCAAGAATGCGCCAATGACAGCGAATTTTGATCTGGCTGTCACTCCGTCTGTCTGGACAATGGGGCCTGAACAGCAACTAAAGCTGAACCTCGATGAAGTCTCCGCCAAAGGCCGGTATGAAGATGATTTGCTTACCTCCACACTGAACATTCTCAGCGAACAGCTGGGAGCGGTAAACGCCGACATGAAAGTCAGACCCGGTGAAGAAAACATTCCGCTGGAAGGAACGGTGAATATCGACAATATCCGCATCGCACCGTTCAAACCCATGTCAAAAGCGATACGGGAACTGGAAGGCGCACTGAACGGCCAGCTGGCAATTAAAGGCACGGCAAGCTCACCGTCGCTCACGGGCAGCGTGAAGCTGACAAACGGCAATGTGGATATTGAAGATATGCCGGTGAAAATAGGCGACTGGGAACAGACTATCGAATTCGTTAACCGCAGTGCCACCTTTAACGGCGCGTTTTTGCTCGGTGAAGGAAAAGGGACGTTGTCCGGCGATGTAAACTGGGAAGATGAGCTTACCGCTAATGTGAACCTTAAAGGCAAACGCTTCCAGATTAACCAGCGTGATATCCGCATGCAGGTGTCGCCTGACATTACAGCCAGCATCAAACCCGGCAACGTAAAGGTGACCGGTAATGTGAACCTGCCCTGGGCCAGAGTAAAAATTGAAGAACTGCCTGCCAGTGCGGTTTCGCCATCCAAAGACGTGCATTTACGGGGCGAACCGCCGGTTGAAGACCCGCTGGATATTATTGATGCCACTGTCATGGTAAACATCGACAAAGACAAAACCGGCGAAGTAAAGTTGGATGCTTTCGGGCTGACAGCTAACCTTTACGGCGGCATTGAAGTCAGAACCCATCCTGCGCTGGTGGGATACGGCGATTTGCAGATCCTTGACGGACGCTATCAGGCCTATGGTCAGGACTTGATTATTCAGACCGGTGAAGTGCAGTTTAACGGCCCGCTGGATCAACCCATGCTGTTGGTCGAAGCTATCCGCGACCCGGACAAAACAGAAGATGGTGTGGTTGCCGGGATCCGCATTGACGGCGCGGCTGACAGCCCGAACATAAACTTATTCTCTGAGCCGGCAATGAACCAGAGTAACAGTCTGTCATACCTGTTAACCGGCTCCGGCCCGGGATCATCCAGTTCTTCTTCGCCAGACTACAACGCCTTGCTGCTTGGCTTCGGTTTATCCAATACGGAGAAGCTGCAAGGTAAAGTGGGCAGTGCACTGGGGATTGAAGATTTCAGCGTCGGCACCACATCAAGTGCAGGGGGCGGCGCAACGAAGTTATCATTGAATGGCCGCATAAACGATCGTCTTACTGTGCAATACAATGTTGACGTGGGCCTGAGCGGAGACAACAGCAGTACGCAAACACTGAGACGACGTCAGGAGCCACCCGACCTGGCACTTCGTTATCGTCTGTTACCCAAGCTTTTTGTAGAAGGTGTGCAGACAACCATTGAAGAACAAACGGAATTTGCTATCGATTTTTATTATGAGTTCTTTCTGGGCGGCCCGCAGGAAGCAGAGAAAAAAGCTGATGATGAGGCTGACGAGGAGTAATCATGCAATCTGTACCGTTTTCTATTCTTGATCTGGCGCACATCGGTGAAGGCCAGACGGCAGCCGATGCCTTTGAAAAAAGCAAAGCCATTGCGGCAGAAGCAGAAACACAAGGCTACCAGCGCCTCTGGCTGGCAGAACACCACGGCATGCGGGGCGTAGCCAGTGCAGCAACAGCGGTATTACTGGCGGCTATCGGTAATGCCACCCGCCATATCCGTATCGGCTCCGGCGGCATTATGTTGCCCAATCACTCACCGCTGGTCATTGCCGAACAGTTCGGTACACTGGCGACACTGTTTCCGGGCCGGATTGATTTAGGCCTTGGCCGTGCACCGGGTACAGACATGGCGACGGCCATGGCGCTTCGCAGAAATATGCACGCCAGCGTGGATGACTATCCCGCCGATGTGCAGGCACTGCAGGCGTATTTGTCTGATGACAAAGGTGGCAGGGGCGTTATTGCTATGCCGGGCGCAGGCACCCGTGTACCACTTTGGCTGCTGGGCTCCAGCCTTTACTCGGCAAAACTTGCCGGTCAGCTCGGTTTACCCTATTCATTTGCCTCCCATTTTGCACCGGAAATGTTGCAGGATGCCATAAGCGTTTACCGCGCCAGCTTCAGACCCTCTGAACAGCTGGAGAAACCCTTTGTATCCGCCGGTGTGATGGCAGTAGTCGCTGATGATGAAGACGAGGCAGCCCGGCTGTTTACGTCGGTCCAGTTGCAATTTGCTAACCTGAGAAAGCAGGCCAACAAACCCATGCCGGCTCCGGTGGATCATATTGAAGCCGTATTGTCTGAATACGAAATCGCGGCCATCAATAACTCCCTCCGCTTTGCCATTACCGGCACGCCGCAGCAGGCTGAGCGCCAGATTACACAGTTTATTGAGGCTACCGGCGTAGATGAGATGATTTTCTCATTCCCGGTCACCGATACCGAAAAATGCTTACAGGCAATCCGTCATGTTGGCAGCCTGACGTCAGTGATGACGAAGCAGGACTGGGCAGCCTGAACAACGCCTCAGGACTGGTTTTTAATCAAAGCCAGTTCCTGTAGCCTGGCTCTGAAGCGGCGTTCACGGCGCTGTCCCCACAGGTAACAGTGCAAAGAAAACACCACTCCCAACCCCAGAGCCCCGTAGAACCGCATTGAAGAAAAGTCCGGTTGAGCTGCTTTTTCACCGGTCACCAGTTCCCATCCCAGTATGCCGGCCAGATACAAAACAGCAACCCAGCAGGAATGCTTCGTTAACATGGCAATTTTCACATTGTTTGCTATCTGACGGTAAAGCACATCCACATACGCCTGCGTGTTCACGGCATTACTGAAAGCTGCATGCCGGCGTAGCCAGAGCAGGTATCCCACCAGCGGAATAGTGACGATAAGCAATCCCCAGATCACAGTACGGGAGAAAGACGACAGCTCATCTGCCATGATGTACAACATCAGTATGAGCGGCACCGGGCTTAGCAAATCGATCAGGATGTACAGCCGCTGCTTGCGACGCTGACCGCTGAGTTCACGCCTTAGCTTGTCGATGTCTATGGTCTGCACGTCCTGCGTCTGCCACAGGGCAGCCAGATCATCCGTATTATTCGTCATGATTTAACCTCCTCACCACTTCTTCTTTTGTGCGTTTCAGCAGCACACCGGCGTGGCTGGTTGTGATCCCGCAAACATCTGCAATTTCCCCGTAGGACAGCCCTTCAAGGGATAAAGTCAGCACCTGACGCCCCGGCAAAGGAAGGGTACGTACCACTGAGAGGAGCGCTTGTAATTGCTTGTCCTGTACGGTGGCGTCTTCAGGGTTTAATAATGCAGACACACCGTGTTCAGTGTTTTCATCCAGTTCATCAGTGCGGGGAAGCCGGGCGTTTGAAGCAACATGCGTGACCGCACGGTTGTGGGCTATTTTCAGAATGTAAGTTTTCAGGCTGCTCTTGTGTTCAAAGCGCTGCAGTCCCTGCCACACTGCAACAGCAATCTCCTGCAGCAATTCCTGACGCAGTGCATCATTGGCCTCGTAACCGGCGGCGACACGGCTCAGTAATCCGTTGTACTGTTTTAATATGCTGGCGAAATCTTCGGCCAAAATGGGTTCCCGTTCATACAAAAATTCCCTGTTTCCAATGTCATAGTCGCGGGACAAAGAAAAAAATTACAGTGATTTGTAATTTTTTTTATTCCGCCAGGACTACCTGATCAACACGCCGCCATTGCGGTTAAAAATAACCCTGATTACCCGGAGACAACCATGACTATTACCGCTGTGATAATTATCCTGAGTGTGCTGTCGGTTTCCCTGACCGTATGCTTTCTTGATGCCCGCTATAACCTGAAACTGGTCGCTTGGATGAACGGAGAGGTCACCAACCCGTTTATGCAGGCTTCATTCAGTGAAAAAGTCTCAGCAAAAAAACGGGATGATTCAGAAATGGCAGCCCTGAAAGCCCGTATCGCAGCCCTTGAAGCCATCGTGACAGAGCCTGCCTACGAGTTGAATCAGAAACTCAACCGGCTGTAACTGTTCTTACTTTGACAGGAAAGCAGACAACCGTCCGGCAGCAATATTCACCAGTCTTTGCCGCGCCTCTTTTGCCACCCAGGCAGAATGGGGAGTGATAAGCAGGTTAGGCAGACCGGTATTTAACAGGGGATGATCTGCCGGGGGCGGCTCTGTCGACAGGCCGTCAAGTCCGGCGCCGGCAATGTCCCTGTTTTTCAGCGCCTGTAACAACGCGGCTTCATCAATCAGCGCGCCTCTGGCGGTATTAATAAGAAAAGCCGACGGCTTCATTTTACTCAGGCGCTGTGCATTGATGAGATGATGGGAATCCTCTGTCAGTAAACAGTGCAGCGACACCACATCAGCTTCGGGTAACAAGCTGTCCAGCGACGGTCTGTCGTCATCCGGCTTGCCCGGTCTGGCAGACACCGTGACACGCATACCCATAGCTTTTGCCATTTCAGCAAAACGCTGACCAAGTTCGCCATAACCCACAATCACCAGATGTTTGCCCGCCAGCTCCATAGCCGGATGATCCAGCAAGCAAAAGTGCGGCCCTGCAGACCACTTGCCGGCGTTTACATCGCGGGCGTAGGGGGCAAACGAAGTAGACAAATTTAACAACAGCATCAGTGCATGCTGGGCAACGGCGTCAGTGCCGTAACCTTCCACATTGGCAACCTCGATACCGTGCTGCCCACACCAGTCTTTATCAATATTATTGGTACCGGTTGCCAGAACACCTATGTACTTACATTGCTTTGCATGACGCAACACTTCAGCATCCAACACCACTTTGTTTACCAGAATGATATCAGCATCGTGCACTCTCTCTTTGCGCTCATCCGCTGTTGTGGTGCCATACTGTGTCAATGACACAGGCAGGTCAGTCAGACAGGAAATATCAAGTTCTTCCGGCTTCAGCGTATCAGCATCCAGCAACACGGCCTTCATTCAGAATTCCTCCCTGATGGATTCCAGAGCGTCTTTGATATCAGCGGGAACAGGCACGGCATGATCGGTCTGCCGTTCAACATAAACATGGACAAATTGTCCGTGTGCCACGCGGCGCTTTGCATCGCCGGCATACACAGACAGCCCGTAAGTTACTGAACTGCGACCGACTTTAACCACCCGCAGTCCGACAAAAATACTTTCAGGATATGAAGCGGGAGAAATATACTGACACTGGGAACTCACCACATAAGCGACGATATCCCGCGAGGCATCCGGACAACGCTCTTTGAGAAAACGGCTCACACCGGTATCAAAGAAGCTGTAAAACGCCACATTGTTGATATGGCCATTTTCATCGTTATCCTGTAACCGTGTGGTTAACTCTACATGCCACGGGTAGTCACTTAATCCCGGTGTAAAATCCGTCATCCGTTCACTCCTTCTGCTTCGCAGCTAAACCACCAGCGGGCTTATGTGCGTCTAGGGCAACAACACCAGGTCGTCGCGGTGGACAATCACCTCTCCATAGTCATAACCGAGAATATGGCGGATTTGATTGCTTTTCTGCCCTTTTATCTGGGCCAGATCTTTGGCGTCGTAAAGTGCCAGACCTTTCGCCAGCGCTTTCCCGTCGCAATGCAGCTCCACTGCATCTCCGGCAACAAATTTACCTGAAATGCCGGTGACACCGGAAGGCAGCAAAGAAGCGCCCCGGTCTGTGATAGCCCGGCGGGCACCCGCATCAATGTCGATGACACCACGGGTTTTTAACGTATGGGTTAACCATAAAGATCGGGCGGTCTGACTGGACTGCCTTGCAGTAAATAATGTTCCCGGGCACTGGTCTTTGAGCAATGCATCAAAGACTTTGCCATCACGGCCGTTGACGATGAGCGTTTGAATACCGCTATGGGTACATTTATCCGCTGCCTCAATTTTTGTTCGCATTCCGCCGGTGCCCATGGACGTTCCCGCTCCGCCGGCTAGTGCATAAATGTCCGGAGTTATCGAATCAACAACAGGGATCAGAGTAGCCGAGGCATCTTTGCGGGGATCGGCGGTGTACAAACCGTCGATGTCCGAGCACATGATCAGGGTATCAGCCTGTGCCACCAGCGCAGTATATGCACCAAGATTGTCGTTATCGCCGACTTTAAGTTCGGCCACTGCCACTGTGTCATTTTCATTTACAATGGGCAGCGCTTCATGTTTAAGCAGTTCCCGCAGGGTGTTTTTAATATTGACGTACCGGGTACGGTCACGAAGGTCATCCGCAGTCACCAGGATCTGGGCACAGGGGCAGTCGAAAAAACGCTGCCAGTTCGCCATCATCTGCATCTGTCCGATCGCGGCCATGGCCTGTTTCTCGGCAATAGAAGCAGGATGGTTGATGGTTACCCGTCCACGTCCGGCAGCAATACTGCCTGATGACACGACAATCACTTCTTTTCCTGCAGCACGGCTTTCGGTAATGAACCGCGCCAGGGGCAGTAAATACTTAGCACTGACATGTAAACCATCAGGTGCAATTAACGCGCTGCCGACCTTTACGACGGCACGCTGCCAGGTGAAATTACTCATGAAGATAACTGATAAACAAAGAGAGTTTGAGAATACTGCAAACCCATTCAGAAAAAAACGCATATCCGCGCTTTCCCAAAGAACAATTTGTCACACCGCAGTTTATTCTGATCTGAAGGTCTGTGATGTAAGCTTCAGTTTGCGGTGAGTACATAGCTATCTACGGCTAAAAACTGCATTACTTTTGAAAAAAGATATAACATAACAATTCAGACTCGTCAGAGTTAGATTCAAGTTACAAGGATATATATGAGCACGCGACAAAAGCGACTGCTTTGGCTGGCTCCTGTACTGGGTTTACTGGTTCAGGCTCCGTTTGCCTCCGCAGCGATAAAACAAACAAAGGGCGACTTCGAAGATAAATTCAGACAACTCGACGAAGTACTTCCTACTCCTAACGTATACAGAAACGCCGCCGGTGAAGCTGGTCATCAGTACTGGCAGCAGCAGGTCGATTACGTCATCAATGCAAAACTCGACGAAGAAAAACGCCGTATTGATGCTTCTGAAAAGATTTCTTATCACAACAATTCACCTGACACGCTGAAGTATCTTTGGATTCAGCTTGATCAGAACAAGTTCCGTGATGATTCCATGTCAGCCCTCACCACTACCTTTGGTGGCATCGGTAACCGTGGTCCGGCGACGCAGTCAGCCAGCGGCGACAGCCCGGCTAAACTGAGTATGGGTGCACTGCGCCGTCAGCAATTCGTTGACGATCACGAACTTGGCTATCAAATTAAAGCCGTTGAAAGTGCCGGCAAAGCGCTGCATCACGTGATTGTGGGCACGCTGATGCGTGTAGATCTGGCAACACCGCTGAAGCCGGGTAAGTCAGTGGATTTCACCATCGAATTCGGTTACAACATCGTTGAAGAAGACGCAGTCTCTGCCCGTTCCGGATATGAGCACTTCCCTGATGACGAGCGCGAAGGCGGCAACGACATCTTCCTGCTGGCACAGTGGTTCCCCCGTCTGGCGGCTTACACTGACTACGAAGCCTGGACCAACAAAGAATTTATCGGCCGCGGTGAATTTACCCTGGAATTCGGTAACTACGATGTGTCAATGACCGTACCGGCTGACCACATTGTTTCTTCTACCGGTGTGCTGCAGAACCCGAAAGACGTACTTACCGGCACTCAGCGTAAACGTCTGGAAGAAGCGAAAACCGCTGATCGTCCGGTCTTTATCGTAACCGCCGAAGAAGCGCTGGAAAACGAGAAAGAAGGCACAGGCAAAACTAAAACCTGGCGCTTCAAAGCTGACAACGTGCGTGACTTTGCGTGGGCTTCTTCACGTAAATTCATGTGGGATGCCAAAGGCGTAGAGCAGGACGGCCCGCAGAAACACGTTATGGCCATGTCTTTCTATCCGAAAGAAGGTGGCGATCTGTGGAAGAAATATTCTACAGAGTCAGTGGTGCATACGCTGGACGTATATAACCGTTTCACCTTCAGCTACCCGTACCCTACAGCCCAGTCTGTTAACGGTCCTGTTGGCGGTATGGAATATCCGATGATTTCCTTCAACGGCCCGCGTACTGAGTTACAGGACGATGGTTCACGTACTTACTCGCTGTCTGAAAAGCGCTTCCTTATCGGTGTGGTTATCCACGAAGTGGGTCACAACTACTTCCCGATGATCGTTAACTCTGACGAACGTCAGTGGACCTGGATGGATGAAGGCCTGAACAGCTTCCTGGACGGCGTTGCCGGCCGCGAGTGGGATCCGAACATTCCATGGGGTGTTGAACCCCGCGATGTTACCGGCTACATGAAGTCTTCATCTCAGGTACCTATCATGACCCAGTCTGACTCGGTACTGCACCTGGGCCCGAATGCTTATACCAAGCCGGCAGTTGCACTGAACATTCTTCGCGAGACCATTCTTGGCCGTGAGTTGTTTGATTTTGCCTTTAAAGAGTATGCACAGCGCTGGATGTTCAAGCGTCCTACGCCGTCTGACTTCTTCCGGACAATGGAAGAAGCTTCCGGTGTCGATCTCGACTGGTTCTTCCGTGGCTGGTTCTATACTACCGATCATGTCGATATTTCACTGGACCGTGTGTATAAGCTGCGCCTGGACACGAAAGATCCTGACATCGACCTGGCCCGTCAGCGTGAAGCTGAAATGGAAAAGCCTCTGTCTCTGACCGACGAGCGCAACCGTGAAGAAGGCCGCAAGCTGTGGGTTGAGCGTTTCGACGACATCAAAGATTTCTACGATGACAATGATCAGTACACACCAACCAACAAAGACCGCAACAAGTACCGCGAATTCCTGAACAAACTGGAACCGTGGGAACGTGAAACCTTTGAGCGTGCTGTACGTGAAGACAAAAACTACTACGTAATGGACTTCAGCAACCTGGGCGGACTGGTTATGCCAATTCTGCTGGAAATGGAATTTGCAGACGGTACCAAACAGTCAATGCGTATTCCTGCTGAAATCTGGCGCCGTACACCGAAAGCTGTCTCTAAGCTGGTCGTGACCGACAAAGATAAAGAGCTGGTAAGCGTTACTGTGGATCCCCGCTGGGAAACTGCTGACGTAGATGTGGAAAACAACTACTACCCGCGTCGCATTATTCCTTCACGTATCGAAGCGTATAAGGCGAAGAAGAGCGAAGCCCGTACCTCAATGGATCTGATGCAGGACAGCAAAGCTGAACTGAAAACAGATGACGGAGAGGGTGATGACAACTAAGTCTCACCGCATGATTCAGTGGAGCTTCGCGGCTCTGCTGATGATGGTTTGTCAGGCAGTATCTGCCCATCAGATTAAAGCGGCAATCACCACGGTTCTGTTCAATCCGAGAACAGAAAATATTGAGGTGATGCACCGGTTTAATCTGCACGATGCGGAACATGCTGTAAAAGCGCTGTTCGACAAGCGTGCAGATATTCTGAATGACAAAACCACTCAGCAGGCTTTTACTGATTACGTGATGGCCCGCTTTGCATTACGGAATGCAGATGGCGAAAGTCTGGGGCTGAAAACCGTAGGTTATGAAGTAGATGGTAAGTTTTTCTGGGTTTATCAGGAAACCGAACAACCACCTTCGCTGGAAGGTCTCAGTATCCGTCACGATGCACTCAGAGACTTGTGGCCGGCACAAATTAATACACTTAACGTGGAAGGACAGGGCGATGTAAAAACCCTGACATTCCGTGATAACGTAGAATTACTCAGTGTGGAGTTCGCTGACAGCTCTGCGCGCCACCACTAAAGTCTTATATCTTCACATTGACCCGCTTGCCCGTATTGCATCATAGTTAACCACACAATTTTCGCGTTACGGGTAAGTGTTATGTCTGAAACGACTCCTCAAACCAACAGCTTCACTGACAAAAAGAATATTATGTGGGTGTTGCTATCCGGCGCTATGGCCATTCTTTTCGTTGCGCTGTTATTTATTCCGGGCGCCACCAGTCCCGACAGCACCCTTTCAATTTATGCCGCCATGCTATGGTGCGGTATTTTCTCCGCTACGGTTTTCCGTTACCTGGGCAAAAACGGCTGGACCGGATTTGCCGCAGGCAGTGCAGCCGGATTCTGCATTCAGCTCCTTTCTGCATTCGTGACACTATGAGCGATGAGCCGGACGGCAAACCCGTCCCCTCTGGCAGGCTTTCGCGGGTATTGGGTCTGGGTTCTCTTGCTGGCCGCATAGCCGGCAATATGGTGACCAGTGGTGCCGGACAATTACTGAAAGGGCAGCGGCCGGCCATGGCTGACTTATTGCTGACCCCGGCCAACATCACCCGCATAGCCGACAAACTGGCCACTATGCGCGGTGCCGCCATGAAAGTAGGGCAACTTATTTCCATGGACGGCGGAGATTTTCTTCCTGAAGAACTGTCCGCAATCCTTGCCCGTCTGCGGGAAGATGCCAGTCCGATGCCCAAAGCCCAGCTTACTGAAGTGCTGAGCAATGCACTGGGTGAAAGCTGGCAGGACAATATGCTGTATTTTTCTTTTGCCCCTGTCGCCGCCGCGTCAATCGGTCAGGTCCATAAAGCCATCACCCCCGACGGGACAATGCTGGCGTTAAAAGTCCAGTACCCCGGCGTACGTGAAAGCATCGACAGTGATGTTGATAATGTGGCCACACTGGTTCGCATGAGTGGCCTCATCCCTAAAACGCTTGATATTGCACCGGTGCTGGAAGAAGCGAAACAGCAACTTAAACAGGAAGCAGACTACCTGCGGGAAGCGTATATGCTGGACACCTACCGTTCCCGTTTGCAGGATGATGACGCGTTTATCGTGCCCTGCAGCTACCCGTCGCTGTGTACTGAAAATGTCCTTGCCATGTCTTTTGAAAAAGGGGATGACATAGAGTCGGTACTGCATCTGGAACAAGACCTGCGTAACGGGATCATGAGCGCACTGATGCGGTTGTTTTTCAGAGAAGTCTTCGATTTTAAACTGATACAGAGCGATCCGAATCTGGCTAATTACCGCTATGACCCCGTTTCCGGAAAAATTATTCTGCTGGATTTCGGTGCCACCAGAGAAATTGCCCCGGCCATGGCTGAAGGATACCGTTCGCTGTTGCGCGCGGCGGCAAACAATGATGCTGACGCCATGCTCAGTGCGGCGCTGTCTATCGGGCTTGTCACCGGGGAGCATACCACTCAGCAGCAAACCAAAGTCGTTGAACTCGGCATGACTGCCTGTGAAGCGATACATGTTGACGGCAGCTATGATTTTGGTAACAGTGACCTGATAATGCGGTTACACAATATGGGTACCGCACTGACGTACCGGGAAAATTTCTGGCATGTGCCGCCGGCAGATGCCCTGTTCATTCACCGTAAACTGGGCGGATTATTCCTGCTGGCCAGACGGTTAAAAGTACAAATGAATCTGCGCCAGATTGCTGCACCCTGGATTCAGTAGGGTAATGCCATAGTGAATGGTAATGCTACAGAATGTGACGCTTTCGGCGGATTGCCAATCATTTCATCGTAGGGGGTGTCATGTTTCATCACCGATTTTTCTACATGACAATGAGCGAACAACTCGCGGATCTGTCCTGCGCTGTAAAAACGCATGGGCTTGTCTTCGTTATCGTAAACCAGTCCTGAACGCTGGCCGATGCAAATAAGTACCAGATATACGTTCATTTCGAATGACTGCACTTCAAGGTAATCAATCACTACAGGGTCGTTTTCGATATCGCGAAAGTAGAATTTGTTCATCGCTGCTCTCCGTTAACCTGTCTGAAGTGTACAAATACCATTCAGAAAGGACTACTTTTACAGACGGAATTCCCATTAAGATGTTGTAATGAAGCGCTCCGTTTTTTCGCATTTTTTCTGGTTATAGCAAAGATAATGCGATCAAAATCAGGCTTTCCCGAGTAGAAAAGTGTTAGAAAAGAGGAATTTGCTATTAGTACGGAACAAATTGATCCATTGATTCTCAAAACAGAGAACACATCTCTGGTAGTATGATAGCCGTACTATCTCAGGACAGTTGAATTCAGCCAATTTCTGAGGCGAATGTCCTGAGGTAGCACGGGTTTATGATCCAGAGGGAACATTACAGGGTGAAAAGTTTATGAGTGATGATTCAGAGAAGAAAACGCTGGCGCCGCATATTTTAATTATCGCGGTGATTGTAGTGGTCATAATTGCAGTGCTGTTGTGGCCGTCGAAGGAAGAACCTGCACCGGTTACCGAGGAAGTGCCGGCAGAAGAAATGCCAGTGCTGCCTGACGAGCCGGACGATTTTCAGCCCGCCCCGCCACCGGAACCGGTAGATATCGCTCCCGTTGACGAGCCGGAACCCATGCCGGAACAACCAGAGCCTGAACCGGAGCCTCTGGATGTGTCGGATAAGGGCGTAGAAGAAGCCTTAAATGCTATTTCAGGTACGGAAGAAGCGAACAACCTGATTGTGAATGAGGGTCTTATCCAGCGCTTTGTTGTTACAGTGACCAATCTGGCCAATGATGAAATGCCGGCGGTCCAGCAGGTACCGTTAACCGCACCGGAGCAAACATTCAAAGTTTACCGTCAGGCTGATAAAGAGTGGATTGATGCCGCCAGCTACAAGCGATACACGCCGTACGTTACCATGATGGAAAGTTTTGATAACGAAGCATTGCTTGATCTGTTTAAGCGCTACAAAGGGGAAATCCAGTCGAAGTATGACGAGATAGGACAGCCCGGCCAGCCGTTTGAATCTGTCGTGGTGGAAGCTATCGATCAACTGCTCGATACCCCGGAAGTACCTGTTCCGGTAGAAGTATACTCGGACTCAGTTGCCTACAAATATGCTGATCCGCAACTGGAAGAACTCAGCACGCCGCAAAAGCAATTGCTGAGAACCGGTCCTGACAATATGCGCCGTATTAAGGCGAAATTACGGGAATTGAAGTCTCTGCTTGCAGACGATGGATTTTAACCGGTTTCAGGCTCAGATAGAGTCGCACCCGTCAGATGACGGGTGCAACCTCCCTCCGGTAGAACAATGGCATCCGCCATTTTGCGGTAACATCGATATGTGCATCACTGCCTCCGGTGAATGGCAATATCAGCAATCTCCTGTTACACGATTATCCCTTGTCAGGCTTTTTTCCTCTGTTTTAGTAAAAGAAAATGACGATTATTTTCTGCTAACGCCGGTGGAGAAAGTCGGTATACAGGTAGAGGATGTGCCTTTTGTTATTGTTCAGTGGGCAATGGAAGATAATCACCTCAGATTAACCACACAAACCGGTGATACATTCACTGTCAGCGCCTCTCATCCCGGCACACTGCGGGCTTCTTTAGACGGCACCTTTTTACCTTACGTGAATGTCCGGCGTAACTTGTGGGCCAGACTTCATCAGAATGTTTACTATCAGTTACTTAACGAAGCTGAGGAAAAAACAGCGCCCGACGGCACCACCCGCTTCACAGTTCAAAGCGGTGACTATGAGCTCATTCTCGGAGAAATCAGCGAATAACCTTTGCCGTACTGGTATCCGCACAGTCATTTCATTACAGTAGAAAACTCACACACTGATAACGATAATGACAATGAAAAAACTCTCTTTATGTATAACAGCCCTGTTGGGACTGAACACTTTACCCCTGCAGGCAGACACCCTCATTCATGCCGGCAACTTATTTTCTGCAACTGACGACTCTCTGCAAAGCCGGATGACAATTGTGGTCGACGGCAACAAGATAACCGCGGTGAAAAAAGGCTATATCAGCGCTGAAGACGGCGACACAGTGATTGATCTTAAAAATCATACTGTAATGCCGGGACTGATGGACATGCACGTTCACCTTTCCTCCCAGCAGGGCCCGTCTTCTTATATGGAACGCTTCACACTCAACGAAGCTGACTACACCCTGAAAGCGGCACACTTTGCTGAGAAAACCCTGTCTGCCGGCTTCACAACTGTGCGTAATCTGGGTGACGGATACAACGAAACCATCGCACTGCGAAAAGCCATTGATAAAGGCCTGGCGCAGGGGCCGCGTATTTTCTCTGCCGGTAAATCGATTGCGACAACCGGCGGACATGCAGATCCCAGTAACGGAATGGCACACAAACTTCGCCCTGATGTCGGACCGGAGGAGGGTGTTATAAACGGCGTTGCAGAAGCTCGCGATGCAGTGCGCCAGCGCTATCAGGATGGTGCTGACGTGATAAAAATCACTGCCACCGGCGGCGTTCTGAGCGTAGCGAAAAGCGGCCAGAATCCGCAGTTCATGGACGATGAACTGGAAGCCATTGTTGCTACAGCTAATGACTACGGCATGACCGTGGCTGTGCATGCTCACGGAAAAGAAGGTATGAAGCGGGCCATTAAAGCCGGTGTGACGTCTATCGAGCATGGTACTTACATGGACGATGAGATCATGGATTTGATGAAAGAACACGGCACCTGGTACACCCCGACTATTCTCGCCGGCGAGTTTGTGGCTCAGAAAGCGAAAATCGACGGATTCTTTCCGGAACTTGTCAGGCCCAAAGCGGCTGCCATCGGCCCGTTGATCCAAAACACCTTCTCCAAAGCGTATAAAGCGGGTGTAAGCATTGTGTTTGGCACTGACAGCGGCGTTTCAGCACACGGCGACAACGCTCAGGAATTTGCACTGATGACAGAAGCCGGCATGCCTGCTGCTGAAGCATTGCGCAGTGCAATGGTTTCACCGGCAAAACTGCTGAATATCAGTGATGAACTCGGCACTATCGAAAGCGGTAAACTGGCCGACATTATTGCGGTTGAAGGTAATCCCCTTGAGGACATCAGGGTGATGGAGAAGGTTGTCTTTGTTATGAAGGACGGGGCAATCTTCAAACAATAACGGAAGATTATGCCCATAACGAAAAAGTTAAAACGTACGACGAAGAAAATGGTGGATTCCAGGCACATGCTGAAAGGCATTACCCTGGCGTCATTTCTGGAATCTACCATCGTACCTGTGCCCCTGGAAGCGATCCTCATACCGCTGATGCAGGCAAGAAGAGAAAAGCTCTGGAGCATTGCCCTGATGGCCACTCTGGGGTGTGTTATTGGTGCATTATTCGGTTATGCGCTGGGGTATTATCTTTTCGATTTAACCGGCGACTGGATCATTAACACCTTTTCTGACCCTGAACAGTTTAAGCAAGTTTCAGCTAAAATGGAGCAGCAGGGGTTCTGGTTTGTACTGACGCTCGGAATTGCCCCCATTCCGTTTCAGATAGCCATGCTGGCAGCGGGTGCAACAAAATACTCCCTGCTGTTGTTCTTACTGGCTACGGTCATCGCCAGGTCCATACGGTATTTTGGTCTGGCACTGGCGGTATATGTTGCCGGAGACAAAGCTGAAGCGTTAATCAGGCGATATAAAACGAAAGCGATACTGGCACTGACTGCTGTCGTGCTGTTGATCTGGTATATCACTACGTTGTTTTAACCGGGCAACAGCGCTAAATTTAATTTGATAATAATTCTCATTTGCATTAATTTTAATTCAGGAGGTGCGTATGATGAAAACCCATTATCTTAGCCCGGAATACTGGAAGTGGCTGCAATCCCACCCGGAGCATGCCCGCAACCATTTTACACAGACCAGTCAATCTGCGCTGGAAAAGGCAAAGTCCGGTGAAATGGAATCCGCCCGCCAGACAGCAGGGGAAGCGTATGAGATCGCGCAGGCGGTATTGCTTTCTTTGCAGGCACCGGAAACCTCCCCGGCCGCACAGAGAAAAGATTTGACCGCTTATGGTGCTGCTGCCATACAGCTTGCACGCAGCCATGCTGCTACAGGGAACATTGAAGATGCTGCCACCTGTCTTGATGCGGCATCACAGCAAATCTATGCGCTGGCCCCGCTGTTTGCATTACACCCTGAGTTACTGACGATGCTGCAACAAATCACGTTTTCACTGCAAAAAGGGCTGGCCTTCTACCAACGACAAACATTATCTTCAAGGGTACTTCACTAGTGACCTTACCGGTGGACAGCCAGTCATCCACAACCATAACGCTGGAAGTGGATATCAGGCTTCTGAAGCATATGCTCCGGCAGAGGATTTTGCACATCAGCGATCTCCGCTGCCAGTCCCATGATGACAAAGTGCGCTTACAGCGGCTCTTACTTCAGGCCATCACGGAAAGCCATTAATTTTAGCATCAGATAAATCGCTATCAGCGGTTATTAGCGTATTCAAATAATATTGGAAAAAGCTTGCGGGTTTTCCCCTGTCAGCGTAACGAATACCGGATACGATACTGTGATCGCTTCAACCACTATCAGCTATATTGCCCGCGCCGGATATGGTGCAAAAACCGTTGTTTATATTCTTCTTGGTATTTTCGTTATAACCACAGCATTTACTTTCCTTCAGTCTGAAGAACCCACTCAGGACAATGTTTTCAGAACACTCCTGGAGCAGCCTTTTGGATGGTATCTGCTCGCCGGCGTAGTATGCGGGCTCGTCTGCTATATGTTATGGCGTCTTATTCAGGCCTTTCTGAATACCGAGAACCTGGAGATGTCAAAAAGCCGGCGATGTGATCACCAGAGCTTTCTTTGTATTATCAGCGACGATTTACGGAGTCGGGGCCTGGGGTGCAATCAGAGTACTGATTGGTACCGGTAATTCAGAGAAAGACAGCAGTAAACAGGTTTCACAGGAATTAATGCAGCAGGCGTGGGGAGAATGGCTGGTTGCTGCCATCGGTACGGGTATTCTGATATTTTCTTTCATCCAGCTAAAGCATGCCTGTAAAGCCGATTTCATGGAAAAATTTAATACTCATCATATGCGGGACAGTGAGATTCATATCAGCCGTATTGCCGGCAGACTCGGCTATCTCGCGAGGGGTGTTGTTTACATTCTGGTAGGTGCTTTTTTTATTCAGGCGGCAATTGAACTGGATCCGTCAGAGGCAGGTGGAATTAAAGAAGCATTCAGTACTATTTTAAATCAGCGGTACGGGCAGTATGGACTTGCTGCGACAGGTGCCGGCATAGCCATGTTTGGCATTTTCTGTGGTTTTGAAACAATTTACCGCACCACGCCGGGAAACCGGTAACAAAAAGCCGGCGTATCACCGGCTTTAAAAACTGTTTGTATGAGATAACGGCTACAGCCCTTTCTTAATCAGAAACTGATAAGGCAATGCTTCAGTCTGGCTTGCCACCAGCGTGTGCTGCATAAACCGGCAAAACCCCGGGATATCCCGCTCTGTTGCCGGATCATCTGCGGTGATCAGAACCGTTTCACCTTCTTGCATTTTCCGCACTTTCAGACGCACCATCATCACAGGTTCCGGGCAACGGAGGCCCTGTGTGTCCAGTTCGTGGTCCGGGCTGGCGAAGAGGGAATTATCCGATCCCATATGACTCACGGTACTGACGGATTGACGCCATGTGCTCTGCGTGAGCGCCGGTTTCTTCCAGATAAGCAATTACGTCATTCAGAGACACGATGGAAACAACCTGTGTACCAAAATCACGTTCCACTTCCTGAATAGCAGACAGCTCGCCTTTACCCCGTTCCTGGCGATCCAGCGCAATCAGTACACCGGCCAGAGAGGCACCGTTCTGAGCAATAAGC
The DNA here is from genome assembly GCF_056160645.1 of Alteromonas sp. ABH4_456. Classification (NCBI taxonomy): domain Bacteria; kingdom Pseudomonadati; phylum Pseudomonadota; class Gammaproteobacteria; order Alteromonadales; family Alteromonadaceae; genus Alteromonas; species Alteromonas sp. ABH4_456. Next base: position 505,597 of record NZ_JBSWXO010000002.1, read on the forward strand.
TCCATTGACTCACGGATAGCTGTTCCGGCAGTGATCACATCATCCACCAGCATAATACGGCCTTCCAGCGGGCTGCCAACAAGATTACCGCCTTCACCGTGATCTTTCGCTTCCTTACGGTTAAAACAGTAAGGCACATCCATATCATGATGATCAGCTAAGGCTACTGCTGTGGTTGTGGCAATAGGGATCCCTTTGTAAGCAGGGCCAAACAATTCATCGAAGGCTATGCCGGAATCCGACAGTGCTGCCGCGTAGTAACGACCCAATTTGGCCAGATCGCCACCTTTGTTGAACAACCCGGCATTAAAGAAGTAAGGACTTGTACGGCCTGACTTCAGGGTAAACTCGCCAAATTTCAGCACGCCACGGGCGATGGCAAACTCAATAAACTCTCTTTTAAACGCTTTCATCTGCTCTCCTTACGCAAGAGCCGCTTTCTGAACATCAAACAGTTCACGCAGACCGTGCTTAGCGATATCCAGCATTTCGTGCATTTCATCAAAGGAGAACGGTTCGCCCTCCGCGGTACCCTGGATCTCAATCAGCTTGCCGGTTTCGGTCATTACTACGTTCATGTCGGTTTCGGCTGCTGAATCTTCGGTATACTCCAGGTCAGCAATTGGCGTACCTTCGTAAATACCCACAGACAATGCTGCTACCATGAATTTCAGCGGGTTAGTTTTGATAATGCCTTTAGCACGCATGAAGGTAAGGGCATCTACCAGTGCAACACAGGCACCAGTAATAGAGGCGGTTCGTGTTCCGCCGTCAGCCTGAATAACGTCACAATCCAGTGTTATTGTGTTTTCACCAAGCAGTTTCAGATCAAGTGCCGCACGCAAAGAGCGGGCGATCAGGCGCTGAATTTCAAGGGTGCGGCCGCCTTGTTTACCCCGTGCTGCTTCACGCTGGCTGCGGGTATGCGTTGCCCGCGGCAGCATGCTGTATTCAGCCGTTACCCAGCCCTTTCCCTGCCCCTTCATAAAACGCGGTACACCTTCTTCCACCGTCGCAGTGCAAAGTACCTTGGTATTACCGAATTCGACTAAAACCGAACCTTCAGCATGACAAGTGTAATTGCGGGTAATCGTAACGGGACGGATCTGACTGGCGGTTCTGCCGCTTGGACGCATAGGAGTCTCCTGAGAAAAGGTCATAAATCTGTATTTTTTAACAGGCGCAAGTATAGCGTAAATACACCGGCAAATTGAATCCGGCGGGAAGGGAATTAAGGCGTAAAAAAGTAAAACGCCGCATAAATGCGGCGTTATCAGATTATTTTAATGTTTCAGAGAGGAAATTCACGACCTTCTGATAGTACTCGCCGCGGTTGGTTTCATCATAGAAACCATGTGTTTCCGAGTCTTTCACGAACCACTCATAGGATTTGCCAGCTTTGTCCAGGGCACTTTTCAGACGTTCGGCGTGCTCAAGGGGAACCCGGCGGTCACGGGCACCATGGGCAATAAGTACCGGACCGGACAGTTTGCTCACGTGGGTCACAGGGGAAAACGCGGTTAACTGAGCGGGGTCAGTACCCAGCACTTTTTCCAGATACGCATCACCGGTGAGGAATTCAGTAATGTCACCTTTCTCCAGTGCCAGATTCAGATCATAGACGCCGGCATTAGCAACGGCACACTTAAACAGGTCAGGGGCGAGTTCTGCAGACATGACCGCAGAATAGCCGCCAAAGCTGCCGCCCATGATACACACTTTGTCTTTATCGATATGTCCCTGAGAAATGATGTAGCGTGTACCGTCGATTATATCCTGCTGAATATCGTCACCCCAATGCTTGTAGCCGGCAGCCTGATAATCGCCGCCATAGCCACCGGAACCACGGTAGTTCACCTGAAGAACGGCATAACCTTCGTTCGCCAGTAACTGAACTTCACGGTCAAACCACCATAAATCACGTACATAGTGCGGACCGCCATGAACAAGCGTTACCAGAGGAACTTTCTGTCCCTGTTTCATCGTAACAGGGTAGGTAACGAAACCGTGAATTTTCATTCCGTCTGACGCTTCAAAACTCACCGGTTTGGTTTCAGAGAAGTCGTTTACGGAAATGTGTTCGAGGTTAGCGAACAGCTGGCTCAGGCTATTGGCAGATTTGTTGTAAAGATAATAGGTACCGGCATCAATATCGCTGGTGGCATAGATGAGCCACAAATTGCCGTCTGCTGAACGGCTGACCATATTCACGTTGTAACCCGGCAGGGCACCCAGCAAGTCTTTAAAGATTCCGGCTTCTTCTCCGGCACTGTCGAAAACCATGTACGCCGGCATACCGTCATCCACGCGGATAGCATAGGCAGAGGACTTATCGGTTGTCAGATTTACCTGAGACAAAGACACTACATCATCGGTGTATATTTCTTTTCGCTCACCGGTCTTGAGATTCATCCGGAAAAGGCCGACTTTGTCCTGTTCGAAATTATCCAGGTAAATCACTTCCGTGGCATCTTCGTTCAGAGATACCGGATGGAAAGCCTGCCCGAATTGCTCACTGATTTCTTCCCAGTCATCGCCTTTACGACGAAAAATAAGCGTATCGTCATTCTTATTTGTGCCGGTTGCCATGATCAGGTTACCACTGTCATCAGTAAAAATGTCAGATTGTGGCGCGGGCGCATAAGCCTTGGCGGGGTACAATTTGCCGCTGTAAACGTTCAGACGGTGAATTGATGCGATGCTGTCGTAGCTGGCAGAAAGACGCTGAACGAAACCAATCCGGTCTACGTTCATCGGCTCTGATGCAATCAGGATCTCATTGTCGTTATCCGGCATCGTACTGATCACGCGGGCCCAGCCATCTACGCTTTTCTTTCTTTTAATCCGGGTATTCTGACGCTCTTCGACGTTGAATCCATAGATAATCTCGCCGTTAGTACCGTCGTAATTAATAGCGTAAAGTTCGCCCCAGAACTGAGGTTCAGATTGCCATGGCTCTTTACGCCAGATTTCCATTACCAGGCGATCATTATTCGCCCAGTAAAAGGTACCGACCTCATTTCCCCCGCGCATGGCCATTCCGCCAACCGTTGAGAAATCTTTCATGTCCAGCACGGCAAGGTTTCTGATGCCATCCTGCACAACCACGATGGCCAGACGATCTCCGTCAGGTGATATTTTGGCATCTGCGTAAATAGCATTTTTAGCTATGTCCTGCGGTGTGAAAGCCGCAAAAGCAGAAAAAGAAAGGAACAAAAATGCGACCAGCGCACCTAATTTCTTATACGACATGTGGGTCATCCCTGAGTAAACATACTTCTGATAATGAGGCATTATCTCTGAAATCAGAATCCATTAAATGTAACAAATTTATCCGGTAACAGAATAGCCAGCAACACAGTTACAGGCAAGCAGGGACGATCAAAACCTGTCTGAACCTTGTACTAAAGTATGAACACAGTGAACATTACCACTGACAACCCGGTGATTCCTGCGTAGACTTACGCATAAATCCATACGGAGATTGAAAATTTATGATTTACAGCATGACCGCGTTTGCCCGCAGTGAAGTGAAAAAAGACTGGGGAACAGCCGTGTGGGAAGTCCGCTCGGTGAACCAGCGTTTTCTGGAAACTTACTTCCGTTTGCCTGAACAATTCCGGGCACTGGAACCGGTGCTCCGTGAGCGCTTTCGCAAGCGTTTACAGCGGGGAAAGGTAGAGTGCGCGCTGCGTTTCAGCGCTAACGATGCCGCTGTAACCAAACTCACGCTTAACGAGGCACTTGCGAAAGAAGTCATGCATGCTGCAGACTGGGTGCAGTCACACGGTCAGTCCACCGGAGTTAACCCCCTTGATATCCTGCGCTGGCCCGGCGTTATCGCTGCCGAAGAAGCCGATATGGATGCCATTCAGGCGGATATTCTGGCGGCATTTGACGAGACCCTTACTCAGTTCATCGAAGCCCGCGCCACCGAAGGGGATGCGCTTAAAGCACTTATTGAACAGCGCATGGACGGCATTGAAAAAGAAGCCGCAGCAGTTGCTGAAAAAATGCCGGCTATTGTTGAGTGGCAGCGTGAAAAGATTCAGTCCCGTTTTGAAGAAGCCAAAGTAGAACTTGATCCCACCCGCTTCGAGCAGGAAATGGTCATGCTGGCGCAAAAAATTGATGTGGCAGAAGAACTCGACCGCCTGAATGCTCACGTAAAAGAAACCCGTAATATCCTGAAAAAAGGCGGCGCCTGCGGCCGTCGTCTGGATTTCATGATGCAGGAATTCAACCGTGAGTCGAATACACTGGGTTCCAAGTCAATAAACTCAGAAATCACTCAATCAGCTGTTGAGCTGAAAGTGCTGATTGAGCAGATGCGCGAACAGATTCAAAACATCGAATAGTTTTTTTACCCGTCCAAAAATGTCTTAAATGCCCTGTTATTTGCTTGTAAATACAGGGCTTTTTTATTTTCCCCGTCCAAATCGGTTTGCAGATGTCCGTTATCAGTTGCTGTTTAAGTGGTGGGCAAAATGGTGGGCAAGACCTGTTTTTTTGACTCAATAAGCAAAAAGTCAAGGTATCTGGTGAGCAGATTTTTGCATCTATCTCACCACCGCCTTATGCCATCCCCACTTATCGTGCTGCTTGCAGATTGTTCAATCACTCAACTATCGAACCAATCGATAAACAAACAGTGGTGGCAATGGTGAGCAAATTTTAACGATTTCTTAGGAATATAGAGTAACAAACGATGGCAAAACTAACCGCAACTCAGGTGCAATCTTATGCTCGCACCGCAGCAGCAAACAAAAAATACAGTGATGGTAATGGCCTATATTTTTGCGTAAGAAAATCTGGCATGCCGTATTGGATGCTAAGGTATACCAGCCTAAATGGACGACGAGAAGCCACGCTCGGTCAATATCCAAGTATGACCTTAGCAGAGGCTCGACTTGAATCGTCTAAAATGCAGCTACAACTTCAGCAAGGTGAAGATCCATTAGCAATTCGCGCTATTGAAACCATCCCAGAGATCCAAAATGTCAGCCAGCTGTTTCAAGACTGGTATGCCAAAGACTTAAGTCGCCGGTTAAAGCACCCCAATATACCCAAACGTGTTTTTACCAAAGAGATTGCACCCGTGATTGGTCAACTCCCTATCCAAGCCGTGCGTCCCACACATGTACGTGAAGTATTAGAGCGCATTCGAGAAAGTAACCGACCTACCATTGCCAACGATACCTTGATGTACATGAAGCAGCTGTTTCGACATGCGATAAAGCTCGACTTAACGCTGAATAACCCAGCCGCAGCATTTACCGTGGACGATGCCGGTGGCGTGGAGTCCAGTAAAGACCGGATGCTTAGCAAAGAGGAAATTCACTACGCCTTCAGCGTGTTTCATACCCATATCAATAGCTTTGGCCGCGACAACTACCTCGCTTGCTGCCTGTTTTTGGTGTTGGGCGTGCGCAAAAGCGAACTGTGCGAAGCCATGTGGCGTGAAATGGATTTAACCACAGGCGTATGGGACCTGCCCAAAGAGCGCAGTAAAACTGGCGTGCCGATCAGCATCCCCTTACTGCGCCAAGCCATTACCTGGTTTAACGAGCTGCAAGTCCGTGCTTGTGGATCGCCTTATGTTTTCCCGGCCAGACGAGCAAGCCATCGTCCGCATATGGGGCCAGATACGCTGAATCGTGCCATTTCTAAGCTGTTTGGTCGCGAGCCTGGGCGCAAAAAGCAGCCACCCAATAAAATGGGCAAGCTTGAACACTTCACCGTACACGATTTGCGCCGCACCTTTCGCAGCCTTGCCGCCTCTTTGGGCATTGCAGGCAACGTGGCCGAACGCTGTCTTAACCATAAGCTAAAAGGTGTTGAGGGCATCTACGACCGACACGATTACTTTGAAGAGCGCCGTATTGCCCATCAAACCGTAGCTGATGTGATCGAACCACTGGTGAACTTTGAGCCCGCTTCACAGCACAACACAGGAGGGCGTTAACATACAATTTATGATGCGACTCGCCCCCATTACCTTTCCAATAGCCATACTGGCAAGCCTTGGCTGGTGTATTGGCATTTCCCTACTCGAACAGCCTCATGGCATAGGTTATGCACTTACTCGATATTGCCTGACGACATTGGTGGTTCTCGCCCCGTGGCTGACGCTAAAACTCACGTTCTACGTGATTGTCAGCCTAGGACGTAAACTAGGACTCATCCCGCCTGCACGCCAAACGTATAGCCTAGGTTATGAAGAATCACTCTATTGGTTCAGAGTATTGGCCTTTTTCGATGGCAAACGCAGCCGCATGCCAAAAAAGCCAATCAGGCGAAACTAGCAGCCCTCATTTACTCACTTACCGTGGGCAGTTGGGACAATGGGGCAACACTTGATACCACAAGCTTTAGAAGGTGAATAAGAGGAACTTGAACCGCCCCAAGGAATGGGGCAATCGGGGATGCGGTAACAACACCTAACCGCATCAAGAATACCAAACTTGCAAAAGTCCCAAATTGGGACTAACATCTATTTATGAGAATTATCGCATTATCAACCTTAAAAACATTTTGGGAAGACAGCCCAGAATACATTGACGCTAAAGAGCCAACGTTAGCGTGGTATAGGCATGCATTAAACGCTGATTGGGGAGCACCGGCGGATGTGAAACAGGACTTTAGAAATGCCAGCATCCTCAAAGATGGACGTGTCGTGTTTAACATTGCCGGTAATAAATACCGGTTAGTCGTTTGGATCAATTATGCCTACAAAGTGGTTTATATACGGTTTATAGGCAGCCATGCACAATACGACAAAATTGATGTGCAAACGATTTGAAGCCAAAAGGTAGTAACAAGAGGTAAATATAATGGACATCAGACCTATTAAAACAGATGCCGACTACCGCGCGGCATTAAACGACATCGAAAACCTAATGATGGCGGAGCCAGATACCATTGAAGGCGAAAAGCTGGACATTTTGGTTACGTTAGTCGAGGCCTACGAAGCAAAGCATTTTCCAATGGATTTGCCAGACCCTGTTGAGGCAATAAAGTTTGAGATGGAGCGCAAAGGCTTAACGGTTAAAGATCTTGAACCCATGATAGGTAAAAGCAATCGTGTTTATGAAATCCTAAACCATAAGCGATCACTCACGCTAAAAATGATTTGGAAACTTCATGAAGGGTTAGGTATTCCAGCAGAGTCGCTGATCAAGCCACCGCAAGTTCGCGCTTCATAGTGCTTCGATTCAAAATTAGTTTGTTATGAATGATGCTCGCTACCCAAACATTTCTGCTATTGATAACAGGCTAGCTGAGCTTGAAAACGAAAAGCAGCAGCTTCTCGCATTAAGAAAGGCTTTGCGTAGCGCTCAAAACGAGCGTTCAGTACAGACATTCACGCCAGCACAAAAGGTCGCCCTATTCAGACAACGATTTCGTGGACGAGAGGATATCTTTGCCAATCGTTGGCAAAACCAACAGGGTCGCAGTGGCTATTCCGTAGCTTGTGATAATGAGTGGGTAAGTGGACTATGCAACAAACCCCGCATTAAATGCCAAGACTGTTCACACCGAAAGTTTAGCGAATTAAACGAGCACATTATTTACAGGCACCTTGCCGGTCATCAAGTGGTTGGTCTATATCCACTACTTAAAGATAATTCGTGCTATTTGTTGGCAGCCGATTTTGACAAAGGCTGTTGGCAAGAAGAAGTCAAAGCAATGTCTAAAGCATGCCAAGAGTTTGATATTCCGCACGCGATAGAAATCTCGCGCTCTGGCAACGGGGCACACTTATGGATCTTTTTTGACACCAATATCCCCGCTAACCAGGCTCGGGCACTGGGTTTCGCTTTGCTTGATAAAGCCATGGAAATATTTCCAAATCTTTCGTTTGACTCCTATGACAGGCTCTTTCCTAACCAAGATGTCCTTCCTGAAGGCGGTTTTGGTAATCTCATTGCGCTACCACTTCAAAAGGAAGCTCGCCTTTCAGGCCGTAGTTGCTTTGTTGACAGTGACCTGAATGCGATTGACGATCAATGGCAGTACCTTGCTGAGCTTAAAACGCTCACGCAATCGAGTATTGAACAACTCATAACAACCATTTCACCCGACACCCTATTACTGTCCGAACAAGGGCTAACAGATAACCGCCCACCTTGGGAAATCACAGCCAAAGCCACACCAATAAAATTAGAGTCTTTGCCGAAAAACGTGACTATTACCTTGGCCAACCATATCTACTTTTTGATGAGCGAGTTACCTGGGCCACTACTGGCAGGACTAAAGCGATTAGCGAGTTTTTCTAATCCTGTGTTTTTTAAAACACAAGCGTTGCGCTTTTCAACCCATGGCATTCCGAGGTTTATTTCCTGTGCTCGTATTGAAAACGGTTATCTAGCACTACCGCGAGGCTGTCTCGATGACGCGATTGCTTTGCTACAAGAGCAAAATATTTCGCCACTATTTGACGATAAGCGTGAAAACGGCAAACCATTATTAAAACTTACCCCTGAGTTCACTTTGCGAAAGAATCAGCGAGACGCAGTGGCCGCAATAACCAAACATGACTTCGGTATTTTGCATGCGCCGACCGCATTTGGAAAAACGGTTACAGCCATTGGTATGATCGTAAAACGCAAAGTAAATACCCTCATACTGGTTCATAGCCGACAACTGCTTGAACAGTGGCAAGAGCGCTTGCGCACGTTCCTACCCGAAGTAACCATTGGCAGTATAGGCGGGGGTAAAAGAAAGCCGAGTGGCATTATCGACATTGCCACCTACCAAAGCCTGGTCAATAAAAAAGACAACTCTATCTCCCCTCTCATCCAAGACTACGGCCACATTATTGTTGACGAATGCCACCATCTATCTGCGCCTAGGTTTGAAATGGTACTCAACGAGGTAAGAGCAAAATATGTATTGGGCCTAACAGCAACACCAGAACGACAAGATGGTCATCAAAAGATCATTTTTATGACAGCAGGGTCAATTCGCTACAAAGTGAAACAAAGCCCTGATGAGCAATTTACTCAAATCGTGATGATTCATCAGCTCTACGATATACCGCCGGCTGAGCTAATAAAAACAGATGAGCGCCCAAAAATAAGCGATGCCTACCGCTGGCTCGTCGATAACGTGCGTATTCCGTTTTACTTGAACAGCCATTCCGGTTTTATTTGAACACCTCAGATCAACGCATCGTTGGCTAGCTGATTTTTACCTTAAGTGTTCAAGTGGCGTCAACGGTCGCCAGTGTTTTTCTCATTGACTCTCCTTTCAGTTTTATCCGGTGAGCGTTGTGCATCAGGCGGTCGAGGATGGCATCAGCCAGCGTGTTATCACCGATGGATTGATACCACTGGTCAGTAGGTAGCTGGCTGATGAGGATGGTTGAGCTGCTGCCGTGGCGGTCATCCATGATTTCCATCAGGTCGTTGCGTTGAGCCGCGTTAAGCGGCTCCAGT